>JAFQUN010000022.1 GCA_017408525.1 Oscillospiraceae bacterium
GGAGGACACCTCACTTACCGAAAATTTGCGTATACTTGGGTTATTATATCACACTTTCGCCGTTTTGAAAAGGAAAAGGAGAGCGATACAACATCGCTCTCCTTTTCCCGCTTTCCTTAAAATCTCACAGCGTTTCGCCGCTGCAGCGGCGTGCAAAAAACTCAAAAAAGATGCAAAGCATCTTTTTTGAATCTTACAGCAAAAAAACTGTCAGCCACACGCAGCCGAGCGCAAATGCGCCGACGGCACTCCAAAAAAGCGGCGCGCACGGCAGACGGGATGCGGGCTTGCTCGTATGCACACGGACATAGTTTTTCGCCACGCGGCGCGCCTCGTCCACCAGCTGCCTGGATGTCACGCCATCGCCGCCAAGCACATCATTTCGCACGATAAAGATCGCCTGTTCGAAGATACGCGGGTCAGGTGAATCGACGACGATCACCCGTCTGGAAATGCCCTTGACCAAGTAAGCTCAACTCCTCGTCCTTGAAAGTATTTCCAGTATGACCGTTTTGCCGGCAGATTATACTGCGCTTTTCCTCATCACAAGAAAATTTCTCTATACTCCCCTTGCCTCCTCAGAAGATGGTAAGTATAGCGCAACAACGCCGCAGTCGTCGCTGCGTCCCTTATGGTCGAGCGATTCTGCCATGACCGCTGCGGCAAGTGACTGCGGATTTTCGCCGCTCCAGCCTGCAAGGAGGTTTTGCAGCCACTCGTCATCCGCCTCATCCGCGATGCCATCGGTGACCATCACGAAAAACGACGCATCCTCCAGCGTCACACACGTCTGCTCCGGCGGTGCATCTGCTGCAAGAAGTCCCGCAGGAAGGCAGCGGCAGCTCACCCTGCGCACGCGCCCCATGCGCTTGGTGTACGACGGCGCGGCGCCATACTTATACACCTCCGCTTCTCCACCGCAAAGCGGCACGACGCAAAGGTCGACCGTGGTAAAGCCAAGCGACTCGTCGCTTCGCAAAGTGAGCGCGGCGTTGAGTGTCTTGAGCGCCGGTTCCACATCAATACCCGAGCGCAGGAACCTCTCCAGAAGACGAACCGCGAGCGACGATTCGCGCTGCGCAGCCTCGCCGCCCCCCATCCCGTCGGAGAGGAGGATGTAGAGCTTGTCCCCCGCTTCAAAAAACGTCGCACTGTCACCGCAGGTGTTCTCCCCCTCCTTTGCACGCAGCGCCATGCCGACAAGGTAGGCGCGCTTTGTGCGGGAAAACGCAGGGCGCGCCTCCTTCGCAACGTGCGCAGCGGCAGAGGACAGCAGCTCCGAGATATAGGCGTACTGCCCCTTCGCGCTTTTGCGCGCCCGGGCAAGTTCCTCGTTGTAGGCGCGGCGCAGGAGATAGACGGAGAGATGATGGTCGACCGCACCGCGAAATTCAGAGAAATGGATGCATCGATTTGAAAAATGCGCGGGAAAATCCGTCGCTTTGCTGTGTCCGCGCGAAAGAAGCGCGCTTGTCGCATCGTTGAGTGCATTGTATGTCGAAACGTATTCCCGCTCCCAGCAAAGCGAGCAGAGCGTACACGAACGGCAGACCTGCTCGGCGGCGTGATCGAAGATACAGGCGGGGTTTTCCTGCGTCTTTTGCGGCGCGTGCAGCAGCGTCTCATACAGCTCACGGAATGCCGCTGCCGCATCGTCAAGCTGCCCTTTTAGCTGCTCGCGCGTCGTCACGATGGGGCGCAGGCGCTTTCCGCTGCGCAAAAGCCGCGTGGGAAGAACGAGAAACGCGAGCGTCGCGGCAAGCACCTCATAAAGCGCGGCAAGTCCCGCTTCATCGGGAAGCGGCAAAAGCAAAAGCGCCGCAGGCACGGCGAAGCGCAGCGCCGCCGTATGGCGCTTTCCGCGCGCACGAAGCCCCACGCAAAAAGCTCCCAGCCCGTAGACTGCCGTATGTACAAAGGTTTGCTCCTGCGCGCAAAGGTCCATTGCAAGACCGAGCGCCGCACCGCAGCAGAATGCGACATTGCCGCCCTGGTCGTAGGCAAGCAGAAGCGCGGCAAGCGCGGCAAGAACGCGCCCCGGCGAAACGCCGCCGATAACGCCGAGACGCGAGACAGTCATCAAAACGCCGGCAGCAGCGAGAAGCCACGCGCACTGCTGCTCGCTCTCCGCCACAGCTTCTGGTGCTTTGAGCATCTGCGTAAAAAGATATGCGCTCACCGCTGTGAGCAAAAGCGCCGCGATACAATATGCGATCTGCTGCACCGGCGCGTGCGCAAGATAGATAAGCTCCACGCAAAGCATCAGCGATGCGGCAGCGATCGGAAGAAAAAGCCGCCGCTGCATGAACCGTGTTTCGCAGAAGGCATTGTTTGCGCTGAAAAGCAGCAGACACACGGCAAGATAGCGCAGACCCTGCGCAAAATCCATAAAAGCAAGCGTACCGAGAAGGCTTCCCGCAAGCGCGAACAGACCTCCGGCTCCCGCGCCGGATGCTGCCACCATACCAAGACCCAACGGCGCGTAACCGCCGAATATCTGCGCACCTGTCAAAAGCGTGCAGAGGGAAAGGCGCACCGCACTGCCTGTAAGCTGCGCCGCACGCGGCAAGCGCGCCGTCCATTCGATATTTCTCATTGGTTGTCCACTCCTTGACCCTTTTTCAAACAGCTTACAGGGAAAAGTGTGGAAATTTCGTCGGGAAATGGGTGTGGCTCGGGAAATAAAAAGATCGCCGCAGGATCAATTCCCGCAGCGGTCTTTTTCCGTTTCATCAATGATCTCTTTTGCCCGCTCCGCGTCGCGCGCGATTTGGGCGCGGAGATCGTCAAGGGAGGAGAATTTCTGCTCGGCACGAAGGTATTCCAAAAACTCGACGCGGATCTCCTCGCCGTACAGGTCGCCGTCAAAGTCAAGGATGAACGTTTCGACCGTGACGCCGCTGCCGCTGACTGTCGGGCGCACGCCGACATTTGTGACACCGCCGCGCACTGCTCCGTCCGGCAGGATGACGCGCGCAGCATATACGCCGAACGCCGGCGTTATGACCTTTTCGGGGATCGTCAGGTTGACCGTCGGCACGCCGATGGTGCGCCCGATCCGCCGCCCGTGGGCGACCGTCTGCGTAAGACAGTGGGGATGACCCAGAAATCTCGCGGCAGTACGCACATCACCGCGCTGCAAAAGCGCACGGATATGCGTCGAGCTGCACGTCACGCCATCGAGCGTGACGGCTTCCACAATGTCACAGCCGATAGAAAGCCTGCGGCATTTTTCGGCGAGCTTTTCGACATTCCCCTCGTTTTTGTGTCCGAAGCGGAAATCATGCCCCGCGACAAGGTGGGCAGCGCCGTGTTTTCCGCACAGAAGCGTTTCGATAAATGCCTCCCAATGCATCGTCATCATCTGCGCGTCAAACGGCTCGACAATGACGCGCCCGATACCGTAGAGCCGGTCGATCAGCGCCTTGCGGTCGGCAAGCGAATTGATGAGCGGCAGTGGTATGCCGCTGACCGCCTCCTTCGGCGCGCGGTCGAATGTGAATGCCGCCGGTGTGCAGCCAAGCTGCGCGGCGCGTTCGACCGCTTTTTTGAAAAGGGCGCCATGCCCTCTGTGTACGCCATCGAAAAACCCGAGGGCGATCACTTTGCGTTCGTCCATGCGTTATGCTCCAAAAAAGTTTTTGATCGCCGTAAGCGTACCATCCTGCGCGCGTGAGAGCGAAAGAAACGTGCCGTCGGGCGCAAAGACGCGGTACGTCCCGTCGGCAAGGCCGCACTTGACCGGATTGCCGTCTCGCGCGCGCCGCTCCTGCTGCGCGGTGAGCGTCACGGCATCGTGGGCGCGGAAAAGCGTATCGGTCGGACGAAGAAGGCTCTCGCCCTTCTCCTGCACTTCGTCCAGCGTCACAGCGTCGGCAAGCGTGAAGTCCGCCGCCATCGTGCGCCGCAGCGCCGCCATGCAGCCGCCGCAGCCAAGCGCCGCGCCGATATCGTGGCAAAGTGAGCGGATATACGTCCCCTTTGAGCAGAGGACGCGAAGGGTAAACGTGTCCGGCGCTGTCTGCTCCACAAGTTCCAGTTCGTAGATCGTGATACGGCGGGGCTTGCGCTCGACCTCCACGCCGCGGCGGGCAAGGTCATAGAGCTTTTGCCCGTTTATCTTGATGGCGGAGTACATCGGCGGGATCTGCTCGATCTCGCCGGTAAAGCGCGGCAAAACGGCGCAAAGCTCCGCAGCGCCGACCGTGACCGGTGCGGTCGCGATCGTGTTTCCCGTCGTATCCTGCGTGTCGGTCGTAAGACCAAGGCGCAGCGAGGCGACGTATTCCTTCCGGCCGCTTTCGGCAAACTGCACCGCGCGCGTCGCGCGCCCGACAAAAACAGGCAGAACGCCCGTCGCCATCGGGTCGAGCGTGCCGGCGTGTCCGATGCGTTTTTCATGCAGGATGCCGCGCAGCTTCGCGCAAACGTCCATGCTCGTCCAATTTTCGGCCTTGTCGATGATGAGGATGCCGTCAGCCATGCGCCACCTCGTCGACACTTGCAAGAAGCATCGCCTTGACCTCATCCGCTGTGCCGCGGACGGTGCAGCCGGCAGCCGCCGCGTGTCCGCCGCCGCCGTGCTTTGCGCACACTTCCGTCGCGTTGATGCGCTTTCCCGAACGGACGGAGACCTTCCACACGCCCGCGTCAAGCTCACGCATGGTGATCGAGCAATCCGTCCCCTCCACAAGACCGCCGAGGGCGGAAAGGTCTTCCGCGTCGGCTTCCGTCGCCTGCACCGACTCCATCAGCGCACAGGGAACTTGCAGCACCACAACGCGGCCTTCGTCGAAAAATTCCATCGTGGAGAGCATCGCGCCTTCGAGCGCGAGCCTCTTTTTCGTCTTCGTACGAAAATGGCGCTTGTTGACGGTCTTATAGTCGATGCCCTGCTCCATCAGCGCGGCAGCGACGCGGTGGGTGTTGGGCGTCGTGTTCGTGTAGACAAAACAGCCCGTATCCGTCGAAACGGCAGCATAGAGCGGCAGAGCCGACTCCGGTGCAAGCGCGTCCATCGCACACACGATCTCGTAGACGATCTCGCCGCAGGCGGCGCGCTCGGGGTAAACGCAGTGGTTTTCGCCGAATTCTTCAAACGACGGATGATGGTCAATGGCAAGGGCGATCTTTTCAACATACGGCTTTGCGTTTTTGGGGAAAAGGTCGTATGCGGCAACGTCGACCGAAACGACCGTTGTAAAATCCGAGCCGTCCTCCGTCCAGTACGGCTCGGCGTAGTGGGCGTTGTTGGGCGTGATCTCCTCGTTATAGAGGATAGCGGCGCGTTTTCCGATGCGGCGAAGCGCCGCGCAAAGTCCCGCCGCGCAGCCGATGGTATCGCCGTCGGGACGGCGGTGGGTGAGGATAAGAATATCGTCGCGGCTTTTGAGAAATTCCGCCGCCTGTACCGGTGTCATCATGTCGCCACCTCACTCATTCGTCTTCCAAAACGATATTTTCGTTCGCAGGATTCGCAGGCTTGACCTTCGTCGGGTCGCGCAGAACCTCCAGAATATGCGCGCCGTAGGCGATGGAGTCATCTGCGATGAATTGCAGCTCCGGCGTGTAGCGAAGACGAAGCTGCGCGCCAAGCTCACGGCGAAGGTAGCCGCCCGCTGATTTGAGTCCGCGCAGGACATCCTTTTCCTGGGACTTGTCCAGAACGCTTACATACACGCGGCAGTAGCGAAGGTCGTTCGTCGCGTCCACGTGCGTGATGGAGACCATTCCGCCCTGCACACGCGGGTCTTTCAGCTCACGAAAAAGCGCGGCGAGCGCACGCTGTATCTCCTCGTTAATGCGTCCGATGCGATTACTTGCCATAAATTTTCTCCTTAAAACGATCGCGCCCATTCGGGCGCGATCATAGTTTTCCGAAAAAGTTTCACCGAATTCACGCAGCAGGCGCGAAGCGTGTTCCATCTCGCGCAGCGCGTGTACGAGCCGCTTTCAACGGCTTATACCTCGATCTGCTCCATGACGTACGCTTCAACAACGTCGCCTTCTTTGATGTCGTTGAACTTTTCGATGCTAAGACCGCACTCGTAACCCGATGCGACCTCTTTCACCGCGTCCTTAAAGCGTTGGAGCGAGGCAAGCTGTCCTTCGTGGATGACGATGCCGTCGCGCACGATGCGAACGTCGCAGCTTCTTTGCACCTTGCCGTCGACCACGTAGCAGCCGGCGACCGTACCGACGCCGGAGACCTTGTAAGTCTGGCGGATCTCGGCGTGACCGATGACGTTTTCGCGGAACTTCGGGGCAAGCATACCCTTCATGGCTGCGGTGATCTCGTCGATCGCATCGTAAATGACGCGGTACATACGCATATCAACGTGCGAACGCGCCGCATTGTCACGGGCAGCCGCATCGGGACGGACATTGAAGCCAACGATGATGGCGTTCGACGTGGCGGCAAGCATAACGTCGGTTTCGCTGATCGCGCCGACGCCGCCGTGGATCACGCGCACGCGGACTTCTTCGTTGGTGAGCTTTTCAAGCGACGTTTTAACCGCCTCGACAGAACCCTGCACGTCAGCCTTGACGATGAGGTTGAGGTTTTTCATCTCGCCCGCCTGGATCTGGGAGAAGAGGTCTTCAAGCGACACCTTCGTTGCCGGAGCGTTCGCCTTCGCCTTCTCTTCTTCCTTGCGCTGCTCAACAAGCTCACGGGCAAGGCGCTCATCGGCAACGGCGTTGAACGTCGCGCCGGCGGCAGGTGTTTCACCAAGACCGGTGATCTCGACAGGAACGGAGGGGCCGGCCGCAGTGATCTTCTGGCCCTTGTCGTTCATCATCGCACGCACGCGGCCGACAGCCGTACCGGCAATGATGATGTCGCCCTGGTGCAGCGTGCCGTTTTGGACGAGCAGCGTCGCGACCGGGCCGCGGCCCTTGTCAAGCCGCGCTTCGATGACCGTGCCGCTGGCGGCGCGGTTCGGGTTTGCTTTCAGCTCCGCAACCTCTGCAGTGAGCGTCACCATTTCGAGGAGGTTGTCGATGCCCATGTGCTTTTTCGCGGAGATGGGGCAGATGATCGTATCGCCGCCCCAGTCTTCGGCGACCAGCTCATACTCGGTGAGCTGCTGCTTGATGCGCTCGGGATTCGCCTCAGGTTTATCCATCTTGTTGATGGCAACGATAATGGGAATACCCGCCGCTTTTGCGTGGTTGATCGATTCGACCGTCTGGGGTTTGATACCGTCCTCCGCCGCAACAACAAGGATGGCAACGTCAGTGACCATCGCGCCGCGCGCACGCATGGAGGTAAACGCCTCATGGCCGGGCGTATCGAGGAAGGTGATGGGTTTTCCGTTGATCTGCACCTGATAGGCGCCGATGTGCTGGGTAATACCGCCGGCTTCGCCGGAGGCGACGTTCGCATGGCGGATCGCGTCAAGAAGCGACGTTTTGCCGTGGTCGACGTGACCCATGACAACGACAACGGGCGCACGGGGAAGAAGATCCTTCTCGTCGTCCTTATGGTCGTCGATGAGCTTTTCTTCGATCGTCACAACGACTTCGCGCTCGACTTTGCAGCCCATTTCTTCTGCGATGATGGCGGCAGTGTCAAAGTCGATGATCTGGCTGACAGATGCCATAACGCCGTTGCGGATAAGGCACTTGACAACTTCGGTCGCCGTCTTTTTCATGCGGCTTGCAAGCTCGCCCACGCTGATCTCATCGCCGATCATGACCTTAACGGGCGCTTTTTTGGCGATTTCAAGCTGCAACCGGCGCATACGCTCCGCCTCTTCCTGACGGCGCTTGTTGCTCATCGAAGAGGCCTGCTGCTGCTTTTTCTTGTTTCCTGCGTTGCGGAACTTTTCCTTGCCGCCGGACTCCTGCATCCGACCGCCGCGCGCGCCCGCCATCTCCTCGAGCTTTTCGTCATAGCGGTCAAGGTTGACATTGACAGCCTTGCGCGTATCGACAACTTTCTTGCTCGGGACGCGGGACTTCTGTTCGCTCACGCCCTGCGCAGCGGGTGCGGGAGCAGCTTCCTTCTTTTCCGCAGCCGGCTCGCTCTTTTCCGCGGCGGGCGCGGGTGCGTCCTGCTGCGGGGCGGGAGCGCTCTTCTCCTCCGCTTTTTTCGCCGGTTCCTGATATGTTTCGGAAAATACCGATTCAAGCGTTGCGCTGTGGCGCTGGGTCAGACAATCGAAAACGAGGGAAAGCTCCTCGTCGCTGAGGACCTGGCTGTGCCCCTTGGGGGCAGTCGCGTACTCGGTCAGGATCGAGATGATCTCCTTCGAGGGCAGACCGAGATCCTTTGCCAGCTCATGCACTCTGTATTTATTCGCAGTAATAGCCAATATAACACCTCCATAAGTGATGCGGACGGGTTTACTTTACCTCTTTACCTCTTTTTTTACCGAGCCCTTCCCCTTTTTCACGGGGAGGCTTCGCGCAAAGCGCTGTGCGCTTGTGGTTTTTTTGCTTCTCTCACGCGGGCGGTCGGGGCGCTTGCTCTGCGTTTTGCGGCGCTCACGCGGCGGAGGGGACTTCTCCTTCGGCGTTTCCGGCGGGTGATCCATCTCCTGCGCCGACACCGCTTTTCTCTCTCGCGCTTTGCGCGCAGCTTTTCCGGTGCGGACATTTTTTTCGTGCTGTGCGGCTTCGCGCCGTCGCTGCGCCGCACGCTGCGCTTTGACGCTCATGCGCGCAGACACATCGGCGTACCGCGCCTCGTCAAGTGCGGTGAGCTTTTTCAAAAGCGCGTCGGCAAAGCCCACATCGGTGAGCGCGAGCATCGCGCACGAAGTGCGCCCAACAGCGGAGCCAAGCGCATCTTTCGTATAGGGGAGCGTGATGTCGATGCACGCGCCGGCATCGGCAAAGTGCTTTGCCCTGCGCACGGTGTTCGCCGCCGCGTCGCAGGCGAGCATCAAAAGCCTCGCATCCTTCGCCCGCGCAGCGGCGCCGACCGGCTCTTCTCCGACGACAAGGCTTCCCGCGCGGTACGCAAGTCCGAGGAAATTCAAAATGTGGTCACTCATCGCGCGCCTCCATTTCCCGCTCGAGCGCATCATAGATGCCCTCCTCGATCTGCGCGGAAAAGGCACGCTCCAGGGCGCGGCTCTTTCGCGCACGCTTGAGGCATTCGCTGCTTGGGCAAACGTACGCGCCGCGTCCGTTCGCTTTGCCGCCAAAGTCGAGCGAGATGACGCCCTCGGGTGACTTGACCACGCGGATGAGCGATTTTTTATCGCGCATCTGGCGACAGCCCAGGCATTGCCGCTGCGGCACCTTTTTTACTTTTTGCATGGGCTGCCTCCCCTCATACAGCGCTTACTCCGCAAGCTCCTCGCGGTAGGATTCGGGCTTAATGTCGATCTTATAGCCGGTCAAACGCGCGGCAAGGCGCGCGTTTTGCCCCTCCTTGCCGATGGCAAGGGAGAGCTGGTCATCGGGAACGATGACGCGGCAGGCTTTCCCCTCCTCCGCCACGGTGACCGAAACGACATCGGCAGGCGCGAGCGCGGAGGCAATAAACTCGGCAGGGTCTTCACTGTATTTGATAATGTCGATCTTCTCGCCGCGAAGCTCGTCGACGATGTTTCCCACGCGCTGTCCCTTCGGACCGACACACGCGCCAATGGGATCGACGTTTTCATCATTGCTCCAAACCGCCATCTTGGTGCGGTTTCCCGCCTCGCGGGCGATCGAGCGGACTTCGACCGTACCGTCGAAGATCTCGGGAACCTCCAGCTCGAAAAGGCGCTTGACAAGACCGGGGTGCGTGCGCGAAATAACGACCTGCGCGCCGCGCGTGGTGCGGCGGACATCGACAAGGTAGACCTTAACGTGCTGCCCCTCGACGAGCGTTTCACCCTTGACCTGCTCGCCCACGGTCAAAAGCGCCTCGGTCGACTCCGTTCCCGAGCCGACGCGAAGAGACACTGCGCCGCTTCTCGGGTCGATGCGCGTGACGACACCGGTGAGGATCTCATGCTGCTTGGAGGTATATTCCTCGTAGACCATGCCGCTTTCCGCCTCGCGAAGGCCCTGCACGATGACCTGCTTACCGGTGCCTGCGGCGATGCGCCCAAACTCCATGCTGTCAACGGCAAGACGCGCCGTGTCACCCACGCCGAGGCGCGCCGAGATGGCGCGGGCATCCTCCAGCGAGATCTGCGTACCGGGATTTTCGACCTCGTCAACGACCTCTTTTTCAACGTACATTTTAAGGTCGCGCTTTTCATCATTCACATCGACAACCACATTTTCCTCACCCGGATGGTCATGGCGGTATGCCTTGATGAGCGCCTGAACGATTTTATCCTTCATAAAATCCTGAGAAATGCCGCGCTCTTTTTCAAGCATCTCCAACGCGATAAAAATTTCTTCGCACTTCATAGCTTTACTCCTCTTACATTTACCGACTTGCCTATAAAGGTTTCACCGAATTTCGCGGCGATGCCGCGAAAGAAAGTTAAATCATTTTTGCCGGCGGCGTGTACGTCGGCAAAATACTTCTCACCCCGCAAACGTGCGAGCATAGCGAGTGCGCTGCAGCGGGGTGCAAAAGGCTCGGAAAAGATGCTCCGCATCTTTTCCGATAGTTAAAATTCGACACGAAGACGCACGAGGGCGATCTCTGCCTTTTCAAAGCGCAGCGTCTCGCCGCCGCACTCGACCTCCACCGCGCCGCCGTCATAGCCGCGCAGAATACCCGCAAATTCCTTGCGTCCGTCGCGCGGCTTAAACGTTTTGAGCGTCACATCGCTCCCCATGAAGCGGACAAAGTCGCTCTCGCGTTTGAGCGGGCGCTCCAAACCGGCGGAGCATACCTCCAGCGTATAGCTCGACTCAATGGGGTCGACCTCGTCAAGCTTGTCGCTGAGCGCGCGGCTGACCGCCTCGCAGTCGAGGATATCAACGCCGCTCTCTTTATCAAGATACACGCGCAGATACCACGCGCCCGCCTCGCGGACATACTCAACATCCCAAAGCTCGCACCCCTGCTGCGCGGCAATAGGCTCGGCAAGCTCGGAAACGATTTGCGTAACTTTTTTCATAGCAGCTTCCCTTTCGGAAATTTTAGCCTTTTGTTTTAGGTCAATAAAAAGAGCGGACTTCAAAAGTCCACCCTGAGCATACTGATCTTACGTTGACCATCGTACCACACAAATATGCCGATTGCAAGCATTTTCTTGCGCGCGGGCAATAAAAAGAGTGCAAAAGGAGGCACAATATGGTATCATGGGTATAAACAAATGAGCCGTGCGCGCCGCGCTTTATAAGGAGGGCTTTTTATGAAACGCTTTTTTTCACTTCTTCTTTGCACCGCGATGCTTTTTTCGCTTATCTCCTGCGGAAAAGACGGCACGGAGCCGCCGGTCACGGACAGCGGCTCCGGCGGTACATCCGATGCGTCAGACAATGTGCCCGCACCGAAGCTCGATTTTGAAACGCTCAATGTAGAGCTTGCCATCGAGGGTGCTGAGGTCGACGCACTGATGACGCTCGGACGTGAGCTTGATGCGCTTTTGGAGGACGCGCTCGAGGCGGAGGGCGTGGAGGTCGACGACATCCACGTCACGTTCGGCACTTCCTCCGCAGCGACGACCGACGCACTTCGCGCAGGGAATGTGCAGCTCGCCTGGCTCCCTGTGCGCACCTATGTTGA
Organism: Oscillospiraceae bacterium; assembly: GCA_017408525.1. GTDB lineage: Bacteria > Bacillota > Clostridia > Oscillospirales > Oscillospiraceae > RGIG2163. The sequence continues at coordinate 11,636 of JAFQUN010000022.1, forward strand.
CCATGCCGAGGGCATCACGCCGGTGCTTGGTGTTGAGATGGAGGAGGGCTGCTATATCTACGCCGCACCCTCCGACGCGGGGCACGCGCTGGGCAGCGACCCCACATGGGATGAGATATCGGGTCTTTCGTGGGGCTTGCAGCAGGAGTATTCCCTTTGCGGATTCTGGTATCCCACGCTCTACCTTGCCGACAAACATGACGGACGCACGACGGAGGACCTTGAAAACGCCGTCTTTTTTGAAAGCTTTGACGACGCGCTTGAATCGGCGCGGCGCGGGGAGGTCGATGTTGTTGTCACGGATGCTCCTGTGACGGAGGAGGGCGTCACGCTTCTTGCGGAATTTTCGCCTGTTTTCTCCGGTGTCGTCGCAGTCACGAACGCAAACGAAGTTGTCGCAAGCGACGCGTTTTGCCAAAAGCTGGAAGCGGCGGTCTTGTCGCTCTGCAAAGCCGAGCCTGCGCGCGGACTTTTGCAATCGTGCGGTCAGGATGTCTGCCGCGCTGTGACCGACGCGGACTTTGATCCGCTGCGCCGCATCTTTTCGATGGGGTATTGACCGATGCAGGGGCTTTTGATCGCGCTCCTTGCGCTCATTCTCGCCTGTACCGTCACCGGCTGGGTGATGCTGCACATCGGGATGCGGCGGCATACGCGGGAGAGGACGATCGAATATCTTCTCTCCCGCAAAAGCGGTCCCGCCGCGCCGTACAGCGCGCTGATGCGCGAGGGCGTCGCGTGGGCGATGGCGCAGCAGCCGACGCATGTAGAGACACGCAGCTTTGACGGGCTGCGCCTCTCGGGTCTCTACTTTCCGGCGGAGGGTAAGCCGCGTGCGCGGCTGCTCCTTTTCCACGGCTACCGCGACCCGGCGCTGTACGATTTTTCGTGCGTGCTGTCTTTTTACCACTCGCTTGGGTGTGAGCTGCTGCTCGTTGACCAGCGCAGCCACGGCAAAAGCGAGGGAAAATTCATCACCTTCGGCATTTTGGAGCGGTACGACTGCAAAACATGGACGGAATTCATGAACGCAAACTACGGCGCGGACGTGCCGACGTTTCTTGACGGCATTTCGATGGGTGCGACGACAGTGCTGCTCGCAGCGGGGGAAAAGCTCCCCGAAAACGTTCGCGGTGTGATCGCAGACTGTGGCTTTTCCTCGGCGTGGGAAGAGCTTGCGCACGTTTTGAAGCGCAGCTACCACCTGCCGGTCTTTCCGTTTTTGCACATCCTCCGCGCGGCATGCCGCATCGCGGCGGGGTTTGACATCAAAGGCGGCGATGTGCGGTGCGCGATGGAGCGGTGTACGCTCCCGATCCTCTTCCTCCACGGCGAGGCGGATGATTTCGTCCCCTGCTGGATGAGCCGCGCGTGCCACGCCGCCTGCCGCAGCGACAAACGCCTTTTGACGATCCCCGGCGCCGCACACGGCATGAGCTACCTCACCGCGAAAGAGACCTGCGAGGCGGCGCTGACGGAATTTTTGGAGAAATATGCGGCAGTATAACTGTTTCAAATTGAGGGCAGCAATGATAAAACGAATTTTTCTTTTGCTTCTTGCGCTCGCGCTTTTGCCTCTTTGCGGCTGCGCAGCGCTGCTCGAGCGTGAATACAGCGCCGTCGCCCCGCACAGTGCGACGTACTGGGAGAGCGAAGCTGCCGGCATCCTGCGCGCGCAAACGTATCAGGATGTCGTCAACGACCTTCTCTTTCTCATCACATCGCAGACAGAAGACGGCATCATCCGTCTTCTCGGGAACGAGTCGTGGGATGACCCCACAAGCGTTGCCGAGCGCGCCTGCACCGAGGTGGAGCAGGAAACGCCGCTTGGTGCGTATGCCGTTGAGTACATCACCTATTCCTGCACGCAGTCGCGCAATTATTCGGAGATCTCCGTACACATCGTCTACCGCCGCACACTCGACCAGCAGCGCGCCATCGTGAACGCGACGGGGATGTACGCCATCTCCGACCTGCTCACCGCCGCGATCGAGCGCGGCGAAAGCGAGCTTGCCGTCCGCGTGAGCTATTTTAACACAGACCGGCGCAGCGTCGTATCGACCGTTGCCGCGCTTTTCGGTGCGTCATGGGGTGAGGCGGATGCGCAGGACCAGGCATCGTCCGACAGCGCCGTGCCGTCGGATGATGCGGCGGAGCTGCCGCCGTTTCCGACGCTTGCGCACGACGGGTATGAGGTCATCTTCTATCCCAATACTGACGAGGCCGGTATCGTGGAGGTCCTGTGGGACAGCGAAACGCTTGCCGAGCGTGCGCAGGAGGCAGATTTTTCGGAAACTTCGCAAAACAGCGAAAATAGGGATTGACAAACGGCGGAGCGTCTGTTAGAATAAGTGACGTTCCGCGGGCGTAGCTCATCTGGTAGAGCGCCACCTTGCCAAGGTGGAGGTAGCGAGTTCGAGCCTCGTCGCCCGCTCCAAAAACGACACTCTTCGTAAGAAGAGTGTCGTTTTTACTTATTCGCTCTTCACCAAAATGGTCTCACCGAGTTCCGTGCCTTCGGCACGGAATAAAGTAAAATCATTTTCTCAGGCGGCGTGTGCATCGGGGAAAATACTTCTCGCCCCGCAAACGTGCGAATTGTCCATCTGCGACAGGCAATTCGTGCTGGCGCAGCCGTTGGCGGCTTTGCTGCCTTACGGATGCGGGCATGCCTCTTGCGGGTACTGCAGCGGGGTGCAAAAAACTCGAAAAAGTGGCGAAGCCACTTTTTCGACAGTAAAGACTCACATTTGCCAAAAGGCAAATGTGAGTCTTTTTTTATTCCCGTTCCGTTTTCCGGCGGTATGTGCATCGGAGAACGCGCATCAGTATCCAAGTTCCTCGTTCACGAGTACAACTTCCGTCTCGCATCCGAGCATCGGCTCCCAGAGAACGACAAGACCGCGGCAGATGCGGTTTTCACTGCGGCAGTCGTAGCAGCGGTCTCCTTTTTCGGCGCAGGGCGTTTTCATGCCGAGTCGCTGCGCGTTCTTCGGCGCGGCAACGTTGCGCGCACGCCAAAGCGCTTCCTCATATGTAGGGGCAAGCTTGTTGCGCCCGATGACAAAGTACACCTTCTTATGCCCGTAAAGCGTCGAGGCAACACGGTTGCCCGAGCCGTCGATATTGATGATCTCGCCCGTTTCGGCAAGACCGTTTGCCGAGGTCAGGAAAACATCCGTCGCTGCGGCGCGGGCACGCACATCGGCGACCGTCATCCCCTCCGGCGGCGGCGCCCAGTGCCAGACAAGGTCGTTGTGCGGCGCGAGCTTTTCAAAAAGCCCCATCTCCTGCAGCGTCATCGAGCCGCCGAACGCGACGCTCACGCCGTCGATCGCACGGTCAAGGTACGCTGCGGCATCCGCCGCCGTTTCAAATGCGGACACGGCAAAGCCGCGCCCCTGCAATGCGCGCGTGACATTGGTAAAATCCATAGTGGTTCCTCCTTGCATTATTATAAAGCGTTTCGCTCGTATTCCTCAAAACCTTCGCCAAGGATCTCGCGCGCGTCACCTACGATGAGAAAAGCGTTTTTGTCGGTTTCATTTACAATGCGCTTAACTGACATGATCTCACGCCGGCGCATGGCGCACAAAATGATGCCGCGCTCACATCCCGTAAATGCCCCCGCGCCGCGAAGAACCGTTGCGCCCATGCCGCGCGCAACGAGTGCATTGGCAATAGCTTCACTTTTTTGGCTGATGATGAAGGCAAAATTCGCCGTGTGCGTACCGTAAACGACCGCATCCATCACAAGCGAGGCAACATAGAGCGCAGCACCGCCGTAGAGCGCGCTTTCGATCCCGCCGAAAAAGACCGCATACGCCGTGATAACGGCAACATCGATGAAAAGGCACAGCCGTCCGATCGAAATATGCGGGAACCGGCGGCGCAGAAGCTTTGCGCCAAGCTCCGTCCCGCCCGTTGTCGCGCCGGCAAGCAGCAGCGCGCCGAGCGCAGCACCAAGCGCCGCGCCGCCGTAGAGCGCGGCAAGCATCGGCGGGAGCGGATCGAAGGTGCAAAGCGCACCAATGGCATCGATGAAAAATGAGCTCACCGTAACGGCATAGATAGACGCAAGCAGGAACCGCGTGCCGAAGCAGCGCAGTCCGAGGACGAAAAGCGGCAGATTCAAAAAAAGAGCGACGGCGCCAACGGAAAGCGAGGGGACAAAGAGGCAGACGATCTGCGCAAGACCGGTGAAGCCGCCGCAGGAAATTCCGTTTGCGGCGTAGAAGTAATTGAAGCAAAAGGCGTATGGCAGACAAATGAGCGTAATGAGCAAATAGGTTTTCGCCGTTTTCCACGAGTTATCTGCCATCCGTTCCTCCTTAGTCGATCAGTGATATCTGCTGCTCGCCGCGGTCTTCTGCCAAAAATACCGCACCGGCTGCCGGAAGCGAGCGCACGCGGTAACGCGCGGCGCTGACGATGCTTGCCTCATCCACGCGCACGGCGCGGTCAAGCACGAACTTCTTTTTGAGCGTCAAAACATTCACGCCCTGCGTTGCGCGCGTTGTCTTTGCGGCAAGCAGCGCCGTATTGAAGATGATGGCGCGCGGCTCGGTCGAATAGACGGCGATCTCGCAATCCTCGTCGAGCCGAAGGATCGTGCGAAGCGGCGACTTGTCAGAGTACGCGCCGGTGAGACGGCGGCGGTTCGACGTTGTGCGGAAGGAGGAAAGCTCCACTTTCGCCGCCTTTCCGTTTTCAAAGACGAAAAGAAGATTGCCGCTGTAATCCCCGGGCAGGACCATATAGACAACGCTCTCGCCCTCGTCCATCTTGAGCTTTGCGGGAAGATAGTCGCCCATTGCCGACGCCTTGGTGTCATCAAACTCGGAAAGTCTGCACTTGTAGACCTGCGCACGGTCGGTGAAAAACATCACCTCCGCATTGCTGGTCGTCTCAAACGTCTGGTGCAGTGCGTCAGACTCCTTGAAGCGCTGCTCGCTGCTCATGCGCAGCGACGCGGGCGTGATCTTCTTGAAGTACCCGCCGTTTGAAAGAAAAACGTGAACGGGATATTCGTCCGCCTCTTCTTCCTCCACATCAAGCTCCTGCGCGCCGTAAACGATCTGCGTGCGGCGCGGCTCGGCATAGTCATGTTCGACCTTTTCAAGCTCTCCTATGATGATCTTGCGCACGCGCTGCGGCTTTGCAAGGATATCCTCCAGATCATCGATCTCATCCTGCAAGGTGCCGACCTCCTCCACGCGGCGGAGGATATACTCTTTATTGATGTTGCGCAGCTTGATCTCGGCAACATACTCCGACTGCACCTGATCGATGCCAAAGCCGATCATCAGGTTCGGCACAACGTCGGCATCGCGCTCCGTCTCACGGATGATGGCGATCGCCTTGTCGATGTCGAGCAGGATGCGCTTGAGGCCTTTCAAAAGATGCAGCTTGTCCTTTTTCTGCTGCATCACAAAGTAGATGCGCCGGCGCACCGACTCGATACGCCACGCCGTCCACTCCTCCAAAAGCTCGCGCACGCCGCAAACGCGCGGCATACCGCCGATAAGCACATTGAAGTTGCAAGAGAGCGTGTCCTGCAAGGGCGTCAAGCGGAAAAGCTTTTGCATGAGCTTTTCGGGGTCGACGCCGCGCTTTAGGTCGATCGTGAGCTTGAGACCCTCTTTGTCCGTTTCATCGCGCATATCGGAGATCTCTTTGAGCTTTCCCGCACGGATCAGCTCTCTGACCTTATCCAGGATCACCTCGACCGTCGTGCAGTAGGGGATCTCATAGACCTCAATGAGATTTTGCTCTTTGACATGGCGCCATCTTGCGCGAAGGCGCAGTCCGCCGCGCCCCGTGCGGTAGACCTCCTCAAGATTCGACGCGTCACACAAAATCTCGCCGCCTGTCGGGAAATCGGGCGCGAGCAGCGTTTCGGAAAGGTCGCAGTCGGGGTTTTTGAGATACGCCGCCGTCGTGCGGCACACCTCGCCAAGGTTGAAGCCGCAAAGCTGCGACGCCATACCGACGGCGATACCCTGATTCGCCGAGACAAGGATATTCGGGAACGTCGTCGGCAGGAGCGAGGGCTCTTTCATGGTGTTGTCGTAGTTGTCGACAAAATCGACCGTGTCGTGGTCGATGTCGCGGAAAAGCTCGGCGCAGATGGGAGCGAGCTTCGCCTCCGTATAACGCGCCGCCGCGTACGCTGTTGCAGAATAGACCTTGCCGAAGTTGCCCTTCGAGTCGATAAACGGATGCAGCAGCGCCCCGTAGCCGCGCGAGAGGCGCACCATCGTGTCGTAGATGGCAGCGTCACCGTGGGGGTTGAGGCGCATCGTCTGCCCAACGATATTTGCCGACTTTGTTCGCCCGCCCGTCAAAAGCCCCATCTTGTACATCGTGTAGAGGATCTTTCTGTGCGAGGGCTTGAAGCCGTCGATCTCGGGGATGGCGCGTGAGACGATGACACTCACCGCGTAGGGCATATAGTTTTCTTCCAGCGCCTGGGTGATGGGCTGCTCCACCACGGCTGCGCGAAGACCGAAAACATTCGGATTTTCTGTGCGTGCAGCAGTTTTTTCGCTGTCCTTCTTCTTTGCCATAGTATTTCCCGTTTCCGCCCGCCGTACTTACGAAAGATCGGCAAGCTCCAAATATTTATAGCTGTTGTCCGCAATATGGACCTTGCGCCCCGCAAGGTCGTCACCGAGCAGAAGGTCGAAAACGCGCGCCGTCTCGGCGGCATCCTCCGGCATGACGCGGATGAGCCGTCGCGTTTCGGGGTTCATCGTTGTCAGCCACATCATATCGGGGTCGTTCTCGCCAAGACCCTTGCTGCGCTGGACGGTATATTTCCCCGTCAGCTGCGCGAGCGTCTCGTCCTTCTCGCGGTCAGAGTAAGCAAAGTACGTTTTTTCCTTGCAGGTGATCTCATAGAGCGGCGTTTCCGCGATATAGACATACCCCTCGCGGATAAGCGTCGGGCAGAGACGGTAGATCATCGTGAGGATGAGCGTTCGGATCTGATAGCCGTCCACGTCCGCATCGGTGCAGATGATGACCTTGCTCCAGCGAAGACTTGCAAGATTGAACTGGTTGATGTCCTTCATGCCCTTGTGCTGCACTTCCACGCCACAGCCAAGGACCTTGATAAGATCGGTGATGATCTCGCTTTTGAAAATGCGCGCATAGTCTGCCTTGAGGCAGTTCAAGATCTTACCGCGCACGGGCATGATACCCTGAAACTCCGCGTCGCGGCTGAGCTTGACGCTGCCAAGCGCGGAATCACCCTCAACGATATAGATCTCGCGCTTTTCAACATCGCGTGTGCGGCAGTCGACAAATTTCTGCACACGGTTTGCAATGTCGATGCTGCCGGAAAGATTCTTTTTGATGTTGAGTCTTGCCTTTTCCGCCGTCTCGCGGCTGCGCTTGTTGATGAGCACCTGCTCGGCGATGCGCGCGGCATCAGCGGGATTTTCGATAAAATAGACACTCATTTGCTCTTTGAGGAACTTTGTCATCGCCTCTTGCACAAATGGGTTGGTGATCGCCTTTTTCGTCTGGTTTTCGTAGCTTGTGCGCGTGGAGAAGTTGTTCGACACCATCACAAGGCAGTCCTGCACGTCGCCGAAGGTGATCTTGCTCTCGTTTTTGGTGTACTTTCCGCTTTGCTTGATATACGCATCGATCGCGGACACAAGTGCGCTGCGTGTCGCCTTGTCGGGCGAGCCGCCGTGCTCAAGCCAGCTTGAATTGTGGTAATGCTCGATCACATTCACGCGGTTTGAAAAGCAAAGCGACACGGAGAGCTTCACGCGGTACTCTTCCTTATCGTCGCGGTCACGGCCCTTGCGCTCGGCTTCCCAGAAAACAGGCGCGGTGAGCGCATCCTCGCCGGAGAGCTCCGCAACATAATCTATAATACCGTTCTCGTACAAAAACTCCGTCGTTTCAAATTTGCCGTCGACCTCGTTGCGGAAGCGAAACGTCACGCCGGCGTTGACGACCGCCTGGCGCTTCATCGTATCGATATAATACTCAGCCGGGATGTCGATGTCTGTAAAAACGTCGAGGTCGGGAAGCCAGCGCGTGCGCGTGCCGGTCTTTTTGCCGCGGTCGGTCGGCTCGATGACAAGCTCTTTGCCCGGCTCACCCATCGGCTCGCCGCGCTCAAAGTGCAGACTGTACTTATTCCCGTCGCGCCAGACGGTCACATCCATGTAGCGCGAGGCATACTGCGTTGCGCACGAGCCAAGACCGTTGAGACCAAGGGAATATTCGTAGTTTTCGCCCTCACGGTTGTCGTACTTGCCGCCGGCGTACAGCTCGCAGAAGACAAGCTCCCAGTTGAAGCGTCCCTCCTTTGGGTTGTAGTCGACAGGACACCCGCGTCCCTGATCTTCCACCTCAATGCTGCGGTCGGCATAGCGCGTGACGGTGATGAGCCGTCCGTAGCCTTCGCGCGCCTCGTCGATGGAGTTTGAAAGAATTTCAAATACGGCGTGCTCGCATCCTTCCAGTCCGTCCGAACCGAAAATGACGCCCGGGCGCTTGCGTACGCGGTCAGCGCCTTTGAGCGAGGAGATACTTTCGTTGCCGTATTCCGTTTTGACTGTCTTTGCCATAACGCCTCCAATATCTGTGAAGGATTTTCCACTATCGCTTTATCATATCTCAAAATCCACATCTTCGCAAGTGTGCGTTTTTTGCACTTTTCCGCTTTTGGAACGATTGTCGCTTTCGGGTGGAAAAAATCAATTTTTGCGCAAAAAGCATAATCGCACAGTAAACCGGAAAGCACTTAAAAACAATGGTTTTTCCACAAAATCCACAGCTTTTTCCACACTGTTATGTAAATTTGCAGTTCGACAAAAAGTGCAAAAAACAGATTTTTTTCTTCTCCAGCCGACGGCGTTTTTCCTTTCTCGCGCTTTTTCTTGCGGAGAAAATCGCGCCGCGGCGGACAGTGTCGGAAGCTGTTTGTCACAATTTGTCGGGCGCTGCGCTTTCGAACAAAGAGGCGTTGCCTCTTTGTTCGAGTCTTTTACACTCCGCTCTGACGCGCGAAACTCGGTGAGACTCTTTAAGCGAAAACGCTCCTGCAAGAAATTCCTGCAGGAGCGTTTGGCAAAGCTTCACTTTTGAATATCGGGCAGGCTGTCGTCGTTGTCGATCCACTCCTGCACATCGACGATGTCAAATTCCGTGGGGCTTTTGCGGATAACGATGCGCGCAAGACCGGCGTTGATGATCGTGCGGCGGCACATTGAACAGGAGGTCGCATCATTCAAAAGTGTGCCGGTGCGCGCATCCTTGCCCACAAGGTACAGCGTACCGCCGACCATGTCGCGCCGCGCGGCGGAAATGACGGCGTTCGCCTCGGCATGGACGCTGCGGCAAAGCTCGTACCGCTCGCCGCGCGGAACTTGCAGCTCTTCACGCGTGCAGTAGCCAAGATCGGCGCAGTTTTTGCGCCCGCGCGGCGCGCCGTTGTAGCCGGTGGCAATGATCTCGTCGTTTTTGACGATGATCGAGCCGTACATCCGGCGAAGACAGGTCGAGCGCTCGAGCACAGTCTCCGCAATATCGAGGTAATAGTTCTCTTTTCCGATGCGTTCCATGGGCAAAGCCCTCCTTTTTCAGACTATCGAAAAAGATGCACAGCATCTTTTTTGTCTCCCCTTTTTCAATCAGTATAGCGAATTCGACGAGGTTTGACAACATTTTTATATCTACATGAAAAAACTTTCCCGCGGGCGGATTTTCGTGGTACAATAGGTGCGATAGAAAACATTTGGGAGGTATCGGATGAATACCATTTTTGCAAAAATTCTCTACGAGATGGAAATGCGCCGCGACAGTATGCTCGTCTCCATCATCTCCGAGCGCGGCTCCGCACCGCAGAAGGCGGGCGCGCAGATGCTCGTCGGGCGCGGCGGGCGTCTTTGCGGCACGGTCGGCGGCGGCGCGCTTGAAAAGGCGGCAGAGGAGATGGCGGTCGACCTTCTTTCGCAAAAACGAACCGTGACGCACGAGTTTCGTCTGCACAGCGAAAAGGAGGGCGGGCTTGATATGCTCTGCGGCGGCGATGCAACGCTGCTTTTTGCCTTCGTCGCCGAAAATGATACGCTCTGGCATGATGTGGCAGTTGCGGCGATCGAACGCATCCGCGCACTTGACGGCGGCTTTTTCGCGCAAAGTATGGACGGCGCACCCGCGCTTTTGGACGAGCAGTGCGCCTCCATCGTCGGCACGGCGCAGCTTTCCGACCTCTCGTGCATTGGCGGCACACTGACCGAAACGCACTTCGCCCTGCCGCTCCCCGCCCCCGAGCGCGCCGTCATCTTCGGCGGCGGCCACTGCGGTGCGGCGCTCACGCCGATCTTGAAGAGCGTCGGCTTCCGCGTGACGGTGTTCGACGACCGCGCCGAGTATGCCGACAGCTCGCGCTTTCCGGATGCGGAAGCTGTCATCTGCGGCGATTACAGCCGTATCGGTGACTATCTGACGCTCCGCGCGGACGATTATGTGGTCATCATGACAACAGGACACAGCTTCGACCTTGAAGTGGAAGCGCAGGTTTTGGAGGTCATGCCCGTCTATGTCGGTGCAATGGGTTCACGCGGGAAGATCACGGCGATCAACAAAGCGCTCACCGAGCGCGGGTTTTCCAAAGAGCAGCTCGACCACGTCCACACGCCCATCGGCATCCCCATCGGCGGCGCAACACCGGAGGAGATCGCCGTTTCCATCGCCGCGGAGATGATCGCAGAGCGTGCAAAGAATCGAAAAGGCTGAAACCCGCTGGGTTTCAGCCTTTTGCTTTGCGTTAGACGCAGTCCCTGCAAGGGGATTGTTTCGCCGCTCCGGCGGCGAGCTTCTTTTTTGCTCCCGCCCAAAAAAGAAGCCAAAAAATGCGGCTCAAAAACCAATGGTTTTTGAGAATTTCCTTTGCCCGCTTGATGATACAACAGTAAGCCTCGGCGCATGGTAAACGAATTGACTATGCTCCTCGCCTCGGGCGTTACGCCCTACGTGGTGGTCGATGGCAGCGGGTGCGTATCAAGGACAGCGCCTACACTCATATACCACAATGCTGTGGGGGTGGAAAGCGTCCACGCAATTCCATCGGGACTAAACAGCAGTAGGCGCGGTCGTTGACAGGCAAGTACCATCATTAACTGAAAATCCAGCGCGTAACGCGCGGATACGGAGGCAGAGGCAAATTCGTCAACGGGCGCCGTGGCTTACCCGAAAGGCGGCAACAGAACGAAGGGAAATTCTTAAAAACCGTAGGTTTTTAAGCCGACTTTTTGGTTCCTTTTTCCTCGGCGGGAAAAAGGAACTCCGCTCGCGCACGAGCGGAATAAGCCCATCCGGTAGGCAGTGCATCAAGAAAAAGACTTCAATAGA
>JAFQUN010000023.1 GCA_017408525.1 Oscillospiraceae bacterium
ACGGCTACAAGGTCTACTGGTCGGACGGCGCGCAGCTGCCGCCCCAGCACGCCGACGCGATCGCAAAAGAGCTTGCAAATATCGACATTTTCACCGGCGTCAAGAGCATGGACTTCGACACCGCTCTTGCCGAGGGAAAGATCACGATGCTCGGCGCAGACTGCGACGAGCGCTTTATGGCAGAGGTCATGGCCATGGCCAACGACCGCGAAACGGTTGCGCGCGTTGCGGACGACTTCAAACTCGTCTACACGCCTTTCCACGGCTGCGGTCATAAGCTCGTGCCTGAAGCACTGACGCGTCTGGGCGTGAAGCATCTTCTCTGCGTGCCCGAGCAGATGGTCATTGACGGCGACTTCCCCACCGTCGCCTCTCCCAACCCCGAAAATCCCGAGGGCTTTGCTCTCGCCGTGGAGCTGGCGAAGAAAAACGACGTCGACTTCATCCTTGGCACCGACCCCGACAGTGACCGCGTGGGCATCATGGTTCGCAATAAAGAAGGCGAATTTGAGGTCGTCACGGGCAACCAGACGGGCGTTCTCCTGCTCGACTATCTCATCGGTGCGATGAAGCGTGCGGGCACGCTGCCTGCAAATGCCGCCGCACTCAAGACCATCGTCACCACCGACATGGCCAAGCGTGTCGCCGAAGCCAACGGCCTTGACTGCTATGACACCTTCACCGGCTTTAAGTTCATGGCAGAAAAGATGGGCCAGCTTGAAGGCTGCGGCAAAAATACCGTTATTTTCTCCTACGAGGAAAGCTACGGTTATCTCGTAGGACACTTTGCCCGCGACAAGGACGCCGTCACCGCCTCCATGCTGCTCACCGAAATGGCGGCATGGTACCATTCCAACGGCATGACGCTCTTTGACGCGCTGCTCGCCCTTTATGAAAAGTACGGCTGGTACGGCGAAAAGACGCACAATCTCGTGATGCCCGGTCTTGACGGTCTTGAGAAGATGGCGAAGCTGATGAAGACGCTGCGCGAGACCCCGCCTGCCGAGATCGGCGGCACGGCCGTTGCCCAGTACAAGGACTATCTCGACGGCAGCGTCCGCGACGCGGACGGCAGCGTCGGCACGATGGAGCTTTCCGGCTCGAACGTTCTGCGCTTCGAGCTTGCCGACGGCACCTCCGTCATCGTCCGTCCCTCCGGCACCGAGCCGAAGATCAAGGTTTATCTCCTCACGCGCGGCAAGGACGCGCAGGAGCGCGACGAGCGCATCGCACGCTACAGCGCATGGGTCGCCACGCTGGCTGAATAAAGAAAAAAAAAAGACACCCTGCTTAAAAGGCAGGGTGTCCTTTTTTCTTTAGCCGATCTCGATGCGGCGGGAAGTGGGAACTTCCGCCTCCTTCTTGGGAAGCTTGAGCGTCAGAACGCCGTTATCATACGACGCGGTAATCTCCTCCGTCTTTACAGCGGAAACATCAAAGCTGCGCGCATAGCTTCCGTAGCTGCGCTCAATGCAAAGATAGTCCTTCTCCTCACGTTCGCTCTTGCGCTCGGCGCGAACGGTCAGACGGTCGCCCTCAAGGTCGATGCTGATGTCCTCGCGCTTGACGCCGGGCAG
>JAFQUN010000024.1 GCA_017408525.1 Oscillospiraceae bacterium
GCGGAAAATCTTCAGAAGAAATATCCCGGCCTGATCGTTGTCGGTACGCACGATGGCTATTTTAAGGACTCTGCCGCCGTTGCACAGGAGATGAAAGCGAGCGGCGCCGAGCTCGCCTTTGTCTGCCTCGGTGCACCCAAGCAGGAGCTTTGGATGCGCGAGTGGGGCGAAAAGACGGGGGCAAAGCTGCTGATGGGTCTTGGCGGCTCTCTGGACGTGTTTGCGGGCGTTGTCAACCGTGCGCCGGAGTTTTACTGCAAGCATAATCTTGAGTGGTTCTACCGCCTCATTAAGAACCCCTCGCGTGTGGGGCGGATGATGAAACTGCCGCTTTTCCTCGTGCACGTAAAGAAGGAGAAGAAAAAATGAGCAAACAGGGTAAACTTTTCGTGTTCGAAGGGACGGACGGTTCGGGTAAGGCGACGCAGTCGAAGCTGCTGTTTGAAAAACTGCAGCGCGAGGGCGTGGATTGCCGCAAATTGCAGTTTCCGCGTTATGGAGAAAAATCCGCCGCACTCATCGAACTGTACCTCTCCGGTGCGTTCGGCGAGCATCCCGACGATGTGAATGCCTACGCATCTTCAAGCTTTTTTGCCGTGGACCGCTATGCCTCCTACAAGGAGGATTGGGGGAAGTATTATGAGGACGGCGGCCTTCTGATCGCTGACCGCTACACGACCTCGAACGCTGTCCATCAGGCGAGCAAGCTGCCCGACAGTGAGCGCGACGTCTACGTTGACTGGCTGTTTGATTACGAGTATCGTCTGCTCGGCCTTCCCGCTCCTACGGCGGTCTTTTATCTTGACGTGCCGACCGAACTGACCGAGGCGATGATGCGCCGCCGCGAGAAGGAGACCAACACTACGGCCGACATCCATGAGCAGGACGATCAGTACCTTCGCAAGTGCCGCGAAAACGCGAAAAAGGTCGCCGAGCGCTGCGGCTGGATCCGCATCGATTGCGCGAAGGACGGTGTCCTTCGCACGGTGGAGGACATCCACGCGGAGATTTGCGAGAGAGTCAAAGAGTATCTGTAACTCGTCCGATTTTGCCGGGGTGAAAAGGGGACGCATCGCGTCCCATCTTCACAGGAGGTCAACAGCAGCAGTCGCTGCCGGAGTTGCTGCCGCAGACGCAGGAATTTCCGTTGTTGCCGCAGCAGCACAGCAGCAGGATAACGATCAGGACGATCCAGATGCAGTTATTGTTGTTCACTTGTCTTTCACCTCGCTTCTACAACAGTTTATGTGACAATGCAGAAAACGGAACTTGACCGATAAAAAAACTTTACGGATCTGCCGAAAAGGGAGGAAAACGTTTTGAATCAGGAAGAAAAATTCAACACGGCGAAATGGGACGCCAAGCAGGTGCGCAAGGAAAGTGCGTATCCTGACCGCAGCAGCGTCCGCCGCCGCAAAAAGAAGAGAAACGGCCTGCGATTCTGGCTGGTCTGGTGCGTGTTCGTGCTGGTGACTTCGGCTATTCTGGCCGGTGTGGGCTGGCTGCTGGCAAACGATATGTGCGCGTTCAACAAAGAGCCCCTGACTGCCACCGTTGAGGTGACAAAGGAGGACAATATCCGCACGATCGCAAAAAAGCTGGAGCAGGAGGGACTCATTGAGTATAAATGGTACTTCAAGCTCTTTGCTGCCATCCGAAACGCTGAGGATAAAATCGGAGTTGGCACCTACGAGCTCAACACCGATATGGACTATAATGCGCTCATCAGCGGTATGCGCAATACCAACGCTGCGCTCAGCGCGGAGACGGTGCGCGTGTCCTTCCCTGAAGGCTACAGCGTGCGTCAGATCATCGAGCGCATGGTGGA
>JAFQUN010000025.1 GCA_017408525.1 Oscillospiraceae bacterium
CGTGCGGTGCATAGCACCGCACGACTTTTTATTTCTTTTCAAGAAGTGTGCGCAGGCAATCGGCATTTTCCTCCACCCGGCGTTCCAGCTCGCAAACGTGTGTATCGAGTGTGGCTGCGTACTCCCCGCGTCTGTCGAGAAGGTCATAAAGCATCGCCAGTGCGCGTTTTGCGTCAAACTCGGCAAGCGTCCCGGCACTCGGCATCGAAAGCTCGTCGAGGCACGAGGCGACCTTGGGGTCGTACACCACCCCGAGCACCGGCACGCGCTGCTTCGCGGCAAAGATGAGACTGTGCAGACGCATAGTGACCGCCGCATCCATACACGCAAGCATTGCCATCATACGCTGCGGCTCATACGGTGCATCGACGATGCAGGAGGCTTCTTTCATGCGCGCGCGCACCGCTTCGCTTGCAGCGCGGTCGCTCGGAGTCTGCATGACGATGAAAACGGGCGTTGCACGCGTCGCCATCGCGTCGCAAAAGACGGCAAACTCGTCCATATGCTCTTCCATGCCGTCGGCAAAGCGAACGGAGATGCCCACAAGCGGACGGTCTGTCGGAACGCCCTGCTCACGAAGCGCGGCACGGCCAAGCTCCGCATCTGCACATTCAAGCGCATAGACGGGGTCGGCAGTGACGCGAATGTTTGCGCCTTGCGCGCCCATCTCCAAAAGCTCCCTTTGCGAATCCATATCGCGCAGCGTCACGATGTCTGCCATCTGTGCAACATCGCGCACGCGGTCGCGGTTTTTGCTCTGATGCACGGGACCGATGCCGTTTGCGTAAAACATGACAGGCTTTTTATAGTGCTTTGCCATGCGGATAAGTGTCGTGTAATACAAAAGCGAGCGCGTGCTGGTGTGATCCTGCAAAAGGCTCCCGCCGCCGCTTATAAAGCAGTCACAGCGGCGCATCTCCCGCCAGACGGCAAACGGGTCGAAGCGTCCGATCGCGTCGATATCATACCGTGCGCGCGTTTCCGCGGGACGGTTTGAAAGTGCGACGAGCGAGGCGGCAGGATCGATCTTTGCGATCTGGCGGCGAACGGCAAGAAGAATGGCATCATCGCCAAGATTTTGGAATCCATAGTAGCCGGAGATCAGGATGCGCGGCGCGGTGCGAATGGCGAGCGAAGCATCGTACGCTTTCACGCAGTCGAGCGCCATGCGCCGCACGGAGTAGTGCGAAAAGATGACCTCGCGCCCGTAGGCACCGAGCGCGGCGCGTGCATTCTCGTCAAGATCGCACATCGCGTGCAGAACATCGGCAAGAAGAAGCGCCTCCGTCGAGTCTGCGCAGCCGCGGCAGCAGAAGTTGTTCTCCTGTGCAACGGCAAGCTTGCTCTCGTCGAAAAGTCCGATATACCCCTCATTTCCGGCGACGATGACCGCTTTTGCCGCAGCCATCGCCTCGAGTGCCGCACGGCTGACGCCGATGAAGATGTCACCTGCGGCAACGACCTCATTGATGTCTGTGCGCGCACCGGGCATGAGGATGCAGGGATAGCCGAGCAGCTCGTTTGTCTCGTTCGCCTTTTTCAAAAGCTCGTCGTATACATCTCCGCCGCCGACGATCAAAAGGCGGACACCCGGGATACGCTCGACGATCTTCGGTGCAATGGCGATCAGCTGGCGCGCAACGAGCGCGCGGCTTTCATCCATGCGGCTGACGTAGGAAATGACCGGCTCGCCCTCGGCGATCCCAAGCTCCCTTTTGATGTTCGCGGAAGATATGTCGGGCGAGAATTTGTCCGTGTCGATGCCGTTGATGGTGACAAAGATATCCTCCTCCGGCACGCCATAGTTGTCCATCAAATACTGCTTGATGTCCTCGCTGACGGCAACCGTCTTCTCGCCCCAGTCTGTCAGATGGCGCAGCATCCCGCTTGTATCGAAGACCCAATGGGCGCTCGTAACAAACGGGAAATGCATATGACGGTGGAGAATGCCGCACAAAAATGCAGGAATACGCGCATGGGCATGGACAAGGTCTGGCTTTTCCTCGCGGATGATACGGCGCAGCGCAAAAAGCGAGCGCAGCATCAAGCTTGGTGTGCGGCGGTGCATCGGCACCTGATAATGGCGGATACCTGCCTCGGTAAGCTCTTTTTCATAAACGCCGCCGTTGGAGGCGACCACGATCTCAAAGCCCTGGCGTGCAAGTTCCTTGGAAAGCTCGACAACGTGCGTTTCCGCGCCGCCGATCTCAAGCCCCATGAGTGCCATGAGTATCTTTTTGCTCATACCGCGCCTCCTACGGAATCGATACCGGTGACGTAAAGCGTCGTTGTGAGGTATTTCGTGTTTACAGGTGTCCCCGTTCCCGCCTTGAATTCGACAAGACCGCCGAGGTAATAGCTGTCGGACTTTTCCACGCACATCCCCTCGATCACAAGGTCAACGGTGAAATAATCCGGCTTTTCCGCCATGACCATCTCGCCGTCCGCGCCCACCTCGACCTCGGCATGGGGGGCGACAGTGACGGAGGTGACCGTTCCCATATTGCCGCCCGTTGCCGCATCGAAGACCGTGTCGCCGACTTTGATATTTTCCGTTGTAAAGGCACGCACCTCACGAAGCTGCGCGGTATAGACGATCTTCGTCTCCTCCGCGCCGGCGTATACGCTCGGGCGGAGCAGCGCACAGACGGCAGCGGCAACAGCGCATACAAGCGTGAAGGTTATCAGGCTGTCGACAAAATTCCATCTTTTTTTCATTCCGCTCACCCCTTATCCTTCGTATGCCGTGTCGATTTCCACGACAAAGCTGGTGGCTGCGTAGCCTTTGCCCTTGACGGCAAGCTCCGCGCCGATGCGCGTTTCGCTTCCCGATATGATAACGGCGCTGTCCGTTTCGTAACCCTCGCCGCTGATCGTCAGATAGAGGTCATAGGAGTCCGGCTCGCCGCAGGCGAAGTACGCCTCCTGCTGCTCGCTGTACGCATACTCGACATGCGGCACATAGCGAAATGCCTCCAGCTTGCCAAGATACTTGTTGTCCGTGCTGTTGAAAACATCGCTGCCCTGGACAAGCAGGTCAATGGTGTCCATCCGCACCTCGCGGATCTCGACCGTGTACGCCATCGGGTTGGTTTCCACCTCACCGAGTACATTGCGCTTTTGGAGGAACAAAATGCAAACGACCGCTGCAAGCGCGATCAGCGCAAAAAGCAGATAGTCGACAATATTGAGCCGTCTTTTCATCAAACACCTCTCCCTTTCTTTTTCTCAAGAAGAGACGCATACAGCGTCTCGAGCTTCCGTGCCATAGTCTGCGCGTCGAATTCGCGCAGAACGAGTTCCCGTCCCGCAGTGCCAAGTCGTTTGCGGAGCGCATCGTCCGCAAGCAGCCGCTCCGCCGCGCCGGCGAGCGCGTCCGTATCTCCGTCGCGCACCAAAAGTCCCGTTTCACCGTCACGCACGACCTCGCCTACACCGTCCACGTCGAACGCACAAACGGGCGTTTGCATGGCAAGCGCCTCGATCCCTGTCAGACACAGCGCCTCGTGGCGCGAGGGGATCACAAGCACATCCATTGCCGCAAGTACCTGCTCGATTTTATCGACAAAGCCTGTGAAAATGATGCGCTCGCCAAGCTCCTCTGCCATTTGGTGAAGGCGGGCTTCCTCGCTGCCTGTGCCGCACACGATAAAACGCGCGGTGCAGCCGCGCCGAACGAGCAGCTTTGCCATCTCAATAAAGCGGTCAACGCCCTTGACCGCCTCGAGCCGTGCCGCGCAGCCGATGATCGGCTCATCCGGCGAAACGGCGAGCGTCTTGCGCAGCGCCGCAGTCACATCCGGCGAGGAAATATCCTGCACCGCAATACCGTTGTAAACCGTCACCACGCGCTGCGCCGGTGTTCCGGCGGCGACAAGCTGCCTGCCCACCGCGTCGGACACGGCGATCACACAATCGCTGAGTGTGCGATTGACGATGCCGTTTGCGATGCGTCCGGCGATGCCGGCAGGCTCCTGCCGACAGTGCTTTGTCATCACCAGCACGGGAACCTTTGCAAGGCGTGCGGCGACACGGGCAGTGAGGCTTGCATGGGTGTGGACAACGTCGGGGCGCTCGTGCTCCATCACGCGGCGCAGCGCACCAAGCGAGGCTTTGTCCCACGATGATTCTGCCATGCCGGAGAGTGCGATGACCTCGATACCGTTTGCGCGCACGCGCGGCACAAGAGCGCTTCCCTCCGGCAATATCACCTTGATAATGAGTTTTTCGCGGTCAAAGGCAGAAAGCTCATTCAAAAGCCAGCGTCCTGCGCCGCCGACATTCTTATCCGTCAAAACATGAAGAACTTTTATCATGCTTCCTCCCCTCCCGCGCAGGCAAGACCGATGCCCATGATGATGTAGAAAAGAAGGACGATGCGGTAATTGAACCAGAGATGATCGGTCAACCCCTGCACCAGAAGTCCCGCAAGACCGCACATGACCGCGCCGGTAAGATAGCGGTGCGATGTCTGTTCACATGCCGTGCGGCGATAGAGCCGCTGGAACCATGCGGCAAGCAGCAGCAAAAAGATGACGAACCCAAGCGCACCAAGCTCGATCAAAACCTGCAAAAAGAGGTTGTGCGAATGGTAGGCGTTCGACGCGGAGTAAAGATAGTGCGGATAGACTATCGAAAACGCCGATACGCCGATGCCGGTCGTCCAATAGTCGCGCACCATATCGAAGCACGCGGCATAGATCGACATACGGTAGCGCGAGGAGGAGTCGGTCATCGTCAAAACGGCGGCAAAGCGCGAGATGAGCGTTGGCGGCAGGATAAGCGGCATAGCCGCGATACCCGCCGCGGCAAGCGGCACAAGCCGATGGTCGGCAACAATGACGAAAAGGAGTGCCGCGCACGCAAGACCAAGCATCGACCCGCGCGAGCCGGTCGCAAAAAGCCCTGCGGCAAGAATGGCGGTGAGCGCAAGATAAAAAGCGCGTGCCGCGCCGCTTTTTGCCGTCCAGATCATGCCGACACCCACACAGCAAACGGGGATGAGGTATTCACCCATAACGTTGGGATTCCCAAACGTCGAATACGCGCGCGAGGTCAAAAAAGCAAAATTCTCACTGTCGACCCACGCGGCATCCGCCTGTACGCCGGTGAGATATTGATAGATGCCGTAGAGCGACATCAGCGCGCCGGAGAGGAGCAAAACGGTCAGAAAGATATCTCTGCGGCGCTTATCGCGCAAAAGCGCAGAGCAAACGCTCGCCGCAGTCATAAGACCGAGGATCATCAAAAGCGACTCCATCGATGCGGGGAAAGCGAGTCCCGTCACTGCCGAAACAGCGTAGCACAGGGCAAAAAGGAGCATCAAAACGCCGACAAGCCCCGGTGCACCGCGCATTTCCGCGCGCCCGAGCACAACGTTGAGCGCATAAAGCACAAACGACGCGAGCGTCAGAATAAGCAGCACCAGCGTCGGGAGAAAGGGGATGGCAAACGCTGCAAGACACAAGAAGACGAACGCGGTGCGCACATCCAAAAAAGCAAGCACGCGGCTTCCCCGTGCGGCTGCGGCAAAACGTGAGCTGCCCGCAAAATACGCGCGAAGGCGCAAAAGCGGCGCGCAGAGCGCGGCGCATATGCGCGACGAACCGAGGTGCTTGTCCCAGTCGGCACGGAAGAAGGAGACGACAACGCTTGCCGACACAGCACGGCGCAATGCAGTGCAGAAGCGACGGTACAGGCGGTACGCTCCGCTCTCCAGCCACCGCGTCCAAAGACCGCAGAAAAGCGAAATGATCGTGCCCAGGATCAAGCTTTCTTTCACAAGGCGCAACTCTCACGCCCCCTTTCCGCCGCGCCCTCGGCGCAGCATTGCAAGTGCGGTGCGCGTCACACGCACACGCATCAAATAGGTTGCCGCAAAGTAAACGATGATGCCGGCAAAAGTCGGGAAAAACACCGTGGCTGCGCGCGCGGCGACACCGCTGCCCAGATGCAAAAGCGCGTCGCGCGCAAAGATGACGACCACGCCCATCAGCGCAGCAGAGATGATCGTCTTGAAAAAATCCGATGCAAAGCCGCGCTGCAAAAGTGTCGGGTATCGGCGCTTGAGCGCAAAAAGCAGCACGGCTGCCGGCACAGTCGCCGCGACAGAGGATGCCGCCGTGAGCCCTGCGATGCCCCATTTGGGCGCGAGCAGCGCGCAAAGCGCAAGGTTGACTGCGATAGATGCGATCCCTGTGATCAGCGGCATCCGTCCGCTCTGCACCGCGTAATACGCGCGGCTGAGGATCGTCTGCACACCATAGCCGATCATGCCAAGTGACAAAAAGGCGAGCGCCGTCGCCGTGATGTCGGTCGAAAACGCGTTCCATTCGCCCCACTCATACAAAAGCCGCACGATCGGGCGGGCGAGCAGCGCAACGCCGACCGTCATGGGAACGAGGAAGTAGAGCATCGCCCCAAGTGTCGAGCCGATAGCTTCGGAAAACGCGTTCTCATCCCCCTGCGCACCAAGTTTTGACAGTGACGGGAAGATAACGTTTGCGATGGAAAGAACAAAAACGCCGACCAAAATGGTATAGAGCGTGTTGGCATATTCGATGGCGGAAACAGCCGCGCCTTCGTAGATATGGGAGGCATACTTCGTCGCAACGGCAAGGTTGATGGGCTGGATCCATGTGCTGACCATAACGGGCAGCATCAGCAAAAACACCTTTCGCAATCCCTCGTGGCGAAGGCACGGGCGGTAGGAATATCCGTTTTTTCGCAGTGAAGGTACCTGCACGACCGCCTGCATCGCCCAGCCGACGAGAAACGCGACGGCAAGCCCCTTCACGCCGAAGCGGTCACAAAAGAACACATAGTAGAGGATGATGACCGCGTTTGAAACGGCGCTGATGAGCGCGGGGACATTGAACTCACCGAGCGACTGCAGGATGCCGACCATTGAAAAGGCGATGCCGGTGAAAATGATGCTTGGAAACAGGATGCGCAGAAGCTGCGCGCAAAGTGCCGCTGTCGGTGCATCGAAGCCGTCGGCAAAAAACGCTGTAAGCTCACCGGAGAAGACCGTGCCGAAAACCGACAGCGCGGCGGTCGCAAGAGCCATGACGGTGATAAACGCGTTCGCAAGGCGAAATGCCTCGCGCCGCCCGTCGCGCGTGAGGTATTCGTTGAAGACGGGGATAAAGCTCGCCGAAATGGCAGAGGCAAAGATGGCGTCGAAAAAGTTGCGCGGGATGCGGCTTGCGGCAAGAAACGCCGTTGAGAGCATACCGGTGGAAAAGTTGTGCCCAAGCATCATATCGCGCACAAGCCCCAGCACCTTGCCCAAAAGCGTCAGCACCATCACCGCACCGACGGTCACGGCATTATTTTTCCTGCGTTCTTCCTGCATAGCTCTCCCTCATTGCGGGCGACGCGCCCACCACACAAAATCACAGGATATACTATACCAGTATATCCTTCTTTTGTAAACTGATTTTGATTTGCTTCTTTTTCATTCTATTTTAGATTTTTGCGTTGCGGCAATGCCTGCAAAGGGGAGCGCCCCCCTTTTTTTGCAGGCGCTGCGATTAGAGAAAATCTTAAACAGAAGAAGAAAAGGACTGCTGCGAGAGCGCAGCAGTCCTGCATATTACTCTGTAAAATGAACGTGCGAGAAAATGTGGTCACTGCAAAAGCAGTGATACCCCGCGCACTTGGAGCAGTAGCGGAATTGCAGATCGGGAGAGTCGGCGTCCGTTCTGCCGCACACGCAGCACTTGTGACGGTAGCCCTGCGCGCGCTGCTGCTCCTGCGCGCGGCGCGCTGCCTCCTGCTGGCGGCGAAAGTCCGACTTGCTCGCTTTATGCTGATACTTCTTATACTCGCCGTACCGTTCGAACGACGGGTAGAAGAACACGAAGAAGTTCAAAAGTGCCATCACCGGCACGATCGCACCGACCCAGTAGCCGCCGGCAAGGCAGCTTATGATCTCGATGGCGAAAAGTGCCGCGTCGAGATAGGCAATGTACTTGATACGGATGGGAATGATGAAAAAGAGCAGCACCTGCGCCTCGCCGTGCAGCATGGCAAAGGCGAAAAAGAGCGCGAGATTGATGTACGCCGTGCCGGCAAGTGTCTGGTGGAAATTGCCGGAGATCAGACTTACCGCGACCGTGCCGAGCAGCGTCAGCACAACGCCGCTGATGTAGTACACGCTGAACTTCGCTGTGCCCCACTCGCGCTCGAGCGTTGTGCCGATCCAGTAGTAGAAATAGCAGGTGATGAGAACGGAGAACGCGCTCGTCGAGCTTGGAACAAACAAAAACGTCACAAGGCGCCAAATCTCTCCGTGCAGCAGGGCATCGAGGTTGAAGGATAAAAACGAGATCGCGCCGAAGCTTGAAAACATGGCAAGCAGATACACGGCGATATTGCCGCCGACGATGTAGAGCATCAGATTCGGTATTCCGAAATAGGGGTTTCGCGCGCAGAAGCGCTCGACCGCCTCATTGAGTTTTTTCACAGGGCAAGACCTCCATACTGTCGATAAGAGCATTGTACCCTCTTTGCGCACAAAAGTCATTACAAATTTTTGAATTCTTTTCCATTTGCCTTGTAAGAGCGCAAAAGCTGTTGACAAGGCAGACTTTTTCGTGTATCATGTCAGAAGGTAAATGTCGTAAAACTTCATACCTTATCAAGAGTGGCGGAGGGAACGGCCCTGTGAAGCCACGGCAACCTGCTTTTCAAGTAAGGTGCTAATTCCGGCGAGTGATCGACAGATGAGGAGCTATCTAAGGCAGCACGGTCCGTCGAGCGCGGAGCGTGTTTTTTTGCGCTCCATGAAGTGAGAAGAAACGAAAATGCGAAAGGAGCAATTTTATCATGGCAAAGCGTTTGTTTACATCCGAATCCGTCACTGAGGGGCATCCCGACAAGATCTGCGACCAGATCTCCGACGCCGTTCTTGACGCGATCCTTGAAAAAGATCCCCTCGGCCGCGTCGCGTGCGAGACGGCTGTTTCCACCGGTCTTGTCCACATCATGGGTGAGATCACGACCAAGTGCTACATCGATATCGCCAAGATCGCGCGTGATGTCATCCGCGACATCGGCTACGACCGCGCAAAATATGGTTTCGACTGCGATACCTGCGGCGTGATCACCAATATCGATGAGCAGTCCGGCGACATCGCGATGGGCGTTGACAACTCCCTTGAAAACAAGGAAAGCGGCGAGACGGCGCTCGACAACGGCGCGGGCGATCAGGGCATGATGTTCGGCTACGCCTGCACCGAAACGCCGGAGCTGATGCCCCTTGCGATCTCCCTTTCCCACAAGCTTGCAAAGCGTCTGACCGAGGTGCGCAAGAGCGCGCTGGTCGACTACCTCCGTCCCGACGGAAAGACGCAGGTGACCGTCGAGTATGACGACGCGGGTAAGCCCGTGCGCGTTGACACCATCGTTATCTCCACGCAGCACAGCCCCGATGTCGAGCTTGACACCATCCGCGCCGACATGATCCGCCTTGTCATCGAGCCGATCGTCCCTGCCGGCATGATGGACAAGGATACAAAGATTTATGTAAACCCGACAGGCCGCTTTGTCATCGGCGGTCCGCAGGGCGACTCCGGTCTTACCGGACGCAAGATTATCGTTGACACCTACGGCGGCAGCGCGCCCCACGGCGGCGGCGCGTTCTCCGGCAAGGACCCGACGAAGGTCGACCGCAGTGCAGCTTACGCTGCGCGCTACATCGCAAAGAACATCGTTGCGGCGGGACTTGCCGACAAGTGTCAGGTGCAGCTTGCCTACGCCATCGGCGTTGCGCGCCCTGTTTCCGTGCTTGTTGAAACGTTCGGCACGGGCAAGGTCGCCGACGCGGCACTGGAAGAGGCTGTTTTGAAGGTATTTGACCTGCGTCCGACCGCCATCATCCGCGACCTGTCGCTGCGCAGCCCCATCTACCGCAAGCTTGCCGCTTACGGTCATATGGGACGCGAGGACCTTGGCGTTGCGTGGGAGAAGACCGACCGCGTGGATGCACTGCGCGAGGCGGTAAAATAAAGGCACATAAAAAACATCGGCTTTTCCCTGGAAAAGCCGATGTTTTTTTGATGCGGTCATTCAAGAATAACAGGTCCGATTTTCCACTCCGCACCGCCTTCCTGCACCGCAGGACAGGCAAGCGTGTAGAGGTCGGTACAGCGCGCCTCTGTTTCGAAAAGACGCTGCGCCGCCGTGCCGAGCTGACGCACATCGGCAGGCTTTGTGAGGACGGGTACTGCCCCCCCGCGCAGACCGGCAAGGTGAGCGCGTCCGCGCGCATTGCACGCAAGCACGCGCAGATACGGCAGCGGAAGCCGTGCCTCGGACGCTGTAATGCCGAGAAATGCGCAAAGCGCCATACGCCGCACACGCGCATGGGCATAGCGTTTCGTCTTGACCTTTTCAAAAAGCTCCGCAAGCGACGCTGCGGTGCGGCTTGCAGTGTACAGTCTGCGGTACAGTCCCTCACCGCCCTCGTCGTAGGGCGAAAAATCCTCGCAGTCCATCGCGCGAAACCGCGCAAGCATCGCGCGTTCCAGATTTGCAAGCGACACGGGCGCGCGTCCTGCGGCGCACTCTCGTTCGTACAGCGCGCGCATCGCGCCTGTCAAATATGCCGATGCGTCCTCTCCCGCGCACAGGAGCTTTCGAACATGCGAGGCTGACGCATAGCCGTCAGCGCCCGCGCCGCCGTCGTGCTGCGCAGTGGTGCGCGGGATGCAGCAAATATCCATGTTCGCGCCGAGCGACAAAATCGCCTTGCAGTACTCCACACCCAGAAGGTCGTTCGGTCGGGCGATATGCGCAGCTTCGTCGCCGACAAGGCGGCGCAGCGCACGCTCGCGCGCTGCGGCAAACGAATCACCGCGCGCAAGTTCTTCTTGCAGGATCGGCGTAAAGTCGGGCGAGAGCAGCGCCTTTGCGAGGCGGCGCAGCATGTTTGCGTCGCCGCTTTCACTGCCAAAGCTCAAAACCTCAGCGCCGGCGGCAGCGAGCATGGAAACGCCGCCTTGCGCGAAACGCTCCGCCGATGAAACAGCCCACGGTGTCGGAAGTTCAAAAACAAGATCTGCGCATGCGCGCACGGCGGCTTCGGCGCGCGCATGCTTTGCGCAGACAGCTGCCCCGCCGCGCTGGACGAAGTTTCCGCTCATCGCGCAGATGACGGTCGTATCCGCACCGAGTGCCTCGCGCGTTTTTGCGATGTGCAGCGCATGACCTGTATGGAACGGATTGTATTCACATATAATTCCCGCTGTGCGCATACTGCTCCCCCTCCAAGGCGGCAATAAACCGGTATTTTTTCACAAAAAGGTGTTGCCAGATTGCCGTTTTTTGGTATAATAACTGTATTGGACATCGCGCCCGACGCGATCATTGTATTATAATTTTGCACACTGTGCAAGTGAAAGGAAGAGGTCAATTTTATGAACGTTCTCGTTATCAATGCAGGCAGCTCCTCTTTAAAGTATCAGCTCCTCAATCCTGCTACCGGCGCACTTCTTGCCAAAGGCCTTTGCGAGCGCATCGGCATCGACGGAAAGTTCACCTACAAGCCCGAGGGCAAGCAGGCGATCAAGGAAGCCGACGTCGCTATGCCCACCCATTCCGAGGCTATTCAGGCGGTGCTTAATGCACTCGTCGATAAGGATAACGGTGTCATCGGCTCGATGAAGGAGATCGACGCTGTCGGTCACCGCGTCGTCCACGGCGGCGAAGCGTTTGCATCCTCCGTCGTTATCACCGACGAAGTGATGAAGGCTATCGAAGAGTGCAATCCCCTCGCACCGCTGCACAATCCTGCGAACATCATCGGCATCAAGGCCTGCCAGTCTTTGATGCCCGGTGTTCCGATGGTCGCTGTGTTCGATACCGCGTTCCACCAGACGATGCCCCCCGTTGCGTATACTTACGCCCTGCCGTATGAGTATTACGAGAAGGACAAGGTCCGCCGCTACGGCTTCCACGGCACGTCGCACAAGTATGTTGCCGGACGCGCTGCCGAGATGCTCGGCAAGGACATCAAGGATCTCAAGCTCATCTCCTGCCCCCTCGGAAACGGCTCGTCCGTCACTGCGATCGACGGCGGCAAGAGCGTCGACACCTCCATGGGCTTCACGCCGCTCGCCGGTGTCCCGATGGGTACGCGTTCGGGTGACCTCGATGCGGGCATCCTTGAGTATCTGATGGGTCGCTATAATATGGATATCAAGGAAATGGTCTCCATCCTCAACAAGAAGTCCGGCGTTTTCGGCGTTTCCGGCGTTTCGTCCGACTTCCGTGATCTTGAAAACGCGGGCGCCGAGGGCAATAAGCGCGCCGACCTCGCCGTTGATATGTTCAACTACGGCGTCAAAAAGCTCATCGGTTCGTATGCCGCGGCAATGGGCGGCGTGGATGCCATTATCTTCACCGCCGGTGTGGGCGAAAACTCCGCCAGCCAGCGTCTTGCGATCACCTCTGACCTTGAGTTCATGGGCGTCAAGATGGACGCCGAGGCCAACAAGGTGCGCGGCGAGGAGCGTGTGATCTCCGCTGCCGATTCGCGCGTGAAGGTGCTGCTCATCCCCACCAATGAAGAGCTGATGATCGCCCTCGACACCGCAGCACTCGTAAAGTGAAAATGCTTTGGGCTGCCGCAGATGCGGCAGCCCTTGTTTTTGTTTTTACCATTTGCGAAACGATCTTGGTGGGAAAAGTTATTCCACTCGCGCACGAGTGGAATAACTCCCTATGGCAGAAAATTTGCAAACAGGAAAGCTGAAGCAGAAATGTACGGGGTCATTCCTCCCAAATTGGGAGATCGACGATAAAAAGCCCGCGCTGCATCGCATATTGGATGGTGCTGCGCGTGCCGCCAGGCAGACCGTCGTGCGCGGCGATGAGCATACAGGAATGGTCGACCATATAGCGGTTGCGCCGCTGCATACACCCCGGGGTATAACGCTCCTGCACGAGCGTTTCAAAGTCGCACGCCGCGCGAAGCCGTTCGTAGCGCGTGCGCTGCCCGGCGCTCCACGCGTCTGCCTGCGACGAGCAGGGGATCGCCGCCTCGAGCGTTACATGCGGGAATTTTCCCTTCGCGGTAAGCACCGCCTCACAAAAATAGAGGTCACAGCCCTCTGCCATACCGCAGATGAAATGCTCCATCCCTTCCTCGCACGCCGTCTCGACGGCGGTTAGGATGCGTCGCTTGAGCGATGCGCATCGCGCGTCGCTCTCATCGTTCCGCCACGGGAGCTTGGATGGACGGTGTCCTGTAAAGCAGCACGTTGACTGTCTTCCTCTCACGAAATTCTCCTCCTTCGACCTTTTCCACATCTTATCATATATCGAACAGATGTGCAAGTTGTTTTGTTCGACAGTTTTCTTCCTTTTCCGCGCTCTATACCTTGCTTGTAGTCTAATAGCTTCTATATTATAGTTTAATAGCGGCTACCGCGCGTGCCAAGAAAAATATAGTCTTTGAGGGAACACAATATAATCTTAAAGACTATGGAGAAAAAACGCATGGATAAAAAGTTGCTTGGACGGAAGATCAATATCGCCCGAAAAGACCGTGGCTTGACAAGTGAAAAACTATCGGAGCTGTGCAGTATCAACGCCACATATCTGCGGCAAATCGAGTCCGGCGCGAAAACGCCCAGCCTGCCCGTGTTCGTTTCGCTGTGCCGCGAATTGAGGGTCTCGCCCTCTTATCTGCTGGCAGAGATATTGCCCGATCCCGAGATACAGGAGATGGACGCGCTCTTGCAGCTCTGGGGATCGGCAACACCGAAGCAGCTCAAACTGATCAACTCCATGATCCGCAGCGTTTTGGATAGCATGGAGGATTGATCCGCAATAAAGCGAGGTCGCTATGAAAAACACAACACTCATTTATATTGAAAACGCGCGTGGCGAATATCTGATGCTGCACCGCACGAAAAAGGAAAACGATATGAACCGCGACAAGTGGATCGGCATCGGCGGTAAGTTTGAGCAGGGCGAATCGCCCGAGGAGTGCGCACTGCGCGAAACGCTCGAGGAGACGGGGCTGACACTCACCGACTACCGCTACCGCGGTATCGTCACATTTGTCTCCAACGAGTGGGGGACGGAGTATATGCACCTTTTCACTGCCACGGGGTACGAGGGGACGCTTATCGAGTGCGACGAGGGTGAGCTTGCATGGATCGCGAAAGAAAAGCTCTTGTCGCTCACACTTTGGGCAGGCGACCGCGTGTTTTTGCGCCTTTTGGAGCAGGAGCGTCCGTTCTTCTCGCTCAAGCTGCGCTACGCGGGCGAAACACTTTGCGAGGCAGTGCTCGACGGTGTGGCGCTGTCGGAGGCGGAACTGCGAAAATTTCTCTAAAAAAAGCTTGACTTTTCTCTTTTTCGCTGATAAACTCTATAAGCCGCTTTGAATGGGTCCTAAGTGTCGGCATGTCCGACCGCCCCCGACAGCGAGTCCGTAATTAAGGAAAGTGAGGTGCAAAGAGAATGCACGCGATTATCGTTACCGGCGGTAAGCAGTACAATGTGGCAGAGGGTGATACCCTGTTCATTGAAAAGCTCGACGTCGAGGCGGGCGAGAAGGTCGTTTTTGACAAGGTTCTCGCGCTCGTTGACGGCGAGAACACCAAGTTCGGCGCTCCCGTGGTGGAGGGCGCGAAGGTCGACGCCACTGTCGTCAAGAACGGCAAGGGCAAGAAGATCCGTATCTTCAAGTACACCCCGAAGAAGGGTTACCGCAAGCGTCAGGGTCATCGTCAGCCTTATACCAAGGTTGAGATCGGCAAGATCAGCTGCTAAGTTATGACAAGCATCACATTCCTCTGTGAGGGGAAACGCATCATCGGCTTTGACGCCGTGGGACACAGCGGCTTTGCCGCTGAGGGTGAGGATATCGTCTGCGCCGCCATCACAAGTGCTTTGCGCCTTGTTGAGTGCGTGGTGAACGAAGTGCTCGGTCTTTGTGCCGCGGTCAAGGTCAGCGAGGAGGACACGAAGATATCCTTCCGGCTTCCCGGCGGTCTTGCACCAACGGCGGAGTCGACCTGCCAGACACTTCTGGCGGGGCTGATGGTCTACCTTGCAGAGCTCCACGGGGAATACCCCGAAAACATCGAAGTGATGGAGGCGTAAGCCTTCTTTTCCGAGATCATCTTAAAAGAAAGGATGGTACCAACTCATGCTTCACATCGGTCTGCAATTTTTTGCTCATAAAAAAGGTATGGGCTCGACCAAGAACGGTCGTGATTCTGCGGCGCAGCGTCTTGGTCTCAAGCGTGCCGACGGTCAGTTCGTTCTCGCCGGCAACATTCTGGTGCGCCAGCGCGGCACCCACATCCATCCGGGCGTGAACTGCGGTATCGGCAAGGACGACACTCTGTTCGCCAAGGTCGACGGCGTTGTTCGTTTTGAGCGTCTGGGCAAGGATCGTAAGCAGTGCTCCATCTATCCGGTCGCTGAATAAAAGCATCGACGATTATCCCGAGCCGGTTTTGCGGTTCGGGATAATTTAATGTCAAAAAAGAAGGGGAGGTGCCCTATGGCGTCAGGCTTTATCGACAAAGCGCGCATTAGCGTGCGCGCGGGAAACGGCGGAAACGGTGCCGTTTCGTTCCACCGTGAAAAATACATCGCTGCCGGCGGACCCGACGGCGGTGACGGAGGCGACGGCGGCAGTATCATCGTGCAGGTCGACGACAATATGTCGACGCTGATGGATTTTCGCTATAAGCGCAAATATACCGCCGAAAACGGCGCCGACGGACAAAGCCGCCGTAAGTCGGGACGCGATGGCGCGTCGCTGACGATCCGCGTTCCGCGCGGTACGCTTATCCGCGACGCGGAGACGAACGAGATCATCCGCGATATGTCGGCGAGCGAGCCGTATGTCCTCTGCCGCGGCGGCAAAGGCGGCTGGGGCAACACGCATTTTGCAACGCCCACGCGTCAGGTGCCGCGCTTTGCAAAGTCCGGTCTCCCCGGCGAGAGCCATGACGTCGTTTTGGAACTCAAGCTTCTTGCGGATGTCGGACTTGTCGGCTTTCCGAACGTTGGAAAGTCCACGCTTTTGTCCGTCGTTTCCAAGGCACGCCCGAAGATCGCAAATTACCACTTCACGACGCTCTATCCCAACCTCGGTGTCGTCTACGTTGAAGAGGGTGTGAGTTTTGTGATGGCGGATATTCCCGGCATCATCGAAGGTGCAGCTGAGGGTGCGGGACTTGGACACGACTTTTTGCGCCATATCGACCGCTGCCGTCTTCTCGTCCACGTTGTTGATGTGTCCAGCAGCGAGGGGCGCGACCCCGTCGCCGATTTTGACGCTATCAACGCCGAGCTTGTCGGCTACAGCGCACAGCTTGCCTCGCGTCCGCAGATTGTTGTTGCGAATAAGACGGATATCATGGAAGACGATGCGCTGCTCGATTCTCTTCGTGCGCACGTCGAAGCGCTTGGCTACCCCCTTTTGACGATGTCCGCCGCTGCGCACGAGGGTACGCGCGAACTTGTGAATCTTGTCGCGCAGAAACTTTCCGAGCTTCCGCCGGTCACGGTCTACGAGCCGGAATACGTTCCGCGTCCGCCGAAGATCGATGTCACAACGCCGCTTGACATTACTGTTGAGGACGGGACATATATTGTGGAAGGTCCGTGGCTGCAGCGTCTTATGTCCAACGTCAACTTCAGCGATTACGAAAGCCGGATGTTCTTTGACAAGATGCTGCGTGAGAGCGGTCTTTTCGCGCGGCTTGAGGAGATGGGCATTCAGGACGGAGATATCGTTTCGATGTATAACCTCGAATTTGAGTACCAGCACTGATCTGCTATGCACACGGTATCCGTTCTTCTTTCGACCGATTTCGACAAAATTTCTTGACTTTTTCCTTTTTTGCTGTTACGCTGTCCTTAGCGGATGTCCGCTCTCCCGCCTTGGGGAGAACGGACAGCAAAGGGAGGTGCGACGCGCACATGGAAGAAACGTTCTACACGATGACCGACAACCACGGCGGACTGCACACCATACCCGCCAGCGAGCTTGCGGATTGGCCCGAGCGAAAGCGCCAGATCGACCTTGAATGGGAGCGCCGTGAGCGCGGAGAATTTACCGCGATCGAATCGCTGCAGCTTGCGCGTCTTCGTGCGTTGTGCAAGATGGCTGAAGAATAAACCTCGAAGCATTGTCTTCGAGGTTTATTGTTTTTTCGCCTTTGCAAGCGATAACCTTTTACCAGAAGCTGCGTCAGCGAAAAAGAGACTTGAGGGGCAGAAAATCTACCTCTCAAGTCTCTTTTTTGTCAAATATCCTTCCAAAATGAGCGCCGCGGCGACGGCGTCGACGGTCTTTTTCCTTTTTTTTGCGTTTTTTCCGTTTGCAAGAAGGATGTTGTGCGCATCGACTGTTGTGCGGCGTTCATCCCAAAGCGTGACGGGAAGACCGGCTGCCTCGCGCAGCAATTCGGCAAATGACGCTGCTTTTTCCGCGCGCGGACCGAGCGTACCGTCCATATTTTTGGGATAGCCCAAAACCAGCTCTTCGACCTCGTGCTCACGCACAAGGCGCACGATGGCGTCTGCAACCTGCTCGGCGCGGTAAGCGTCGATCGTTGTCGAAAAGCCGGCGATCGTGCCGGTGCGGTCGGAAATGGCGATGCCGGTGTGCGCGTCGCCGTAGTCGATTGCCATAACAGTCATGGGAAACCTCCGCAGTCACTTTACTATATGGTGTATCATACACGAACGAGCCGATGCGGCGCAAGAGAAAAAGAAGATTTTTTTGCAAAAAATGCTTGACCTGTGCAAATGATTGTGTTATAGTTTCATTTACCTGTGAAAGGGGCTTTCTTTTTGTGCGCTTTTTTCGCTTTTGGCGCGCGTGGGAAAGACCTCTCAAACTCAAACAGGGAGGCAGACGGTATACCCGCTTTTGCCTGAGGTATACCAATAATAAGGAGGTGCCGTTAAATGCGCGTTAAGATCACTCTCAGATGTAACGAGTGCAAGCAGAGAAACTACAATACGATGAAAAACAAGAAGAATACTCCGGACAAGCTGGAGCTCAACAAGTATTGCCGCTTCTGCAGAAAGCATACGGTTCACAGCGAAACCAAGTAAGTTTAACTGAAAGAAAGGTTGTGTAACGATGGCAGAAGAAAAGAAGGCTAAGAAAGATCGCGGCAGATGGTTCCGTGAAATGAAAAGCGAACTGAAAAAGGTCATCTGGCCCAGCGCCGGCTCGACCGCGAAGAACACCGGCACGGTCCTTTTGTGCTCGCTGATCGTCGGCGTGTGCATCTGGATCTTTGACGCTGTTGCGATGCTCGGTGTCAAAATGCTCATCAGCGCGTTTTCCGGTTAAGAGGAAGCGCTCATGGCTGAGAATGCAAAGTGGTATGTCGTCCATACCTACTCCGGCTACGAAAACGCAGTTAAGACCAGCATTGAAAAGTTTGTGACGAACCGCCATGTCGAGGATATGATCCTTGATATCCGCATCCCGATGGAAACGGTCACCGAGGTCACGGATGCCGGCACCGTCAAGGAAGTGGAGCGCAAGGTGTTCCCCGGCTATGTTCTTCTCAAAATGGTCATGACCGACGATATCTGGCACCTGATCCGCAACATCCGCGGCGTAACGGGCTTTGTCGGCACTGCGAACAATCCCATCCCCCTGACGGAGGAGGAGGTCCTCGCACTCGGAGTGGAAAAACATGAGATCGTCGTTATGTACAACGTCGGCGACAATGTCCGCATCGTGGACGGACCGTTTGCCACGTTTACTGGCGTCGTGGACGAGATCGATGCTGCCGAGAACAAGGTCAGCGTGATCGTGTCCATGTTTGGACGTGAAATGCCTGTCGAGCTGGAACTCGATCAGGTGGAAGTTCTGCAATAAGGTAACAGGTTCGCATATCTGCGGACATACCAAGTGGGAGGGACGAAGATCCCGCCAAAAGCGGCATGGAAGGATCGCCGCTAACCACATTTTTGTTTAAGGAGGTGCCTACAAATGGCACAGAAAGTAGTTGGCTACATCAAGCTGCAAATCCCCGCCGGCAAAGCGACTCCCGCGCCCCCCGTCGGTCCTGCCCTCGGTCAGCACGGCGTGAACATCGCTGCCTTCACGAAGGAATTCAACGAGCGCACCAAGAACGACATGGGTATGCTCATCCCCGTCGTCATCACTGTGTACGCTGACCGTTCCTTCAGCTTCATCACCAAGACGCCCCCCGCTGCCGTCCTCATCAAGAAGGAATGCAACATCGAAAAGGCGTCTGGCGTTCCCAACAAGGACAAGGTCGCTACCATCAGCAAGGCCTCCGTGCAGAAGATCGCTGAGATCAAGATGCCCGACCTCAACGCCGCTTCCCTCGAAGCTGCAATGAGCATGGTCGCCGGTACCGCGCGCTCCATGGGCGTCGTCGTCGAGAAATAAGCGGGGAGGTATAGAAGATGTTTAGAGGTAAGAAGTATCAGGAATCTGCAAAGCAGATCGATCGCAATACCCTGTACGAGGCAAAAGAAGGTCTGGAGCTGATCTGCAAGACCGCTTCCGCCAAGTTCGACGAGACCGTCGAGCTGCACGTCCGTCTGGGCGTCGACTCCCGCCACGCCGACCAGCAGGTCCGCGGCGCGATCGTCCTCCCCAACGGCACGGGCAAGACCGTCCGCGTCCTCGTTTTCTGCAAGGACGAGCGCAAGGACGAAGCCATCGCTGCCGGCGCCGATTACGCGGGCGGCATGGATCTCGTTGAGAAGATCCAGAAGGAAAACTGGTTCGAGTTCGATACCGTTATCGCTTCTCCCGATATGATGGGCGTTGTCGGTCGTCTCGGTAAGGTCCTCGGTCCCAAGGGCTTGATGCCGTCCCCCAAGGCGGTCAGCGTCACTCCTGATATCGCCAAGGCTGTCAAGGAAGCCAAGGCCGGTAAGATCGAGTATCGTCTGGACAAGACCAACATCATCCACTGCCCCATCGGCAAGGTCTCCTTCGGTGCGGATAAGCTCTTTGAGAACTATTCCGCTCTCATGGGCGCCATCATCAAGGCAAAGCCCGCCGCTGCCAAGGGCCAGTACGTCAAGTCCTGCGTCGCCGCGTCCACCATGGGCCCGGGCGTCCGCATGAACGCTGCAAAGCAGTAAGGACCGGACAAAAAGGTATTTGAGACTGAACATTTTGTCTTGACATTTTGTGAAGTCTTGGATATAATTTACCGTGCGTTCCAAAGACAGCAGGTGGCGCAAGCCGTAAATCCTGCCGAGGGCGGTCAATCACTATGATTTACCATGAGCCCTTGTGTGTCTGCACGAGGGCTCATTCCTTTTTTAGAACGCACTTCCCACGGTACGCGGATGCGTGCCACAAATCCAACGGAGGTGAAAACAAGTATGCCTAACGCAAAAGTTCTGTCTGAAAAGCAGGCGATCGTGGCGTCTCTGACCGAGAAGCTGCAAGGTGCGGCGGCCGGCGTCATCGTCGACTATAAGGGCATCACCGTGGCAGAGGATACCGCTCTGCGCGTTGAGTGCCGTAAGAACGACGTTGAATACGCTGTCGTCAAGAACACGCTGCTCCGCTTCGCGTTCAAGAATGTCGGCTTTGAGGAACTGGACGAGCAGCTCAACGGCACCACCGCTCTTGCTATCTGCAACAGCGATCCCGTTGCTCCCGCCCGTGTCATCGCTGACTACGCCAAGAAGATGAACGACAAGTTCAACATCAAGGGCGGCTTCATGGAGGGTAAGGTCATCCCCATGGAGACTGTCAACGCACTGGCTGCCATCCCCGCACTGCCCGTGCTGCAGGCGCAGGTTCTGGGTACGATGCTCGCTCCCATTTCCGGTCTTGCCTGCGTCCTCAAGCAGATTGCCGAGAAGAACGGCGGTTTCGTCGAGGGCGAAGCTCCCGCTGCGGAATAAGTCCGTAACCAAAATCAACTTAAAATACGTATTAGGAGGATCAATACAATGAGTGAGAAAGTCACCGCTATGATCGAAGAAATCAAGGCCCTTACCGTTCTGGAGCTCTCCGAGCTCGTTCACGCTCTTGAAGAGGAGTTCGGCGTTTCCGCCGCTGCCATGGCTGCTCCCGCTGCCGGCGCTGCTGCTCCCGCTGCCGAGGAGAAGACCGACTTCGACGTCGTTCTCGCTTCTTTCGACGCTGCTGCCAAGATCAAGGTCATCAAGGTCATCCGCGAGATCACCGGTCTCGGTCTTGCCGAGGCGAAGGCGTTCGTCGAGGCTGCCCCCAAGGCTGTCAAGGAAGGCGTTTCCAAGGAAGATGCCGAGGCTCTCAAGGCTCAGCTCGAAGAGGCTGGCGCAAAGGTCGAGCTCAAGTAAGCTGTTTTCTAACAAAAAGAGATCTCTGCAAGTGTTGTGCTTGCAGAGATCTTTTTTGCTTTTTCAGCTTGCGGCAGTGCATGCCGGGATTTTTGTTTCGCCGCTCCGGCGGCGAGCTTCTTTTTTGCTCCCGCCCAAAAAAGAAGCAAAAAAATGCGGCTCAAAAACCCATGGTTTTTGAGAATTTCCTTTGCCTGTTCGATGATTTTTCGGTAAAACTCGGCGCACGGTCACTGACCATCCCTGCCTCCGCGCCGCGCAATGCGCTCCCTTTCGAGTCAACGAAAACGACTGCCGCCAACGTACCGCGCCTACTCTCCATCAGCCACGATGCTGCGGGGGGTGATGCCGTTCCCGCGTTTCATCGGTACTCGAGGCAGAGTAGGCGTATTCGGAAAAACGAAGCAACCGTCATTACGTACTGCACCAGCGCGTAACGCGCGGCGTAAACCGCAGAGGCAAATCCGACAAAATGCGCCGTGGCTCAGATGGGCAGCTGTAGTATAGCGAAGGGAAATTCTTAAAAACCGTAGGTTTTTAAGCCGATTTTTGGTTCCTTTTTGACGGTGCAAAAAGGGACTCCGCTCCCGCAGGAGCGGAATAATCCCTTGGCAGGTACTGCGTCAATGCGCAGGGAAGGTTCCTAAGCTGACTTTTTGGTTCCTTTTTTGTTCAGAGACAAAAAAGAAGCTCGCCGCCGGAGCGGTGAAACATCCCTCTCCGCCTTTTTTGGCGGCGCAAAGAAGAAGCACACGGTGGTGAAGTGTCCCTCGTTGCTCGACAAAATATAATATATAAAATTCTTTTTGTAATATATACTTGACAAAATAGCAAAAATAATTTATTCTGAGATCACAAAAAGAAGGAGGGGCTTCCGATGAATATTTCTTATTTCCATGGCATTGTGGTCGGCATTTTGGTTGTTGTTGTGATCGCGCTTGTGCTGCGCAAGAACATGGACAAAGGGAAGGAGAAGCCGCAGTACGATGAGCGGCAGTTGCTTGCGCGCGGACGCGCATATATGTGGGCGTTCTGGTCGCTTTTGTGCTATGTTGCGCTGCTGGGGATCGCAGGCGAAGAGATGCGTATCGTGCAGGAAAACATTTTGGCATTTTTAATGATCGGTGTATGTATCTCCTGCAGTGTTTTTGGCATATACAGCGTGTGGAACGACGCGTATGTGCAGGTGGGGCGGAATTCGCGAGGATATATGGTCCTCACGGCGGTCCTTGGAGCAATGAACATTGTTGCTGCTTTCATGATGACCGTGGGACATATTTCGCACGGTGAAGTGTTTCCTGTGAGTGTGATCGTCAACTTGATGCTGGGCGCTTTGATGCTTGCGATGTCGCTGACGCTTTTTCTCAAATACCGCGCGGAGCGCAGGGGTGAGGAGGGATGAAGAATTTAAAGCTCAAAGCGGCGCGTGCCGCGCTCGACCTCTCGCAGCAGGAGCTTGCCGACCGCGTCGGGGTCTCGCGCCAGACGATCAACAGCATCGAAAAGGGCGACTATAACCCGACCATCCGCTTGTGTATCGCTATTTGCCGCGCGCTTGGCAAAACGCTCGACGAGCTTTTCTGGGAAGAGGCGTAATGTACGGGGAAGGAATCTTTTCAAAAAGGGCAGTTGTAAAGTTTGAAAAAATGTGATATTATAACGACGGATAAGACGGCGTGCAGCCGTTTTGGTGTGCCGCGAAATTGTGTAAGGAAAGGAAGTATATTGCTATGATGAAGTTTGTCAAATGGGTCGTTGCTTTTGTTGCCGTTGTTGCTGCTGTCGGCGCTGCTGTGTACTATTTCCGTCTTGACGAGCGCATCGCGGAGCTGCTGCGCGGTCGCTGCGCGAGCTGCGAGGAAGATCCCGCCGACTTTGTCGACGAGGGCGAAGTTGCCAGTCTGTAAAGCGAAAAAACACTGCGTTCCCATCGCGCTCGACCAGTGCGATGGGAACGCATTTTTTATGTCTCTTTCCAAAGATGGATGATGCCACCGTCGTGGAGCTGTTTGAAAAAAAGGAGCAGCAGCGGGAAAAGAAGCATACCCCATACGCCCATCACGCAAAAGCCAAGGTAGATCGCAAGGAGCGACACAATGGGCGGAAGTCCCGCTTGCGACGCCATAAGACGCGGCTCTGCAATGCTGCGCACGATCAAAACGCAGGCGTAGAGCATAAAAAGCGCGATCGCGAGAGGTACACGCTCGAAAAGAAGACATAAAAGTCCCCACGGGATGAGGACTGTCCCTGCGCCGAAGATGGGAAGGGCATCCACAAGCGTTGTCAAAAATGCGGCAAGGAGCGGATAGCGCAGGTCGACGATCCAGAACCCGACAAGAAGCTGCACGAATGTGAGCAGCAGCAGCGTCAACTCCGCGCGCAGCCACTTGCGAAGCGTCTGTCCTGCCGTCGATTTGAGTGCTGCAAGAAGCTTTGCCCCGCGCGGCGGGAGTTGGCGGTTTATGAAGCAGCGTATGGAGGGAAACGCGGCGGAGGTGAACAGCACGGCGAGCACGCTCGTCACACAAACGAGGACGAGCTGCGGGAGACGTGAGAGGATATAGGTAAAAATGTCGAGAAGCTTTCCCGACAGCACAGAGAAAAGATGTGACGATAATTTCGCGATCTCCTGCAGCGCTGTGTCGAGCCAGCCGCGCAGTGCAGCAGGACACGCCGCGCAATATTCATCGAGCCGCCGGCGGAAACGCAGGAAAAGCTCCGGTACGCCCTCCAAAAGCTGCGGCGCGCTGGCAAGAAGGTCGGTCACCTCACGAAAAAGCCCCACACCAAGGAAGGCGAGCAGCGTAAAAACGAGGGAAAGCAGCGCAAGCGTCAAGACGGCTGCGCAGAAGCCGCGCTTGAGCCGAAAGCGCCGCCGCAGCCACAAAAGGACAGGTTCCATTGCTGCGGCAACGGCGTAGGCAGCGAAAAACGGCAAAAACCAAAGCAGCAGGTATCGCGCGGAAAGATACACGATCAAAGCCGCGCCAACAAATGCGCCGAGACGGAGAAGAAAGGTCTTTTCGCGCTGTTGCGGCAAGGGTCAAACACCTCTTTTTCAAAAAATGGTTGTATTACACCCAAAAGCGTGGTAGAATGTCGTAGACAAATGACCGTGAAAGGTGGACACTATGGGCAGTGCAATGAAATACTATCTTGTGGCTGCGGAGGCGCTGCCATCTGTTTTTATCAAGGTCGCTGAGGCGAAGCAGATGCTGCGCAGCGGTGAGGCGGCAACAGTTGGGGAAGCGGCGCGTGCCGTTGGGATCAGCCGCAGCGCATTCTACAAGTACAAGGACATGGTGCAGCTGTTTACCGACATGAAAACGGGACACATCATCACCTTTTATGCCCTTTTGAAGGATAGTCCCGGTGTGCTTTCCAATGTGCTCACTATTTTTGCCGGTTCGGGCGCCAATATTCTTACCATCAATCAGAGTATTCCCTCCGACGGCTGTGCCGCGCTGACTGTTTCGGCGGAGACTTCGCAGATGCTCAAATCGCTTGAAGAGCTGATGACGAACTTGAGTGCGGCAGACGGTGTTGTAAAACTTGAAATTCTTGCGGGGTGAACAAATGAAAAAGATAGCAATTATGGGATTTGGAACGGTGGGCGGCGGCGTTGCGCGCGTCCTCGTGCAAAACAGCGCGCGTATCGCGCGTGAGCTTGGCGAGCCGGTCGGCGTATCGCACATTCTGGTGCGGCGCGACATGGGAGGCGAGTATGCCGCGCGCATGACGCAGGACTTTTCCGTGATCGAAAACGATCCTGCCACGACACTCGTGGTGGAAACGATCGGCGGCTGCGGCGCAGCGTATGAGTATACGAAGCGCGCGCTCGCGGCAGGCAAGCACGTTGTCACCGCCAATAAGGAGCTTGTCGCCGAGCACGGCGAGGAGCTTTTGGCGCTTGCTGCGCAAAAGGGTGTGCGATATCTGTTTGAAGCGAGTGTCGGCGGCGGTATCCCCATTCTCCGTCCGCTGCGAGCGTGCCTTTCTGCTGACGAAATATCGGAGGTTTACGGTATTTTGAACGGCACGACGAACTATATTTTGACCCGTATGTTCTCGCAGGGGGCGACGTTTGCCTCGGCGCTCAAAGAGGCGCAGGAGCTTGGATACGCGGAAGCCGACCCGACTGCCGATGTTGAGGGCATCGACGCGGGGCGCAAAATTTCCATCCTCAGCGCGCTTGCTTTTGGTGAGCAGGTGCGTCCTGCCGATGTTTCGATGCAGGGCATCACGCGCATCGATGCGGCGGATGTTGCCATCTGCCGTGCGATGGGCTGGCGCATCAAGCTGCTCGGAAGATCGGTGCGGCTTGCTGACGGTGCGCTTTGCGCGTACTGCGCGCCGCACGTTGTGTCCCTTTGCAACGGCATCTCGACGGTCGACGATGTGTATAACGCGATCACCGTCTGCGGCGCGGCGACGGGCGATGTGATGTTCTACGGACGCGGTGCCGGTGCGCTTCCGACGGCGAGTGCCGTCGTGTCCGACGTTGTGGAGGCACTTCGCGGCGAGAAGCCGCGCGCGAGCGAGAAATGGTCGGCAGCGAGCAGGACCTGCGGCGCGGAGGAACTGCGATCGCGTTGGTATCTTCGCGCGGAAGATGCATCGGCAACGCGCACACTCTTTGCCGATGCGGAGATCTGGGAGTGCGAGACGGGCGTCGCTGCGGTGACGCAGCCGATGACCGAGCGTGCGCTTTTGCAGCATTTGGCTGATACACCGCTTGCGGCGCGGTTGCGTGTTCTCTAAAACAGAATATAATAGACGGGTGGGCTGTGCCGACCAAACTTGAGATGTGAGAAGGGAAACCTATGTGTTTGATCGTGCAGAAATTTGGCGGCTCGTCTGTGAAGGATGCTGCGTGCATCGCGCGCGTGGCGGGCATTATCGCAAAAACATATCAAGCCGGAAACGATGTTCTCGTCGTGCTTTCGGCGCAGGGTGACACGACCGATGAGCTGATCGAAAAAGCGCACGGAGTGTGCAGCTGTGTACCGGTGCGCGAGATGGATATGCTGATCTCCACCGGCGAGCAGGTGTCGGTCGCGCTTTGCGCGATGGCGCTTGCGGGGCTCGGGGTCCCCGCCGTTTCTCTGACGGGGTATCAGGCGGGCGTCATGACCGACGGCGTGTTCGGGAATGCACGCATACAAACGATAAATACTGCAAGGATATTATCGGAGCTTGCCCAAAGGAAGGTCGTCCTCGTGACCGGCTTTCAGGGGATGAGCTCTGGTGGTGACATTACAACGCTCGGGCGCGGCGGCTCAGACACGAGTGCCGTTGCGCTCGCGGCGGCACTTGGTGCGCAGGAGTGCCAAATCTACACCGATGTCGACGGCGTTTATACCGCCGACCCGCGTATCGTTCCCGATGCGCAAAAGCTCGATGCTGTCGCGATGTCCGAGATGCTCGAACTTGCCTCACAGGGTGCGCAGGTGCTGCATGACCGCAGCGTCGAGCTTGCGCAAAAGCACGATGTGGAGCTTCGGGTGCTCTCGAGCATCGAAGAAGCGGAAGGTACGCACATCGGCAAGAACGCTGTGATCGAAAAGAGAAGTGTTACGGGCATTACACGCAGCATGGCTCTCACGCGGTTCCGACTTTGCACGCGCAGCAGCGAACGGTCATTCATGCGCCGCATCATTCGCCTTGCCGCATCGTGTGGTGCGCGGCTTGACGCAGTGTGGCAGTATGAGTGCGCGGAGGATGTACAGCGGATCTGCCTCACCGTACCGACAGCTGATGCGCCGGTGCTTGCGCAGGAGCTTGCGGATCATGCGGAGGAGTTCTCGCTCGACGACGTTTCGACAGATGAAGACATTGCGACAGTGTCTGTTGTCGGTGCGGGCGTAATGAGCGACGCGTTCGTGCTGTATGAAGCCATGGAGGCACTTGCGGCGGAGGATATCGCCGTACAGGGCATCGAAACAGGCGCGCTCCGTATCGCGCTGCTTGTTTCCAAAGGTGACGCGGAGCGGGCAATGTGCGCGATCCACGCGCGGCTGGTCGAAAGGTAGCAAACGACAAAGGGGAAGATACGATGCGCTTTGAAGCAGATTACACCATACGTCAGGAGGAACTCACGCGTTACCGCCAGTTTACGGCGGCGGACAGCACGCGGGCGTTTCAGCTGTTGTTTGCGCTGCTTGGTGCGTTTTGGGGCTATTATGAGGTTTATGATTTTTTCGCGGTGGAGAAAGAATGGATGTACTATGTCAGTGCAGCCATCGGTATGCTGCTTTTTTACGCGGTTATCGTTGCTTTGCTCTATTTTACCGCTGCGCTGCAGTCCCGCAGGGCGGTGGATATGGGGAAATTTCGCGCCTATGAGCAGCGCATTGCGATCGACCATGAGGGTGTTCATGTCACCGTGAAAGGGGAAAAGACGCGGCATTTTGCGTTTGCGGATATCCAAAGGGTACGGGAGACGGCGAGCGACTTCTATATCTACCAGAGCAAGGATATGGCGTTTGTTGTTCCGAAATGCCAGATGGGCGACTATGAGATGGTGAGCGCACAGCTGCGTGAGGTGCTGCGGACGTTTATGCCGGAAGCAAAGCTTAAAATTTTCAAATGACCCTGCAGGGCGGCAAGAATGCTTGCCGCCCTTAATCTATCAAAAAGTCTCACAGAGTTTCGCGCCGAAGGTGCGAAAGAAAGAGTAAAACCATTTTCTCCGGCGGCGTGTACGTCGGAGAAAATACTTCTCGCGGCGTAAGCGGGTGACGCGTCGCCGCGCAAAAACCTCGAAAAAGTGGCAAAGGCACTTTTTCGAAGATCTTGCCGCCCTGTATTTTTGCCTTTTTTTAACTGGACAAAGCCGAAAAAGTGGGCTATACTTGCCTCGTCAGTCAACTGTGCATTTTCAAGCGGGAGAGGGGGGTGCGCGTGGATATCGGTATGGACATCAAAGAGCTGGAAGCTTTTTTGTATGTCGTTGAAAACAGCAGCTTTTCCAAGGCTGCGGAGCTTTTGCACCTTACGCAGCCGACGATCAGTTCGCACATCTCGGCGCTTGAGCGAAAGCTCGGTATCCGGCTGATCGTGCGAACGACAAAAGAGACGTATCCTTCTGACGCGGGGAAGCTGCTCTACGGCTATGCGCGCGAGATATTGCGCCTTCGCGAGGAGGCGGTACAGGCGCTCGGTGATTTTTCAAAGCAGATGCGCGGTACGATCACCATTGCCTCTTCGACCATCCTCGGTCAGTATTACCTTCCCCGTCTTTTGCAGAACTTCCGTGAAAAGTATCCCGATATCTCCTTCAACATCCAGATGGAGGACAGTGCGGGGGTCGTCGAACACGTTGTTTCGCGCAGTGTGGAGCTGGGCTTTTGCGGAACGCATATCAATGCGCCCAAGTGTCTCTACCACGACTTTGCCGAAGACAGAATGATCGTTATAACCCCCAATGAGGAACGCTACCGCGCGTATCTTGAAACGGGATTTCCTCCGGAGCAGTTCTTCAGGGAGACATTTATCAGCCGCGAGAAGGGCTGCGGCGCGTATCAGGATATGGAGGAGGCACTTTCCCAGCTTGGCGTGCAGATGAATGCTATACAAACGTCGGTGAAGGTGCGCTCCACGCAG
>JAFQUN010000026.1 GCA_017408525.1 Oscillospiraceae bacterium
AAATGACCGGCTTTGCTTACGGCGAGATCGTCGTTCGCGCCATCCTTCCCGCATTCCTGTACTTCTCCGGCATCTTCCTGATGGTCCACTTCAAGGCGAAGAAGCTCGGCATGAAGGGCCTCAGCCGCGATGAGCTTCCCAAGGCGAAGGACATCCTTCCCAAGATCTATCTCATCATCCCCCTGGTCCTCCTTGTCTACCTCATCATCAAGGGTGAAACGATGGCGCTGTCCGCCGTTTACGCGACGGTCGCTGCCATTGCGGTGAGCATTGTCAACAAGGAAGACCGCATGACCCCGACCAAGTTCGTCAATGCCCTTGAAAACGGCAGCAAGAACACCATCTCCATCGGTGTTGCCTGCGGTGTCGCCGGCATCATTGCCTGCTGCGTCACGATGACGGGCCTTGGCGGCAAGCTCATCTCCTACATCGTTAAGCTCTCCGGCGGTCACCTCATCATCGCCCTCGTGCTCACGATGCTCTGCTGCATCGTCCTCGGTATGGGCGTTCCGACCACCGCGAACTACATTATTATGGCGTCCACCTGCGCCCCCATCCTTGTCCACGGTATGGGTATGCACGTTCTGGCTGCCAATATGTTCGTGTTCTACTTCGGTATCGTCGCGGACATCACTCCGCCGGTCGCGCTGGCCGCCTATGCGGGCGCTGCCATCGCCAAGGCTCCCCCGATGAAGACGGCGTTCAACGCTTCGCGTCTTGCGATCGCCGCGTTCATCATCCCCTACATCTTTGCTTTCAATAATTCGATGCTCTTCATCGATACGACGGCGTTTGATGTCGTTTCCATCGCCGTCACTTCCTTCCTTGGTATGCTTGGTATCTCTGCCGGTTTGATGGGCTACCTTGCACGCGATACAGGTGCGATCCTTCGTGTTGCGCTGATCGCGGGCGGTCTGCTCATGATCATCCCGGGCAGCGTCACCGATATCATCGGTGTTGCCATCGTCGGCGCGATCTTTGCGCTGCAGATGATCGCAAACAAGCGCGAGAAGGCGCAGGCTGCGAAGTAAGGGCTCTTTCGCAAAGCGAAAAGCGAAAT
Source organism: Oscillospiraceae bacterium (assembly GCA_017408525.1). Classification (GTDB taxonomy): domain Bacteria; phylum Bacillota; class Clostridia; order Oscillospirales; family Oscillospiraceae; genus RGIG2163. The sequence continues at coordinate 1,061 of JAFQUN010000026.1, forward strand.
GAAAAAGTTCTCCGAAGGGAAACCTTCGGAGAACTTTTTTTGCCTTTTTGCGCTGTGCAGATTTTCCTTCGGGGGACTGGAAAAATATGAACAGTTGGATTATACTAAAAGAGATAACTTCTTTGGAGGTCAAGTATGAAAGAGGAAACGCGCTCTTTTGGTTATATCTGTCCCAAGTGCGGCAAAAGCGTCAGCGCAAAGCGGACGGTTTTTGCGCTGCAGGCCGCCGCGGCTGCCGTTGTGTGCGACTGCGGCGAAAGTGAGCTGATCGTCGAGACAACGGGAACGGCGTACCGGCTGCACGTTCCCTGCGGCATCTGCGGCGAAACGCACCGCGCGGAGTGCGCGCAGGAGGCGCTCCTTTCGGGACAGGGGATCGGTTTCGCCTGCCCGCAGACGAAGCAGCTTTGCTGCTATGCGGGGGAAGAACACCGCGTGGCACGCGCGATGGCAGAGCTTGAAGAAACGGTTGCGCGTGAACGCGTGCGCGGCGACGCGGCGGATGCTGAAGCGTTTGCTGACAGTGTCATCATGTACGAGGTGCTATCCGAGCTAAAGGAGATCGCGTCGCGTCCGCATGGGGTGCGCTGCGCCTGTGGGAGCGAGAAATATTCGATCGAGGTGCGCCGCACATGGGTGGACCTCATCTGCCGCGACTGCGGGGCAAAGCTTCGTATCAACGCGGCGACGGACGAGGATCTTGACCGGCTGTGCTGCAATATGACGCTGACCATCGGCGCTGCCGGTGGGAAATAAAGAAGGAGGTTCAAAAAGATGGTTTCATTGCTTGCGAAGGTTTTTATAAAAAACAGGGATGATGTCGGCTCTGCCGCTGTACGGCAGGCGTATGGGACGCTTTGCGGCGTGGTGGGGATCGTTTTGAACCTGCTTTTGTGCGCGGGCAAGCTCTTCGTTGGAAGCATCAGCGGTTCGATCGCCGTGATCGGCGATGCGCTCAACAGCCTGAGCGACGCGGGAAGCTCCGTCGTGACGCTGATCGGTTTCAAGCTCGCTGCAAAAAAGCCGGACCCGCAGCATCCGTTCGGACACGGCCGAATGGAGTATTTGTCGGGACTTGCCGTTTCCATGTTTATCGTACTCATGGGCGTGGAGCTTGGGAAAAGCTCCGTTGATAAGATCCTGCACCCCTCGCCCGTGACGTTCAATCTGCTTTCGGCGGCGATCCTCGTCGCGTCTATTCTTGTGAAGGTCTATATGAGCTATTATAACCGTGCGATCGGTAAGAAGATCGACTCTTCTGCCATGTGCGCCACGGCTGCGGACAGCCTGAGTGACAGCGTCGCAACAGGCGTCGTGCTGCTCTCCGCCCTTGTGGGGCACTTTTTCGAGCTGCATATCGACGGCATCGTTGGTGCAATTGCGGCGTGCTTCATCCTTTGGGCAGGCATAAAGACGGCGCTTGAAACGGTCGACCCCCTGCTTGGGCGTGCGCCGGAGGAATCGTTCGTGCAGGAGATCGAGGCTGTTGTGATGGCGCATGAGCCGATCTGCGGCATCCACGACCTCATCGTTCACGATTATGGTCCCGGGCGGCGCATCATCTCGCTCCATGCCGAGGTTCCCGCCGAGCGTGACGTTTTGGAGCTGCACGATGTGATCGACAATGCCGAGCTTGCGCTCAGTGCGCGCCTGAGCTGTGAGGCAGTCATCCACATGGATCCTGTCATCACGTCCGATGAGCGCGTGCGCGCGCTGCGTGAGCAGGTCACCGCGCTGGTGCAGGCGATCGACCCGCAGCTCACGCTCCACGATTTTCGCGTTGTGTTCGGCAGCACGCACACAAACATTATTTTCGATGTTGTGGCGCCGTTCCGCTTCCGTCTGACCGACGAGCAGATCGTTGAGCGCATCCGTGCCGACGTTCGCACGCTCGGCGATACATACCGCGCGGTGGTGAAGGTCGACAAGGCGTATGTGAAGTGAGGATGTTCTCTTTGTTCTGTTTAGCTTTGTGCTTTGCGGTGGTGCCTGCAAGGGGGTTTGTTTCGCCGCGCCGCCAGCGCGGAACCCTCTCCTTTGCAGTGAAATTGTAGACGGAGAAGCTGAAATGGAAGGAGAAAGGATCATTCCCACTTTTCCCACACATCGGGACAGTAACCGACGGTGGCATCTTTTCCGTTTCGGACGATCGGGGCGCGC
>JAFQUN010000027.1 GCA_017408525.1 Oscillospiraceae bacterium
CTGAAAGAAGAAAAAGAGCGATTTTGTCATCCGTGTCTATGTCAGCGCCGGTGTCAACTCCGGCGTGATGATCGACGTTACCGGTGAAGAGTACCGTACCGGCCGCATCATGATCGAAAATCTTGACCTTGCACTGACGGTCGAGGAGGAAACACGCGTCCATTCCGACTACTTTGAAGCGGGGGAGATCATCTCCACAACACCTGCCGCAGGTGACGTTGTGATGGAAGGGCAGACGGTTTCCATCCTCATCAGTCTCGGACCGGAGGTAAAGCCCGTAACGGTGCCGACCTTTGTGGGTCTCCCGTGGGAGACGGTGCAGGCACAGCTTGACACGCTCAAGCTTAAATACGGTGCCGTCACCGAGGAGTATGACAGTGAATATGCCGCCGGCATCGTCATCGAGCAGAGCATTGAAGGTACCAACACCGTCGACGAGGGTACCAGTATCGACTTTGTCATCAGTCTCGGTTCCCTTGATGATGTGGTCATACCCCCGGCGGACGGCGGGACTGCCGAAACGCCGACAGAGAGCGGCACTGCCGAAGACACCGGCGAGGCGGTTGGACCATGACAGGACGCATCTTAAAAGCGCTCAGCGGCTTTTACTATGTCGCGGATGAGGGCGGCATCATTACAACGTGCCGCGCACGCGGAAAATTCCGAAAGGACGGCATTTCGCCGCTTGTCGGAGATATTGTGGACTACACCGTTTTGTCGGAAGCGCAGGGCGTGGTCGATACGGTCCATCCACGCCGCAACGAATTTTCCCGTCCGGCTGTTGCAAATATCGACCAGCTTGTGATCGTCGCGTCGAACGCGATCCCGCAGACCGTGCCATTTCTTATCGACCGCATCTGCGCGATCGCCGCGCTCAAAAACTGTGATGTGCTTGTGTGCATCAATAAGTGCGACCTTGACCGTGCGCAGGAGCTTTATGACATCTATGCCGCTTCCGGTATCGATGTACTGCGTGTCAGTGCCGAAACAGGGGAGGGCATCGATGTACTGCGCGAGAAGATAACCGGAAAGCTATCTGCCTTTACAGGCAACTCCGGAGTAGGGAAGTCGAGTCTCCTTAATGCTCTTCAGCCGGATTTTGCGCTTCGTGTCGGTGAGGTAAGTCAAGCACTCGGACGCGGGCGGCACACCACACGCCATGTGGAGCTTTTGCACCTTGACTGCGGCGCGGAGGTGATCGACACGCCGGGTTTCAGCTCTTTCGACACGCAGGAATTGAGCCTTTCGCTTAAGGAGCATTTGGAAGAGACGTTCGTGGAGTTTACACCATACCTTGGCAAATGCCGCTTTGTCGGGTGCAGCCACACGAAGGAAAAAGACTGCGCCGTACTGGAAGCACTGCGCGCGGGGGAGATCGTCAAAAGCCGCCACGAGAGCTACTGCCGTCTTTATGACGAGCTGCGAGATGTGCGCGAGTGGAATACAAAATAACTGCTGTAACTTCACGCAAGGAGGCGTCGCCTTCTTGCGTGAAGTTTTATAAAGAAACTTATTGACACATCTTCAGATTTACAGTAAAATACTCCATTGGAAATACGGAAGGAGAACGCTTTATGAAGCTTTATTTGACAGGTGGAAATGTCTTCATCGACGGTCGTTTTGTCAAGACGGACGCTGCTGTTTGCGACGGCCGTATTGTTTCTCTTTCTCCCGTTTCTTCCTGTGCCGATGGCATTGTTGTTGAATTGAATGATCGCTTTATCGTTCCCGGTTTCGTCGATGTACATGTGCATCTTCGCGAGCCGGGTTTTTCTTATAAGGAAACGATCGCCAGCGGCACAGCTGCGGCTGCCGCCGGCGGCTATACCGCCGTTTGCGCAATGCCGAACTTAAACCCTGTGCCTGACTCCGCGGAAAACCTCCGCGTGCAGCAGCAGGCGATCGAAAAAGATGCAAAGATCCGCGTCTATCCCTATGGTGCGATCACGCGCGGCGAAAAAGGGGAGGAGCTTGCCGACCTTGCCGGTATGCGCGATGCCGTCTGCGGCTTTTCCGACGACGGACGCGGCGTGCAGTCGAAGGAGATGATGCGCCGCGCGATGGAAACAGCGAAAGCGCTCGATAGCATTATCGTCGCCCACTGCGAGGATGAATCGCTCCTGCAAAAGGGCTGGTGCGTCCATGATGGCGCGTTTGCAAAGCGGCACGGTCTTGTCGGAAACGACAGTGCAAGCGAGTGGAAACAAGTTGAGCGCGATATCGAACTTGTGCGCGAAACCGGCTGCCGGTATCACATCTGCCACGTTTCTACAAAGGAATCGGTCGCGCTCGTGCGCAAAGCCAAGGCGGAGGGACTGAGCGTCACCTGCGAGACAACACCGCATTACCTCATGCTTTGCGACGAGGATCTGCTCGACGACGGACGCTTCCGCATGAACCCGCCCATCCGTACTGCTGCCGACCGCGATGCGCTGATCGCGGGACTTCTCGACGGCACAGTCGACTGCATTGCGACCGACCACGCGCCGCACTCTGCGGAGGAAAAATCCGGCGGACTTGCCAAAAGCCTCAACGGCATCGTGGGGTTGGAAACGGCGTTCTCTGTTCTTTACACAAATCTTGTCGAAAGCGGCATCGTGCCGTTTGAAACGCTTCTCAACGCGCTTTGTACAAACCCGCGCCGCATCTTCCGTCTTGCCGGCGGTACGATCGAAGAGGGGGCGGTTGCCGACCTCGCCGTGCTTGACCTGAATGCGCCGCACACCATTGACCCCGCATCGTTTCGCTCCATGGGGCGTGCAACGCCCTTTGCCGGCTGGAACGTAAATGCAAAGGTCGCCATGACCATCTGCGGCGGCAAGATCGTGTTTAACGAGACAGAAAGGGGATAGAGGGCAGATGCAGAAAACAATATTTACCCTGAAAACGAATCGTGAGATCGCTCCTGACACCTATGAAATGGTGTTCTCCGGCGACACCTCCTCCATCACTGCACCCGGGCAGTTTGCGAATATTGAGCTCCCCGGGCGTTTTCTGCGCCGCCCTATCTCGATCAGCCATTGGACGGAAGGGAGCATGACGCTTCTTGTCAAAGCCGTCGGTGTCGGCACGGAAGACCTGACGCACAGTGACGAGGGTACGGCATTTGACGTCCTCTGCGGACTTGGCAACGGTTTTTCGGTCGACCTCATCGCGGATAATACACCTATCCTCGCGGGCGGCGGTCTCGGCGCCGCACCGCTTTACGGCGTTGCGAAGAAGATGCGTGAGCGCGGGATGACCCCTGCCGTCGCGCTGGGCTTTCGCACGAAGGAGGATGCCGTGTACCTCGACGAATATGCCGCGCTCGGCTGCAAGGTCTACGTTGCGACCGAGGATGGCACGCTTGGCACGCGCGGTTTTGTGACCGATATCATCCGCGCACATCCCGAGTTCGACTATGTCCTTTGCTGCGGACCACTGCCCATGCTCAAAGCGATCCACTCGCTCGAACAGCTTAAAGACGGACAGTTCAGCTTTGAAGCGCGCATGGGCTGCGGCTTTGGCGCGTGCATGGGCTGCACCGTGCCGACGAAAAACGGCGGCAAGCGCGTGTGCAAGGACGGACCCATCCTGTATAAGGAGGAGATCGTATGGTAAATCTGAATGTGAGCCTTGCGGGCGTTGCACTCAAAAACCCCATCATCCCTGCCTCCGGCACGTTCGGCTACGGGCGCGAATATGCCGAGCTTTACGACCTTGATATCCTCGGAAGCTTCTCATGGAAGGGGACGACTGCCGCACCGCGCAGCGGCAATCCGCAGCCGCGTATCGCCGAAACGTACGCCGGTATGCTCAACGCCGTGGGACTGCAAAACCCCGGTATCGACGCGGTCATTGCCGAGGAAGTCCCCAATATCGCAAAGATCTTCCACGGACCGGTCATCGCCAATATCGGCGGCTTTTCGATCGAAGAATACGCCGAAAACTGCCGCAAGCTCGAATCGGTCGAGCAGGTCAAAATTTTGGAGGTCAATATCTCCTGCCCGAATGTCCACGCGGGCGGAAAGAACTTTGGTTGCGACCCGAAGGCCGCCGCTGAGGTGACGCGCGCCGTGAAAGCGGCAACGAGCAAGCCCGTTTTCATGAAGCTCACCCCCAATGTCACCGATATCGCGGAGATCGCACGCGCGTGCGAGGAGGCGGGTGCGGACGGACTGTGCCTTATCAATACGCTGCTTGGTATGCGCATCGACATCAAAACACGCCGCCCCGTTATCGCAAACCGTACCGGCGGTGTCTCCGGCGGCGCGGTCTTTCCCGTCGCGCTTCGCATGGTGTGGGATGTGTACGAAGCGGTCAAAATCCCCATCATCGGCTGCGGCGGTGTGTCGAGCGCTGCTGACGCAGTGGAGATGATGCTTGCGGGTGCTGCGGCTGTCGAAGTCGGCGCGGCGAATCTCAAAGACCCGTATGCGTGCAAAAATATTATAGAGCAGATGCCCGCTCTTTGCGAAAAGCTGGGCATAGAAAATATTTCAGATCTGACAGGAGGAGCACATCATGGCTAAAGACGTTATCATCGCACTGGATTTTCCCACCCGCGAGGAAACGCTTGCATTTCTCGATCGCTTCGGCGCAGGGGAGAAGCCCTTTGTTAAAATCGGCATGGAGCTTTTCTACGCCGAAGGACCTTCCATTGTGCGTGAGATCAAAGCGCGCGGACACAAGATTTTTCTCGATTTGAAGCTGCACGACATTCCCAACACCGTCTCCCGTGCCATGAACGTTCTCTCCCGTCTTGATGTCGATATGGTCAATCTCCATGCCGCAGGAGCGGGGGAGATGATGCGCGGCGCGCTCAAGGGTCTTACCCGCGAAGACGGTACGCGCCCGCTCCTCATTGCTGTCACGCAGCTCACCTCCACCGATGCCGCCGCCCTCAAAAACGAGCTTCTCATTGATGTTCCCATGGCGGAAACCGTTATGTCTTACGCGAAGAACGCAGCCGACTGCGGACTTGACGGTGTCGTCTGCTCTCCGCTTGAAGCGGAGCAGGTCAAAGGCAAGTGCGGCGAGGGCTTTTTGACCGTCACGCCCGGTATCCGCTTTGCCGACAGTGCCGCCGGTGACCAAAAGCGCATCATGACGCCGGAGAAGGCGGGCAAGTCCGGCTGTGACTATATCGTTGTCGGCAGACCCATTACGCAATCGGATGACCCTGTTGCCGCGTACCGCCGTGCCGTGCGCGAATTTCTCGGTCAGTAACTTTTTGCTAAAACTCACCAAGGAGGAATTTACGATATGAGTTTGGAACACACCATCGCCCATGATCTGCTTTCGATCGGCGCCGTTTTCCTGCGTCCCGACGAACCGTTCACCTGGGCATCCGGAATCAAAAGCCCCATCTACTGTGACAACCGTTTGACCTTGACAGCGCCTGAAGTCCGGACGCATGTTGAGGAGGGGCTTGTCGACCTCATCTGCAAGCATTATCCCAATGTGGAAGTGCTTATGGGCACCTCCACCGCCGGTATTGCACACGCCGCCATCGTCGGACACCTGATGGGGCTTCCCATGGGCTATGTCCGCTCCGGTAACAAAGACCACGGGCGTCAGAACCGTATCGAAGGAAAGCTTCTTCCCGGACAGAAGGTCGTCGTCGTCGAGGACCTCATCTCCACGGGCGGCAGCTGCATCGAGGTCGTTGAAGCCCTGCGTGAGGCAGGCGCGGAGGTTCTCGGTGTCGTCTCTATCTTTACCTACGGTCTCCAGAAGGGTCTTGACCGTTTTGCCGCGGCAAACGTCACCAATCACTCGCTTTCCAATTTCGATGCCGTCTGCACCGTCGCGGCAGACGAGGGGAAGATCCGTACGGAGGACATCGAGCGGCTCAAGAAATTCCGCGCGAACCCAAGCGACGAGAGTTGGATTGGATAAGAGGGGAGCGTCATCATGGCAAGAAATCTCATCGACATTGTCGATTTTTCCGTTGAGGAGATCGATTCTCTCATTGCTGTTGCCGAGGATATCATCGAAAACCCTGTCAAGTATCAGGATGTCTGCGCGCACAAACAGCTTGCAACACTCTTTTTTGAACCATCTACCCGCACGCGTCTTTCGTTTGAATCCGCCATGCTCTCGCTTGGCGGCAGCGTCCTCGGCTTCTCCGAGGCAAACTCCAGCTCCACCGCCAAGGGCGAAACGGTCGGTGATACCATCCATACGGTGAGCTGTTACGCCGACATCATCGCCATGCGTCACCCGAAAGAGGGCGCACCCTTCGCGGCTGCCATGCACTCGGAGGTGCCCATCATCAACGCGGGCGACGGCGGTCACAACCACCCCACGCAGACTCTCACCGACCTTTTGACCATCCACCGCGAAAAGGGGCGGCTTTCCAACTTCACCGTCGGCTTTTGCGGCGACTTGAAATTCGGTCGTACTGTCCATTCGCTCGTCAACGCGCTTTGCCGTTACGAGGGCATCAAGTTCGTCTTCATCACTCCCGACGAGCTGAAGGTCCCGCAGTACGTCAAGGACGAAGCGCTCAAAAAGAGCGGCAGTCCCTACACCGAAACGACGCACCTTGAAGAGGTCATCCCCGAGCTTGATATCCTCTATATGACGCGCGTGCAGAAAGAGCGCTTTTTCAATGAAGAAGAGTACCTGCGCCTGAAGGACAGCTATATCTTGACGCCCGAAAAGCTCACCGGTGCGAAGGAAACACTTTCCATCCTGCATCCGCTGCCCCGTGTGAACGAGATCGCCGTCGCAGTTGATGCCGACCCACGCGCGGCATACTGGCGTCAGGTCAAAAACGGAAAGTTCATCCGCATGGCGCTCATTTTGAAGCTGCTTGGCGTCGAGGTATGAAGGGAGGATATGCGATATGAATATTGACAG
>JAFQUN010000028.1 GCA_017408525.1 Oscillospiraceae bacterium
CCCCGGCGGCCGTCGAGGCCGCCACGGCTCCCCCGACCAAAGGGAGCGGGGAGCTAGTCAAAAAACCTCCCCCACAGCCATTGGCCGCCCGAACCGCTCCCCCCTTTATCAACCAACTCCACTTCGACTCTCAGGAGGAAAACAGCTATGCATCTCAGAACGCTCCCCGATCTCTATTCCGTCTGCCGGATCCCCGACACTGCCTCCATCAACTGGTCGGGCGAGCTCACTTTCGTTGGCAAGACCGCAGACGAGCTCTCCCTCGTGTGCGAGACCGCGCTCGTTCCGTCCAATGTCCTTGCCCGCGAGGATGACTGGCGCGCCCTGCGCGTGGACGGCACGCTGGACTTCTCCCTCATCGGCATCCTGTCGGGCATCACATCTGTGCTGGCGCAGGCAGGCGTGAGCGTTTTCTGCGTATCCACCTACAACACCGACTATATACTGGTCACAGAGGCAGATCTTTCGAATGCCGCCACCGCGCTCCGTGCTGCCGGCTATAAGCTTTCGCCCCCTTGACAAAACCCGCCCGCCGCGCTATACTGTGGGCGAAAAAATGACGGAGGTACACTTAAAGGCATGCGTAACGAGATCTAAAGCACCGCTTCAAACCCAATCATGACGCGATCTGCCCCCATTTTATGAGGGCTTGTTTGCGTACGCATGGGTGCGGAGTGTGCGGAAAGGTCTGTTTTGCTGCCCGTGTGCTCCTCTGTGCGCAAAATATGTCCATTCCGTCTCCGTGCCGATGCGCGGAGATTTTTTAATGCATTTTTGCACAAACGGAGGACTGCATCCACATGGCTCATATAAACGTACAGCACTTAAAGCTTACCTTCGGCGATCGCCTCATCTTTGACGACGTCTCCTTTTCCATCGAGCGCGGCGAGCGCGTGGGGCTCGTCGGTCCCAATGGCGCGGGAAAGTCCACGCTGCTGCGCCTCATCTCCGGCGACATGACGGATACAGACGGCGGTCAGGTGCGCGTCGATACCCGCGGCGGTCTCATCCTCATGCAGCAGGAGCGCACGGAAAAAACCACGCTCTCCGGCGGCGAGAAGACCCGCGCAGAACTCACGCGCGTCATGACCGCAGGCGCATCGCTGCTCCTACTCGACGAACCCACCAATCACCTCGACATGGAGGGCGTGCAGGGGCTCATCCGGCATTTGCAGGGCGTGGAGTCCACGCTCGTCATCGTTTCGCACGACCGCTACTTCCTCGACCGGACCGTTGACCGCATCATTGAGCTGGAAAAGGGCAAGGTCACGGAGTACTACGGCGGCTACACCGATTACCGCGAGCAGAAAGCGCGCAATTTCTCTGAAGCCATGCACCGCTGGGAGGAGGGCGTCAAACGCCAGAAGGCTTTGGAGGAAGACATCGCCGCCATGCGCGCGCGGTCCGAAAAAGCCCACCGTCTTTCCACCGAAAAAGTGGACAGCGGCCTGAAGATGGGCGAAAAAGAAAAAAAGCGCGCCCGCGCAAAGAAAATGGATAAAAAGGTCAAGTCCGACATCAAGCGTCTGGATCGCATGATGGAAGACAACGAGCCGCGTCCTCAGCAGGAGCGCCGTGTGCGCTTCACCATCGACGGTCAGGCAAACAGCGGCAAGCGCGTCTGCGAAGCCAATGCCCTGACCAAACGCTTTGGCGACCGCACGCTGTTTGAAAACGCAGAATTCGTGCTCTGCCGCGGAGATCGCGTCGCGCTCGTAGGCATGAACGGCACAGGCAAGACC
>JAFQUN010000029.1 GCA_017408525.1 Oscillospiraceae bacterium
AATGATTTATCTGCTCCTGCACCATCGGAGCTTATCGAGAGCAGGCGCTGCCTCTGAATCGCGTCCGCTGCCATCGACCACATTGTAGCGCGTAACGCGCGAGGAAAACGCACAGTCGATCCGTCAACGGGCGCAGGGGCTTTCGTAACACAAAAAGGGGGAACAGAAGAGGAAACAAGGAGCAAAGCCTTTCGGCTTTGCTCCTCTTCAATGTTATTTTGCGGCAGGGGCGGCAGAAGCCGCTTCCGCAGCCTTCTTCTCCGCCATGCGCTTTTGGACTTCCTTGTACTTTTCCTTCTCCTCGGCGGTGGCGATCGGCTCGATCGCATCGCGCGGGCAGACCTTCGTACAGATCTTGCAGCCCTTGCACTTTTCGTAATCGATCACGGCAACGTTGTCGACAACGCTGATCGCGCCGAGCTTGCAGTTTTTCGCGCACAGACCGCAGCCGATGCACGCGTTCTTGCAAACCTTCATCGCGGCAGCGCCCTTGTCCTTGTTCATGCAGTTGACATGGACCGCCTTCGACGCGGGGACTTCCGTGATAAGCTTGCGCGGGCAGGCAGCGCGGCACGCGCCGCAGTTGGTACACTTGTCCTTATCGACCTCGGCAACGCCGCGATCATTGATGTGGATAGCGTCAAACTGGCAGGCAGTGACACACGAGCCCATACCAAGGCAGCCGTAAGTACACTCAAGCGGACCGCCGGCGACCTTCAGCGCAGCAAGGCAGTCGGCAACACCGACATACTCATAGCGCTTGACGGACGCCTCGCCGCCGTTGCAGCGGACGTGAGCGACCATGCGCTCGCCGGAGGGCGCTTCCATGCCCATGATGGCAGCGATCTTCGCCGCACCCTCCGCGCCGGCGGGAGCACAGGCGGTGACAGGCGCTTCGCCCTTCAAGATCGCCTCGGCGCAGCCGCCGCAGCCGGGGAAGCCGCAGCCGCCGCAGTTCGCACCGGCGAGACAGTCCAGGATCTCCGGCAGACGCGGGTCAGTCTTGACCTCAAACACCTTCGAGGCGATGGCAAGCACCGCGCCGAACACGACCGCAAGGCCGCCAAGAATCAAAAGAGCAAAGAGAATATTCATAAAATCCATGATCCGTACCCCTCCTTCTTACCAGACCTGAAGACCGGAAAAGCCCATGAACGCAAGCGCCATAAGACCTGCCGTCACAAGCGCGATGGGGAAGCCCTCAAACGACTTGGGATAATCGGAAAACTGCACGCGCTCGCGCACGTTGGCAAAGAGGAAGATCGCGAGCAGGAAGCCGAGACCGCCCGTAATGCCGTAAACAACAGACTCAATGAAGTTATAGTTGTTCTGCACGTTCAAAAGCGCGACACCGAGCACGGCGCAGTTCGTCGTGATCAGCGGCAGGTACACGCCAAGCGCGGTGTAGAGCGTGGGGATCGCCTTTTTAAGGAACATCTCCACAAACTGCACAAGGCTTGCGATGACGAGAATGAACGCAACGGTCTGCATATATTCAAGACCGAGCTTAACAAGGATGATGTTGACGCCGTAGCAGAACGCCGAGGCAAGACCCATGACGAACGTAACGGCAAGACCCATACCGACGGCGGTATCCGACTTCTTGGAAACGCCGAGGAACGGGCAGATACCCAGGAACTGTGCGAAGATGAAGTTATTCGTCAAAATCGCACCAAGGGAAATGGCAAACAAACCGGTCAGATCCATAACTTATTTACCCTCCTTTTCTTTCTTGGGACGATTGAGCGCCCACTGCATCACGGCGATGAGAACGCCCAGGCAGATGAAGCCGCCGACGGGCAGCACCATCATCAATGCCGGCGTATAGGACTCGGGCATGATCTGATAGCCCATGAGCGTACCGTTGCCGAGAAGCTCGCGCACGGTGCACATGATAAGCAGCACCACCGTATAGCCGATGCCCTGGCAGATGCCGTCCACCGCAGCGGCGGCGACGGTGTTCTTGCTGGCAAACGCCTCGGCACGGCCGAGGATGATGCAGTTGACGACGATCAGCGGAATGAAAACGCCGAGCGAGGCGGCAATGTCGGGAAGGAACGCCTGGAGCATCAGGTCAACGATCGTCACGAAGCCCGCGATAACGACGATGTAGCACGCGATACGCACTTCGTTGGGGATGATCTTGCGCAAAAGCGCGATAATGATATTGGAAAGGGTCAGGATGATCGTAACGGAAACACCCATACCAAGACCATTCGAGATGGACGTGGAGATCGCCATTGCCGAGCACATACCAAGAAGCTGGACAAGGACGGGGTTTTGGGTGATAAGACCCTCTTTGAGCTGCTTTTTAATATTCATTTCTCAAATCCCCCTCTCTTACGCGATCGCCATGACGGCGGCAAGCGCACCGTTGACTCCCTTGACAACGCCCTTGGACGAAACGGTCGCACCGGAAACGCCGTCGATCTTGTTTGTGCCCTTGTTGACGGTGATCTCACCGTTCGCCATGCTCATGCCCTCAAGTGCGTCGAGCATACCCGTCTCGTTGTTGCACACCTTCGTGCCGATGCCGGAGGTTTCGGCATGGTCAACAACGGAAACGCCCATGACCGCGCCGGTCGTATCGACGCCGACGACCATTTCGATGTTGCCCTGCGAGCCGCCGGCGACAAACTTGACAGCGTAGCCGATCATGTCGCCCTGGTCATAGACCTCGTGCATGGAAACGAGCGTTCCGTACACAACGGCAGCCTCGACGGACGCATCCGCAACGTCGATCTCTTTGAACTCAACGCCCTCGACAGGGACGACCTTGCTCATCGCCTCGGCCGTTTTCGCCTCGTTGATGGCGGCGATCTTCTCTGCGGTGATACCGTTGACAGCGCCCAGAAGCGCGGCGACAGTCAGCGCGATGCAGGTGAGCGTTCCGGCGACGCGGAGCAGGAATTTACCACTGATGTTCATTTCTTTTCCGCCTCCTTTTTATCAGCCTTGGAAACGCCGAAGCGCGCAGGCTTGACGTACTTATCGATCAGCCACGCAACGCAGTTCATCACAAGGATAGAGTAGCAGACTCCCTCGGGATAGGAGCCGAAGTAGCGGATGAAAACGGTCAAAAGGCCGCAGCCGATGCCGAAGATGACCTGTCCCTTATGCGTAACGGGAGAGGTCGCGTAGTCGGTCGCCATGAAGATGGCGCCGAGCATCAGTCCGCCGGCAGTGAGGTTGTAGAGCATCCACTCCATCGGGTCGTTGCCGCGAGGGAAGAGGAACGTCAGAACGGCGACCGTGCCGATATAGGCAACGGGGATATGGAACGTGATGACCTTGCGGACCATCAGGTACACGCCGCCGAGAATAAGCATAAGCGCGGAGACTTCACCAAGCGAGCCGCCGATCTTTCCAAGGAACATATCGGTGAGCGAGAACGCGTCGGTCACGGCAGCAAAGTCGCCCTCTTTCATAACAGCGAGCGGTGTCGCCGCGGTAACGGCGTCGATCTTGCCGAACATGGGAACGCCGGTCATCGGCTCGACCCACTTCGTCATCGCACCGGCGTAGCACGCAACGAGCGCGGCACGCCCCGCAAGCGCGGGGTTGAGGAAGTTCTTGCCAAGTCCGCCGTAGAGCTGCTTGACAACGACGATGGCAAAAAAGTCACCGACAAGGATCATCCAGTACGGAATGGTCACAGGGCAGACAAATGCAAGCAGCATACCGGTCACGACGGCAGAAAGATCGCCGACCGTATTATGCTTTTTCAAAAGCTTGCGGTACAGCCACTCAAACGCGAAACAGCCCGCAACAGAAACGACCGTCACCGACAGCGCACGCATACCGAAGTTGAAAACAGCAAACGCAAGCGCAGGGACCATCGCAATGATGACGTCCAGCATAATGGAATGCGTATCCTCATTCGAGCGGATATGCGGCGACGAGGACGCTTTGAGCTTTAGTGCTTTATAATCCGTCATCTCTTACGCCTCCTTCTTTTCAGCCTTTTCGGCGTCTTTTGCCGCGGCAGCTTCCGCCGCAGCCTTTGCCGCAGCCTTCGCCATATTGACCTTCTGCTTACCGGAGCGGAAGGTGTGGACAAGGTGGAGCCTGCCCGGGCAGGTGTATGTGCAGGCGCCGCACTCGATACAATCGAGCACGTTTGCCGCCTCGAGCTCTTCGAGCATGCCCTTGCGCTCATACATATACATGTAGAGCGGTTCAAGGTGCATCGGGCAAACGCCCACGCACTTGCCGCAGCGGATGCAGGTCGGATTTTCGACCGTCTTGTCTTCGTTTTCGGCAAAAGCAAGGATCGCGCCCGAGCCCTTGGCGATCGGCACGTCGGTCGAATACTGGGCAAGACCCATCATCGGTCCGCCCATGATGATCTTGAAGGTCGTCTCCTTCAGACCGCCGCAGTGGTCGAAAAGATGGGAGATGGGCGTGCCGATAGGACATTCAACGTTCTTCGGCTCAACAACGCCGGAGCCGGAGACGGTGACGACCTTGCTCACAACGGGCATGCCCTGATACACCGCGCGGTAGATGGCGCAGGTGGTGTTGAGGTTGAAAACGGCACAGCCGACGGCAGCGGGCAGCGCACCCGGGGGCACCTGGCGGCCCGTGACAGCCTGACAGAGCTGCTTTTCAGCGCCCTGCGGATAACGGGTGTGGAAAACATCGACCACGACAGGGGCGTGCGTTTCGGCGATCGCCTTGCGCAGCACCTCAACAGCGTTCATCTTGTTCTCCTCGATGCCGACGTGGACAACGTCCAGTCCGAACATTTTTGCAAGAAGCGCCGCACCGCCGATGACCTCGCCGGTACGCTCGAGGATGGTGCGGTGGTCGCCTGTGATGTACGGCTCGCACTCTGCAGCGTTGATGATCACGGTATCGACCTTGCCGATGCCGCCGCTGATCTTGATATGTGTGGGGAACGTCGCGCCGCCCATGCCGACGATACCGGCGTTCTTCACGATCTCAACAAGCTGTTCGGGCGTGAGCGCGTCAGGATTTTCGACAGGCTTGACCTCTTCGCTGATCGTATTTTGCATATCGTTTTCGATCACGACGGAGAGCATCTTGCCGCCCATGCCGAACTCTCTCGGCTCAACGGCGACGACCTTGCCGGAAACGGAGGCGTGGATGGGCGCGGACACAAACCCGCCCGGTTCGCCGATGCGTTGACCGACCTTTACCGTGTCACCGACCGCCACAAGCGGCTTGCACGGTGCGCCGATGTGCTGAGACATTGGGATGACCACCTGTGCCGGCGCAGCTGCCAGCTGTTCGATGGCCTTTTCATTGGTCGCGGCTTTCATGTCGTTGGGATGAATGCCGCCAAAGAAAGCGTGTGCCATTGTCTTCACCTCATTCTATACTGCTTCGGGGTCGTGCGCACACTTCCCCATAATTGGTTTACATGATACACCTTTTTCCGACAAATGTCCAGAGATATATTCCTCATTTTTATACAGCTTTTGAAAATTTTTGGAGAAAAGGAGCGTTTTTTGTTTCGCCGCTGCGGCGGCGAGTGACTTTTCCTGCCTTTTCTTATCGTTAATGCCTGCAAGGGGATTGTTTCGCGCTCCGGCGCGGACCTCCTTTTTTGGGCGGGAGCAAAAAAGAAGC
>JAFQUN010000030.1 GCA_017408525.1 Oscillospiraceae bacterium
CTCCGTCGTGCCGTAGCCCTCGCGCACACAGATGGCGGCGTGATGGTCGGCAAGAAACGTGTCAAACTTTTTCTTCAGCTCCACCGAAAGCGAGTCGCCGCCGGAGAAAACGCCCTTGAGACAGCTCAGGTCCGCGCCGTCCATCGTTTTGAGCCGCAGCAGCGCCTCGTAGAGCGTCGGAACACCGGCAATGAAGTTGCACCGGTGCTTGACGATGAGCTTTGCATAGCTCTCCGGAGTAAAGCGCGGCACGAGGATGCAGCGCCCACCCTGCGTGAGCATCGTGTGGACGCACACACCAAGTCCGAAACCGTGGAAAAGCGGCATTGCGGCAAGCATCTTGTCGCCCGGGCGGAACATCCGGTTTGCGGCGATGACCTGATCGCTGAGGGCGTTGAAATTGCGGTTCGTGAGGACGATACCCTTCGTCGTGCCTGTCGTGCCGCCGGAGTAGAGGATGACCGCAGGGTCTTCCGGCATGCGCTTGACGCGGTAATTGTAAAAGCAGGTGCGGCTGAGCTTCATGAACTGCGACCAGCGAATGACCGGCGCATCGGCGGGGATCTTTTCGATCTTGCGCCCTTCGGTGAGCATGTACCCCGCCTTGATGGGGCGGGAGAGTGCATCCTTGATGCTCGCGATGACAAGATTGACGACCTTCGTATTCTTGCGCACGCGCTCAAACTTGTGATAAAACTGGTCGAGCGTGATGGCGGTGACGCTTTCGGACTCGTTGAGATAAAATTCGATCTCCTTTTCTGCCGAAAGAGGGTGGATCATGTTGGCAATGCCGCCGACGAGATTCACTGCGTAAAAAAGGGCGATCGCCTGCGGGCAGTTGGGAAGTGCGATGGTCACTCTGTCGCCCTCGCGTACACCGATGACCTTTAGTGCTTTCGCGCACGTTTCGATCTCCTCGACCATTTTGCGGTACGTCGTGGGCTTGCCCATAAAGTCGAACGCAACATAGTCGGGGTATTTCTGCGCGACTTGTTCCACCATCTCAAACATGGAGCCGTTGAAATAGTCAAGGTGCATCGGCACATCGCCCATACACTCTGCCCACGGGGTCTTTGCGGTCGTATTCATATCAGAATTCCACCTCCTCGCTCAAAGGACGCTCCAAAAGCTCCGGATTTTCGAGCAGCGTCCGCAGCAGCTTCACCGTCCGTGAGTAATAATACCCATCGGCAACGCGCTCGTCGATGGTCAGTCCCAAATCAATGCTCTCTTTCATCTCCACGCTGCCATCCTCGTTGTAGAACGGGCGTTTTTTGATCTGCCCAACGGCGCAGAAAACGGAGCAGGTGCCCCAATTCGTCAGGTGATGATATCCCGCGTGCAGCCCGATCGAGCCGAGATTCGACAAAACCGCCGAGGAATAGTACGGGTCGGTCGCAATAAAGCTCGCGGGCATCCATCCGTGGCGGTCGAGGAAACGGAAAATAGCACCTACCGCTTTAAGTACAGGCCGCGGGAGCTTTTGCACAATGTCCATCGTTGCGGTCGAGGAATCCTTCCCTTCGCTGCGGCAGAAGGACACCTGACGATAAATTTCGTCGTGGATGGTATCGATGGTGTCCGTCCCCTTTGACGCGATGCGCGCAAGCGCCTCCGCACCGTTGTCATCGAACAGCTTTTTGACCGTGAACGACGCACTGACCTCGTTTCGAAGGTACATGCTTTTATTGGCGATAAAGCGGTTCATCTTCGGGCGCAGCGTGATGGTTTTAAGCAGTGCTGTCACCATGATCTGAAAAAGGTTATAGGCATACGCCGGATCGTCGGCGTTCTTTTTTGCAAGGTACGCATTGATATTCGTAAGGTCGACGCACTCACTGATGAATGCCTCGTTGTCGCAGCGGTTCGGAAAGATGAGCGGCATGATCGTGTGCATGGAGCTGATTTTCTTCAGGTACACGCCGTCTTTTCTGTCGCCTAACTTTTTCCCCATGTTTTTTCTCCTTTTGCTGTCGGGATGGTCGACAATTTCTTGCATCCGCGCATCCGCGCACGAACGTATTGTAGCACAGCTCGCATAATATTGCAACTTTCGGCAAAAAGCGGAACGGATAGCAGCTCCGTTCCGCTTTTCCACGTTTTTTTACTTCTCCCGACGTGCGGCAAGCTCACACAGCCGCTCGCTCTCTTCTTTTGCAAGCTGCGCGATACCCTCAAAATCCATCAGCGGGTGGTAGAGCTTCTCCAGCTCGTCATGCGCACCCTTTGCCTCGCGCAGCGCGGCAAAGACCTCCTGCTCGATCGAAGTGCTGAGACGGCGCAAGAGACGAAGGCGCGCGCGCTCCCCGCGCGGAACGGCGCTCTCGATTGCTGCATCGAGACGAATATGACGGTAGGCTTTTTGTGCATAGGGGACACGGTCATTGACGGTAAGAAACGCCAGCGAGAGTTGTGGGATGAAAAGGTGCTGCAGCGCATCCGGGCGTTCCGGCGAAAGACACGCGATCACATCGAACCCTGCTGTGCGCGCAGCGGATGCCGCCTGTGCAAGCAGCGGTGCAGCGAAGCCGTATCGGTCGTGCAGTGCATACACGCGCGAGGCAAGTGAGCGCACCGTGTCAAATCGCCAGGTCCAACCACGCCACGTCGCTCCGCCGAGAAAGCGGAGTGCCGCACTCCCGTCTTCTTTTGCGCTGCGGTGCGGCAGTTCGCGCGATAGAATACCGTTCATGCGGCGGCGCAGTTTTTCACTGTCCGCATACGGCTGCACCACACTGCGCAGCTCGTCTTCCACAGCCTGCCGTGCGCGAAGACACCGGTATACACGCTCGTATGCGCGGGCGCAGTCGCCGTTTCGGCAGGCAAGCTCACCGCGCAGCTGCTTTGCGCCGTCAATGTTGCAAAATCGTCCGAGGTCGACGCAGCGGTCGGCTGCGACGGGAAGCTCAGGTTCGATGATATGCGGTGCCGTTCCGTCCACAGCGGAGATGCGCAGCGTCGGAAAGCGTACTGCATCGAGCGAATCGGGGTCGCCTGAGCAGTGGATGTACTCGCACGGCTCACCGACCGACTCCACCGCCTTTGCAAGCGTTTTCATGAACGTAGACTTTCCCATTCCTGCGCCGCCCTTGATGACAAGAAGATCATCGAGCGCAGAGATATCACAGAATGGCTCATACAAACTGTGAAAACCGGCAGCGGTATTTGCACCGAGAAAAAAATGGATAGATGCCATGCTATTTGCCTCCGTTGGTTCTGTTTTCTATCCATCCTATGCGCGTAGGGAATGTTCTGGTTCCAATACCCTTCCTAAAAGGTCTC
>JAFQUN010000031.1 GCA_017408525.1 Oscillospiraceae bacterium
CCATTGTTTCCGAAGAAAAGGAATAAACGCTTTCCTTCCCCCCTGCGGCATCGCCGCAGGGGGGCTTTTTTCTTTACGCTCGTCCCTGCAATGGGGATCCTCCCGCACCGGAGCGCGGAACACTCCTCCTGCAGGCATTACAAGCAGAGAAAGACGCAAACAGGAAAAAGCAAAAAATAAAAAGGACATCCTTTCGGATGTCCTTTCTTTGTTTGGTCAATCAGCCAATGCTGTTGAGCTTCAACGTCATGGCGCTCTTCTTGTGCGCGGCGTTGTTCTTGTGCAGAATGCCCTTCGCAACGGCCTTGTCAACGGACTTGACAGCCACAGTATAAGCGCTCTCGGCCTCGGTGCGATTGCCTTCCGCGGCAGCGACCTCGAACTTCTTGAGAGCGGTCTTAAGAGCGGACTTGTTCGCCTTGTTACGGGCGTTTCTCGCCTGAGCGACCAGCACGCGCTTCTTAGCAGACTTAATATTCGGCAAACCAAACACCTCCTCCAACCGGAAAATTCGGCGCGGCAAAACATCATCCACCACGCAGATTGATATTCTAACAGCTTTTGCCGCAAATTGCAAGGGAATTTTTAATATTTCTCATCTTTTTTTGAATATTCTATTGATGGTGGGAAAACCTCTTTGTAATACACCATATTTTGTGGCAATTGCCGCATAAGGGGGACGAAATGTACAAGCGAAGAACAGACCTTGCCCTCGAACAGCACGAGCTGTCCTGTGCGCGCAGCGCGGCAGACACCGTCGATGGCGTATCGCTCCGGCGGCGGCGCAGCGGCGGCTATGTTGTGACGGAGGTGCGCGTAAAAACACAGGACGGTGCGCGTGTCATCGAGCGGCCGGTGGGCAATTATATCACGATGGATGTTTCGCCATACTGGCGGCGCGAGGACGGCTATTTCCCGCGTGCTGTGCAGGCACTTTCCAAGGAGCTTCGCGCGCTCCTTCCGGCGCAGTGCGGCGCGGCACTCGTCGTGGGGCTTGGAAACGAATCCGTCACGCCGGACGCGCTCGGTCCGCGGACCGTGTCGCACATTTTTGTCACGCGTCACCTCGTCGGCTCGATGCCGCGCGAATTTGGAAGCCTCTGCTCCGTTTCCGCCGTTACCGCAGGGGTTTTGGGGACAACGGGCGTGGAAGCGGCGGAGCTGACCGGCGCACTTGTCCGCCGCACAAAGCCGCAGGCGGTCATCGCCGTGGACGCTCTCGCCTCGCGCCGGACGGAGCGGCTGTGCGCAACGGTACAGCTCTCTGACAGCGGCATCGCCCCCGGTTCGGGTGTCGGGAACCACCGCTTCACCCTCTCGCGCGAAACACTTGGCGTGCCGGTCATCTCGGTGGGCGTACCGACAGTCGTTGAGGCGGCAACCCTTGCCGCAGATCTCCTGGAGGATACGGGTGCGGACATCCCGCCGCAGCTTGGGGAGGGACGCACGGATGCGCTTTTTGTCACACCACGCGACATCGATGAGCAGGTGCGCGAGCTCGCGCGCGTCATCGGCTACGCCATCGACCTTGCGCTGCAGCCGTCGCTTGATCTCGATATCCTCACGGGGCTGATGGTATAAACGCTTCGCCGCTGCGGCGCGGGACTCTCCCCTCTTATAGGCAGTGCATCGACGTACAAAGGAAATTCTCAAAATCCCCCTTTCGCACAGTAAGGTTTTGTGATATACTGTTGGGCTGTCCAAAACAAGCGAAAGAAGGATCTTCCCATGCAGGAGAACAAGATGGGCGTTATGCCGATCAACAAGCTCATTATCAACATGTCGCTTCCGATGATGGCGTCGATGCTGGTGCAGGCGCTCTACAATATCGTTGACAGTGTTTTCGTTTCATTCATCGACCAGGATACGCTCACCGCCGTGGGGCTTGTGTTCCCGGCGCAGAATCTCATGATCGGTCTTGCGTCCGGCGCGGCGGTCGGCGTGAATGCGCTGCTCTCCCGAGCGCTCGGCGCGGGAGACCGCGAGCGGGCAAGCCGCGTTGCGGAAAACGGCATCTTCCTCGCGCTGGTGAGCTACGTTTTGACGCTTGTGACGGTTCTTTTGACAACGCGCAGCTTCCTCGCCTCGCAGACACAGATCGCCTACATCATCGAGCAGGGGTATATCTACCTTATGATCGTCGGCTGCGGTTCGGTCGGCATTTTCGGGCAGATCATGTTCGAGCGTCTGCTCCAATCGACGGGACGAACGGTGCTTTCGATGTACAGCCAGCTGCTCGGCGCGGTCATCAACCTTGCGCTCGACCCCATCCTCATTTTTGTGTGTGACCTCGGCATCGCCGGCGCAGCCATCGCAACGATCGCCGGGCAGCTGATCGGCTGCGGATTCGGCTTCTACCTCAATCTGCGCAAGAACCCCGATATTACGCTGCGTCTTCGCGCGTTCCGACCCGATTGGGGGATCATTCGCGGTATCTGCTCTATCGGCGTGCCGTCTTTCATCATGGTCGCCATCGGCTCTGTGATGACGTTCGGGATGAACAAGATCCTCATTCTCTACCACACGGGGCGCGAAACGGCGGCAACGGTCTTTGGCGTATATTTCAAGCTCAACAGCTTCGTCTTCATGCCGATCTTCGGACTTAACGGCGGCATCGTTCCCATCGTCGCTTACAACTACGGCGCGCAAAAGCGCCGCCGCGTGACGCAGACGGTGAAGCTCAGCGCAGTGTACGCGTCGATTTTGATGATCCTGGGAATGCTCGTCTTTATGCTCATTCCCGATAAACTCCTTCTCATTTTCAATGCGGAAGGTGAGATGCTGCGGCTCGGTGTTCCCGCACTTCGCATCATCTGCTCGAGCTTCCTTTTCGCGGGCGTCTGCATCGGCATCAGCTCTACATTCCAGGCGTTTGGAAAGGGCACCTATTCGATGATCCTCTCCATCGCGCGCCAGCTTATCGTGCTGCTTCCTGCGGCGTACATCCTTGCGCGCATCGGTGCGGTGACGGGGAACGACGACCTTGTGTGGTACTCCTACCCCATCGCGGAGGTCGCGTCGCTTATCGTGACGCTTGTGCTTTACGCACGGCTTTATAAAAATATCATCTCCAAGCTCCCGCTGGAAGATTGACGCGCAAACTCTCCTCCGATCGCGCACCGGAGGAGAGTTTTTTCGCTCCCTTTTACTGTTTGGACTGATTTAGGATATTAAAGAACCTCCCTCCGTCGAAATGACGGAGGG
>JAFQUN010000032.1 GCA_017408525.1 Oscillospiraceae bacterium
CCCCCCCCCCCCCACGACTCTTTATTTCTTCTTTTTTGACCTTGCATTGGTGCGGCACCTTGGAAAAGGTGAAAACTTTAATCATTCCCCTCATAAAACCGGTATGCCGCTTTACCGGATCTCTTTACAGCGTACATCGCCTCATCCGCATTGTGCAGAAGAAGCTCGGTGCTGACCGACGAATCCTTTGCACTTGCAATGCCGACACACACCGTAAGAGCAACCGCATCACCCATCTCCACCCTGCACGGGAGCGAGGAAAGAAGGTCGAGAACACGTTCGGCGCGCGCGGCAAGCTCCTCTTTTGTATGCCGTCCAAAAAGGACTGCCACAAATTCGTCGCCGCCGATGCGCACACAGATCTCCCCGGGAAATGCCGTGCGGATCGCGTCGGCAGTCTCAGTCAGCACGCGGTCACCGAAAAGATGTCCGAACTGGTCATTGACAGATTTGAAATTATCAAGATCCATGTAAAAAACGCAGACTTCCTGCTCGCCGCGATGCTTTTCCATGTAGTCAAACAAAAAGCGCTGGTTGTAAAGTCCGGTCAAAAAATCATGCGTTGCAAGGTGCAGTATCTCCTTATCACGGCGGCGGCGCGCCGTCACATCGTCGCAGATGCAAAGGTGACCGATCAGCGTGCCAACTGCACTGATGACCTCCTTTTCCGAAAGGAGATAGGTGTGCAGTCCATCGTCCTGCATGCGCGTAAATTCGGAAAGCTCCGCCTCCTTCGCAGGACGCAGATCACGCAGCGCATACTGCTTCCATGAAAGGTAGCTTTGGGAGAGAATGTCCTCGGCATCAATGTCAAAGGTGTCGGTAAAATTCGCATTCACATTGAGGATCGTCCAGTTCTCGTCACAAAGGAGGATCCCGAACGGTACGCTGTTGAAAATGATGTCCAATTCACTTTTAAGATTCCCAAGGTCTGTCATATCGCGGGCAACGCACGCAAGTCCGAGCAGCGTCGTTCCGTCTGTATCGTAAAACGGCGTTTTGAGCACATGGTACTGGCGCGGTCCGCTGCGCGTTTTGAGCGTTTCGCTGAAGGTGGAAAGCTTTCCGTTGAGGATGGTGAAATTGTCCGATTCAAGGCAGCAGGACGCCTCTTTTTCAGCAGACTCACCCCACACCTCGCCGCTCGTTCGACCGCAGATCTGGTCGATCGGAAGATTGACCGTCTGGGAAACGGCGGCGTTGACCTTTTGCAAAATGCCGTCCGCCGACTTGAACATCACAAGGTCGGGGATCGTGTCTGCAATGACATCAAGGCGCAGCTCCGCCTCCCATGCGCGGCGCTGCATTTTCCACATATTGACAAGATTTGCAAACGAGAACGCCAAAAAGCGCTGCGGGAGCGGCGTGACCAGCATCCGGTCAAACGCTTCAAGTGCCGCATCCGGCAGGACGATGAGTGTCTCCTGCGGCAAAATCGCCGCGATGAGCATATGCGGTTTGCGCCACACATTCAAAAGCGCAAGCGTGTCTGGGTCCGGCAGGCGTGCGATGATAAGGATATCGCACGAGGAGACCGATTCCCGCGTCAAAAGCGGGCAAAGGGCAAAGCGCGCTTCCAAGTCCTCGGGGAGCTTTACAGCGCTGAGCAGCTTGATAAGCGAATCGTCGGAAGCGTAAATGTGTACGCGAAGATTATAGTAATACATGGGGACACCGTCCTTTCAGGAAAACAGACACTTGCGGGGTCATATGGTCACCAACGCTTCTCAGCTTCACCGCGCAACGGCAAGTGGGCGA
Source organism: Oscillospiraceae bacterium (assembly GCA_017408525.1). Classification (GTDB taxonomy): domain Bacteria; phylum Bacillota; class Clostridia; order Oscillospirales; family Oscillospiraceae; genus RGIG2163. The sequence continues at coordinate 1,759 of JAFQUN010000032.1, forward strand.
AAATGTCCGACGCCACCCGAGCATAGTCGCCGCATCGGTCCGCCTTGCGCAGCTTCTTAATATATGCATCGCCGCCGTCGAAGGCAAAGATCATAAAATTCCACAGATCCTTCATCCGCCGCACGGCATTCATGTCGTTTCCGTACGCCTTGCGGTAAGCGGCAAAAAGTTCGTCGTGAAAGGCACGCAGCCGCTCAGCCGCAGGTTCTGTCCCGCCGCCTTTATATCGTTCGGCAAGCCACGCGTCGGCGCAAAGCCCGCGCCCGATCATTACCGCGCCGACCGTCGGATACAGCTCGGCGCAGGATTCGATCGACTCGACATTTGCGATGTCGCCGTTGTAGCAAAGGGGAAGATGGCTTTTTTGCACGGCGAGGTCGAACGCAGCAAGGCGAACATCGCCTTTGTAAAAGTCTTTTGCGATGCGCGGATGGACCGTCAGCTCCGAGATGGGAAATCGGTCATAGATAGCCAGCAGCGCGGCAAATTCCGACTCATCCCGCACGCCGACGCGCGTTTTCACGCTCACACGAACGCTTGCGCGGGAAAAGACCTCGTCCAAAAAAACGGCGAGTGCGTCGGGCGCTGCAAGGAAGCCGGACCCCTTCCCTTTTGCGCTCACTGTCCCCGAGGGGCAGCCGAGATTGAGGTTCACTTCTTCGTAGCCCATGGCTGCAAGCTCACCCGCCGCCCAGAGAAAATCGTCCGCGCTGCGCGTCAGAAGCTGCGGCACAAGGGGAACACCCTCATTATATTCGGGTGCAATGTCGCGCAGCTCGCGCGCGGTAAAAAGGTGTTCGCGCGTCGGAGACAGAAACGGGGCGTAGTATTTGTCGACTCCGGAAAAGTATTTTTGATGCAGGCGGCGAAACGGCGCGGTGGTGATGCCCTCAAGCGGGGCGAAGTAAACACGCATGGGTATCCTCCTGCTTCCGGTACAAACGCCGGCAAAATTTTCTATATATAGTATACCAGTTTTTGCCGAAAACCGCAAGTAGTGCTGTCAGGCTGCATTGAAAACTATTATCTTTTTTGGACAATGTTTAAAAAAGTATGAAATTTATTCGTTGACAGCTTGACTTTTTTTGCCGCTGCACCTATCATATAAAGGAAAGATCGTGTTGGAAGGAGTGCGCGAGGCATGGAGATACGGAATCTTGTCACGTTTTTGAAGGTGACCGAGCTTCAAAATTTTTCAAAGGCGGCAGAGGCGCTGGATTATTCCCAATCCGCCGTCACCGTGCAGATCCAGCAGCTTGAGCGTGAGCTTGGCGTGAAGCTGTTCGACCGCATCGGCAAAAATGTCACGATTACGCAGTATGGACGCGACTTCATCTCCTACGCGCGGGATGTGGTTGCAGCCGTATCGCGTGCAGGCTCCTTTGCGACAAAAAAAACCGAACTCGCCGGACAGGTCACCGTCGGTGCGATCGAATCGCTTCTGACCACGACGTTCAAAGACCTCCTGCCCGCGTTCCATCGTGAATTTCCCGGTGTCAACACACGCGTATATGTCGGCTCCGTCGCCGACATCGGCGAGCGCCTTTCCAAAAACGAGCTGGACGTCATCTACACGCTCGACGAGCAGACGGTCAATCCTCTGTATGTGCGCCTTTTTGAAAAGGAAGAGAGCATCGTCGTCGTTGCGAACAAGGCGCACCCGCTCACCGCGCGCGCGGAGCTCACGCTCGAAGACATCGTGGGCGAGCAGTTCGTTCTGCTTGATAAGAACACCCGCTACCGTCAGCTTTTTGATACGGAGCTTGCGCGCAAGAATCTCTCCGTGCGTCCCTTTTTGGAAATGGACAGCGTCGTGATGGTCCTGCGTCTTTTGAGCGAAAACGCCGACTACCTCACCGTCGTCCCGCGCTATGCCGCCCAGCGCAGCATCCATAAAAACGACCTTGCCATCCTGCCGGTCACCGACTGCAATATGCGCCAGTGGCGGCAGATCCTCTATCACAAGAGCAAGGTCATCACACCCCAGATCCAGGGTATGATCGACGTTATGCTCCGCTTTGCAAAAGAGCCCTTGTGAGTCTTCAAAGGCGAGACCTTTCGGGGCAAGCTGAAACGCCGCACGGCTATGCCGTGCGGCGTTGTATTAAATCATTGTTTCCTTGCAAGGGCGTAGTCATCCCCGCGGTGATAGTACGGGCAGTCAGAAAAGCGGCCTTCAAGGAAATGCACCATCTCGTCCTCGTCAAGCTCCATCTCGCATACAAAGCAGTCATATTCGTCATCATATGTATAATACTGGCAGTCATCGCATTTTGTCATCCGTGCCATCTTGCGCCTCCCATTTTTGATGGGTATACTTTACCATGGGCGGCACAGAATGTAAAGCACGCCTTTCACACGTCCAGCATTCCGCCATCGCAGGAGAGCAGCTGCATGATCGACACCTCGTAAGCAGTACGCTCCTCGCTTGTGCCGTCGGGGAGCTGCTTGCTGTATACGCGGCTTTGCACGCGCCCGTCAAGTGCGATACGCGAACCGACATCCATCGAGCCCACAAGCTGTGCCACCTGTCCCCATGCGATGCACGGCAGGTAATCTGAACGCCCGTAGTGCCGGTTCACAGCAAGGATCATATCGCATATACTGCGACCGAGGGGCGTTCTGCGCAGGACTGGCGGTTTGCATAAAACGCCATCAAGCGTAATGTGGTTGCACGGCTCGGCGTCGGACAGTTCGAGCGTGTGGGCAAAGACAGAGATGATAAGCCGCCGTCCTTCCCCGCTTTTATTATTGAATGAGCGAAGCTGACCTGTGACGCGAAGCGGCGTTCCTTCGCCGATATCGATCGTTTGGAGCAGCGTATGCGGGACGACGATGCGCGGGATGTCCGCCTGACCGGAAAGCCGCTCAACATAGAGCGGGAATGTAAAAAACCGTTCGTTGTGGTTTTCATGGGAAAGAGCGGGGGCTTCGGCGCAAACGCCGCAAAGCTCCACAAAATTTGTGCTGCGCTTTTCTTCCATGCCGTACACCTCAGTCGTTGATGATGCTACATGGTATGACGCACGGCATCGGAATAGAACCTCCGAACACGGCAGAATATAAACGGGGCGGTATCCTTACCTGCACCGCCGCAAAAGGAGATATCATGGCAAATATTCTCGATTATATCGACTGGCGCGGCGACCTGAATTTTGCACAGTCGCCGTTTAATGAAGTCGACAACCTCATTCTTGCAGAGCTTGCCTTCCTTGATTTCGCACAGATCGTCTCGCCCTTTGATGGCGGTGACCCGATCACGCTGCGTCACGCGGCAGCACTTTATTTCGCAAGAGAAAACGGTTTTGCAGAAGATATGGGCGTTCTTGTACCCGACAGTATTCCCGAGCTTCTTCGCCGCTGCGCCCAAAGCGCGCGTTTTGGGGATGTACTTCTCTACGGCTATGACGCCCAACTCGACCTCGCACGCGAAAAACAGTTTGCCGCAGTCTCAATGGCGCTTTCCGACGGTACGGTATACATTGCCTTCCGCGGTACAGACGATACACTCGTGGGATGGAAAGAGGATTTTAACATGAGCTTTCTTCCCGTTGTCCCGTCGCAGGCGGAATCGCTCGTGTATCTCCGCCGTGCAGCACAGGTCTACCGGCGTTTCAAGCTTCGTCTGGGCGGGCATTCAAAGGGCGGGAATCTCGCCGTATACAGCGCAGTGCAGTGCGAAGAGGCGATACAGCGGCGCATCGCTGCGGTCTATAACAACGACGGTCCCGGCTTTTCGAGCGACATCCTCCAAACGGAGGCGTACCGCCGGATGGAAGAGCGCATTTTGACCATCGTACCGCAGTCTTCTGTTGTGGGGATGCTGCTCACGCATGCAGAGCGTTATACCGTTGTTTGCAGCGACCAGGTCGGTCTTTGGCAGCACGACGGTTTTTCATGGGCAGTACGGGGCGCAAGCTTCGTCCAGCTTGATGACATTTCCTCGGAGGGGCGATTCTATGATGCGGCGCTTAAAGAGCTTGTCACGCAGCTTACTCCCGCACAGCGCGAAGCTTTTTCAAACGCGCTTTTTGAAGTCCTCTCCGCGACCGACGCCCAAACGCTCACCGAGCTTCGTGAAGACGGCTTTCGAGCGGCAGCCGCAATGGTGCGCACGATCGGTGATCTTGACAAGGCGACACGCGCCGTACTGCGCGACACGGTTCGCCTCCTTCTTCGCATTGGTGCAAAGACGCTGCGCGGTGCAAAATAGCGGCATAGATAAACAAATGGCGCTCCCACAGACGGGGAGCGCCATTTGTTTATCATAAGATCAAGATCCGCTCGATCAGAAGATGGGCAGAACTGCCTCATTGTAGGTCGACTCGATATAGGTCTTGACAGCGTCGGTCTGCAATGCACCAACGAGGGCAGCGATCTTCTCGCTGGACTCCTCACCTGCGCGGCAGGCGATGATGTTTGCGTAAGTCTGCGCTGCCTCACCGGAGGCATCCTCAACGGCGATGGCATCGGCGATGTTGATGCCCGCCTGGAGCGCATAGTTGCCGTTGATGACAGCAGCCATACCGTCATCGGCGTTTTCAAACTGCGCGGGGATGGTACTCGCTTCAACAGGAACGATGTTGTAGCCGCCGTTATCAGCGATGTCGAACGTGGTCACGCCGTCGGTGACGTTGGCGCCGTCCTTGAGGGTGATCAGCCCCTCCTGCGCAAGCAGGAACAGCGCGCGCGTTTCGTTGCTGCCGTCAGCGGGGACGATAATGGTCGCGCCGTCGGGGATGGAGGCAACGTCCGCAACGTTCTTGCCGTAAAGGCCGAACGGCTCATAGTGGATGAGACCGGCGGAGACAAGGTTCGTGTTGTTTTCGGTGTTGAAGTTCACAAGATAGGGCGTGTGCTGGAAGTAGTTGGCATCAAGCGTGCCGTCAGCAAGGGCGGTGTTGGGGAGAACATAGTCGTCATAAACGACGATGTCGAGCTCATAGCCGTCGGCAGCGAGCGCTTCTTTGACCTGCTCAAGGATCTCGGCGTGGGGGGTAGCCGTTGCGCCGATGGTGATCTTCTTCGACGCGGTATCGCCGCCGGCAGTATCGCCGCTGGTCGTGTCGCCGGTCGAAGCGCCGCCATCATCGGTCGTAGTGGTGCCGCCGCAGGCGACGAGGAGCGCGAGGGTCAATGCGAGGGTCAGTGCAAGAGTGAGAAACTTCTTCATGGTTTTCTTCCTTTCTTCCTTCTATTAAAAATTTAGGGCTGCTCCGCACAATTCGCCAAAAGCGATTTGTGGGAAATTTTGCAGCGCAAAAAGACGCGGTTTCACAGGAATACTTTGTGTATTTCAAGAAAGCGCAGCGCATTTGTGCTGCAAAAGAACCGCAAAGCGGCGCAGGCGATACTGCGCGGTGCTACCCCATTTGCTGACTAACGAATGCGTTTGTCCGTGCGGCGCGCAAGCGTCATACCGATCTCCTGAAGCACCTGGACAATGATGATGGTCAGCGCCACGCACACCCAGATGATGTCGTCGTTATAGCGCTGATAGCCATACGAAATGGCAATCTGTCCCAATCCGCCGCCGCCGATGGTGCCTGCCATGGCGGAGTAGCCGAGGATGGTGACGGTGGAAATGACCGCGCCCACGATCAGCGCAGGCTTTGCCTCGGGCAAAAGCACCTTCGTGATGATCTTGAAGGTCGGCGTTCCCATTGCCTGTGCCGCTTCGATCACGCCGGCATCGACCTCCTTGAACGACGACTCCGCCATACGCGCAACGTAAGGTGCGGCGGCGATGATGAGCGTAACGATCATGGCGGCGTTTCCAAGGCTCGTCCCGAGGATGAGGTTGGACACAGGCAGGAGCGCGACCATCAAAATGATAAACGGGACACTTCTAAACGCGTTTACGACCGCGCCAAGGACAGAGTTGAACGCCGGCATGGGATAGATGCCGCCGCGGTCGGTAACGTTGAGCAAAATGCCGAGCGGAAGCCCGAGCAAATATGCAAAGGCGGTGGAGATGAGCGTCATATAAAGCGTTTCCCAGATGCCGATGAGAAAAATGTGATTTTCAAGCAGCTTATAAAACATATCGGAAAACATCGTCTCACACCTCCTCCGCGTATTTCATGCCTCTGCCGTCGAGGTAGGCATAAATCTTTTCGACCGCGCGCTCATCGTCGGGAAGCTGGATCACCGTGTAGCCGTAGTCTTTCCCGTCACGCGCACGAAGGTCGGCGTAGAGGATGCCGACGCATGTCTGCGTTTCAAGGATCATATTGGAAATGACCGGCTCGTAAGTAGATTCACCGTTGAAGATCACACGCAGCTTCTTCTCACCGACCACGCGCTCAATATGGCGCACACCGGAGAGGATCAGCTCCCTGCCCATGTTCGACTGCGGGTTCGTGAAAACGCGGCTGACGGGACCTTCTTCAACGATGATACCGTCTTCGATCACGGCGACGCGGTCGCAGATCTGATCGATGACGCGCATCTCATGCGTGATGACAACGATGGTGACACCGAGCTTTTGGTTGATGTCCTTCAAAAGCTCGAGGATAGACTGCGTCGTGTTCGGGTCAAGCGCACTTGTCGCCTCGTCGCACAAAAGGACCTTCGGATTCGTTGCAAGCGCGCGGGCAATAGCAACGCGCTGCTTTTGTCCGCCGGACAGCTGCGACGGATAAGAGCCTGCCTTATCGGCGATCTTGACAAGCTCCAGAAGTTCGCGCGCGCGCGACTCGGCATCGGCGCGGCTGTACCCCGCGATCTCGAGCGGATAACACACATTTTTGAGTGCCGTGCGCTGGGCAAGGAGATTGAAGCCCTGGAAGATCATGCCGATCGACCGGCGTGTTTTCAAAAGCTCCTTTCGCGGCAGCGCCACAAGGCTCACCCCGTCAAGCAGAACATCGCCCTCGGTCGGGCGCTCGAGCAGGTTGATGCAGCGCACAAGCGTACTTTTTCCCGCGCCGGAAAGACCGATGATGCCGAAGATCTCCCCGTCGTTGATGGTGAGGCTCACATTTTTCAGCGCGGTAAAATCACCGTGTTCTGTTTTGAAAGTTTTGCTTACATTCCGAATTTCGATCATGGGATACCTCGCATTTACTGCCTCGGCAGTTTTTCCTTGTAAAAAGAAAGGTCGAAGGACTCGAACGTCCTTCGACCCGATGATGTGAAAACATCCTGAGGAAAGGTCAAACGGCGAATGACGAGCCACAGCGCGCACGGTCAAACATACGCATGCACATGTGCATACGCATCGCCATTGCCATCATGGTCTTTTCCGCAGTGACCGGCTTGCGCATAGGACGTGTCCCCTTCCCTCAGATATCGGGGAGATTATAACCCTTTCTCCCCTTCTTTGTCAAGGTAAATATCAAATAAATATCTGCTTTACGCACCAAGCAGCGAAATAATCTGCTGGGGCTGCTGCATCGAGTGCATAAACGTGGTCTGCTGCGCCTGCTGCAGGATCGAAACACGCACCTTTTCCATCATCTCCTCCGCCATGTCGGCATCACGGATGCGGGAATATGCATCGGTCATCTGCACCTCAGACTGAGAGAGATTTGCATGGGCGTGCTCAAGGCGGTTGAAGTCCGCACCGATCGTGCCGCGCACATAGGCGATGGCGTTGTTCGCCTCGATGACATGACCCATCGTCTCCGCCGCCGCCTCCGTCGTGGAAAGGTTCGGATCAGGATCCGTCAGTCCCAGATTGCGCAGCGTCAAAAACGGCAGGTGGACATCGATGATCTGCGGCTCCGGCTCGGAGCCGGCGTAGATCCCCACGGTGCGGAAATCTATCGCAACGCCATCCGTCGGATCGGGGATGAACTCCTCTTTGAACGTATACACAAAATTGGTGTGTACGCCCGAGAGGACCTGCGCCCGATAGACCTTGCCGCCCACCTCGATATCGCCTCTGCGCTTATCGAGCACGTTCAAAACGGTGGCAGGTCTGCCCACCTCGACGTCGGTATAGTGGTCAAGCTCGGGTCTGAGCTGCTCAACGATGGCTTTTACGATGTCCTCACCGCTGCTCATACCCTTGAGTTCAACGGCAAGATTGTGGATCACACGCGCGACAGGCGGCGTCTGGGATTCGTCCATGACCTCGAACGATTCAGGGATATCAAGCGTATCCTTATCGTTGCAAAACATCACGTTGATGTACTCGCCCGAGCACGTCGCGCAGGTAACACGGAAGCCCGTACCGTACAGCTCTTTGAAGTTGGAGCTGTCGTATTTGGAAAAGTCGATGGTCGCAAACGGCTGCCCCGCAAGCGTACCGCCGTCAGCCGTGAGGGACTTCGTCGTCGGTCCGTCGACCGGCTCTTCCGAGAAAAGACCGTCGATCCCGACGTAGCCGTCAACAAATGCCGTACCGGAGGAGCTGCTCGTGGTGCGCTCAGCGCTGATGGTGAGAATGTGCGGCGTTGCGGTGGTATTCGTGACCGCCACATCGTGCGCCGCACTCAGATTTAACTGCGACATCACGGCGTCGAGCGCGTCCCTGACGTCGTCGTAGGACGTGCAGGCGGAAACGTCCACCGCTTTAGAGTCTGTGCGCCGCTGCGGCGTCGCGGCATCGCCGTCGTCAAATTCGTACCATTGCGTGCCGAGCTTGAAGCCGCGGCCGACGAGCTTGCTCGCGTCAAACGCGCCGCCGTCCATCGCTACGCTCAGGTCAAGGCTGAGCGTCATATCCTGCGAAAAATTCTTCGTGCTGCTCGAGCCGGTCAGTATGGGCGTGCCGGTCGTCGTCGAGTTTTTGTAAAAATAGATCGTGCCGGTCGTGCCCTTGACGTTCTCGCCGACTTTCAGATCGTCACCGTAATACTTGCCCTGCACACTGACGGTATTGCCGCTGATGGATACGTTGGCGTTTGGATACGCGGAGGCAATGTAGTTGCTTATAGTGTTGTGTACATCCTGGACAGACTTCCCCGCGATGTTGACCGCCGAGCCGGTCGCATAGTCAAACCCACTGGGAACGCCATTGTAGAAGGAGTATGTGCTGCTGCCGATCTTGACCGAGAAGTAATCGGGAAGCGTATTGGGAAGCGTGACTGTATAGGCGTCCTTCGTCTCGCCGCTCGGCGTGACAGTATGCTGCACGGTCAATGGCAGCGCGGTGGTCGCCTGTGATTGTGAGGTAGAAGGAACTTTTTCGACATCTTCAACGATGTAGTCATAATTGCGCGGTGCGCTTTGCGTAACTGTCACCGAGCCATCGCCGTTTTTCACCGCGTCGTAGTACGACTCGTCGTTGAGCTTTGAGGCAAGCGCGCTTCGAAGATCGCCCGCCGTGGTGATGCCGCGCAAATCGATGGCGGAAGCGTTGCTGCCGTCGAGTGAAAACTTGATCTCACTTCCGGAATACGTTCTGATCGAATTGGTGGAGATCGTCTGCTTGTCGGCGTCGGTAAGCACATAATTGTCAGCCTTTCCCGGGAGGAAAGTGAGCGTGACTTCTGCCTTTGTATATGCGATCGTGTTGTTGGTCGCGTCCGCGCCGTCGACCTGCTCGAGGTCGAACTGCTCCTTGCTGGCGACAGAAAGACCGTTGGTCTTCTCTCCGTCCGCCTCCGCGATAAAGTATTCCTCCGTGCCGTCTCCAAGCGGGATGCTCTGCACAAGGTCAACAGGGTTGAACGTGAGCGTCACCTCATCGCCCTCAACAACAGCTTCTTTGAGATACATCTTCTCGCCGCCGACGGTATTGCTCCACGAAGACGTCGAGTTGGTCTTCATATACTCACACATCTTGTCGAGCGCGTCCTGCAATGTCGCGCAGTCCCGTACACCGATGTTGCAGATCGCGTGCCCCGTGTCGTTTGTGGAGCTGTATCTTGACACAGTGCTATTGCCTGGCTCATCGACAAATTTGAATATGCAGTTGCTGTCGACCACGCAGATCGACTTTCCAATAACGGTGGAAATATCGTTCGGGTCAACGGTGCTGTCGAGCTTGAAGGTAACGGTCGCTCCCTCGGCGGGCTTTGCAAGATCGAAATATTTGTCTTCAAGCTCGGGCATCTCGCCCCACGTCTGCAAGTCTTCCGTCGGCTCAGCGTGCTCAACGAGTTCAAAATGTCCGGGTACGCTGGGCGTGCCGCCGTAACGGAAAAGCTGCACCGTGTTGAAGCGGGAGCTTTCAAAAATGCGGTCCATCTCCGAGTAGAGTGCCTCAAGCTCATCCTGCAGCGCCTCGCGCTCCTGCGCGCTGTACGTTCCGTTTGCCGCGCGCACGCAAAGCTCCTTTGCGCGGCAGAGCATATCGTTGACCTCCTGCAGCGCTGCATCGGCAGTCTGGGCAAGATTTTCGCCCTCTTTGACGTTATCCGTGCAGCGGTCATACTCCGTCATGAAAAGGCGCATCTTTTCCGACACGGCAAGACCCGCCGCGTCATCTGCGGCGCTGTTGATCCGATAGCCCGAGGATAGCTTCTGGAGTGACTTTGTCATGCTGGTATTCAATTTTTGACCGTAACGCAGTCCGCGCATCGCGTCAATATTATGTTGAATCCGCATACGCACCCTCCGATGAGAATGTTCTTTCACTTGCTTTTTACATCGGCGCGTTTGTGCAAATAGTTAAGTGTTCTCCCTCCTTTTTCGCAAATTTCTTCTTTTTACAGGATTTTCCACGAACCAACGTGGCAAAACAGACCTGCGGAAGTTCCTCCAAAAGCAGGCGAAGACCCGCCGCAGAGTCTTTGCTCCGCAGCGGGTCTTTGATAGATGCCTTGCTTACAGGTTCTTCTCGTATGCCTCGATCATCTTCTTGACCATCTGGCCGCCGACAGAGCCGGCTTCGCGAGAGGTGAGATCGCCGTTGTAGCCGTTCTTGAGGTTGACGCCAACCTCCTTTGATGTTAAAAAACATATTGAAATTTTCGGTTGAACCTCGTTGCATGCGTTGATGGACTGTTTCGAGGTTAGAAAAGTAATGTTCATTTTTAAGGATTCTACCACTTTAACTTGCTTCGTC
>JAFQUN010000033.1 GCA_017408525.1 Oscillospiraceae bacterium
GGGGCTTCCACGAAAGCCGCGAGTTTCTTTTTATCATTTCTTTCCGGATTTTACCCAGCCCTCCCACTTGGAAGCGAGTGAGAGGATCTGACCGGCGAAGCGGCTGAGCTCCTTGTTGGGGATGCCGCGGCAGCCGCGGGCGATTTCCAAAAGACGCTCGCACGCGCGGACGACGTTTTCGTATGCAGCGGAAGCGCGCGCAGCCTTGGCTTTTTCCTTGACGACGGGGATACCCTCGGTCAGCTCGACATACTCGCACTTCAAAAGGTCAAACACCGAACCGCTGTGCGGCGCGGAGGTCGTAAAGCCGTACTCATCGCGCAGACACGCTGCGTAGTTCTGGCACGCATTGTCTTCGCCGTGGTTGACAAAGACCATCTTCGGCTTTTCTTTAAACGCGGTGATCCACTGGATCAGACCGTCCTTGTCGGCATGACCGCTCTTGCCGGGAAGGTAAGAGATCTCGGCGTTGACGGTAATATCTTCGTTGAGCAGTTTGAGCGACTTCGCACCGTCGCGGATCTTGCGTCCGAGCGTACCGGCAGCCTGATAGCCGACAAAGAGGATAAGCGATTCCTTGCGCCAGAGGTTGTGTTTGAGATGGTGCAGGATACGGCCTGCATCGCACATACCGCTTGCGGAGATGATGACCTTGGGATCTTTGTTGAGGTTGATCGCGCGTGATTCCTCGGTGGAAACGGAAAGCTGCACGCCGGGACTCATCAGTGGGTTGATGCCCTGTGCCAAAAATTCGCGCGCCTGCTCGTCAAAATACTGCTTGTCGCACTGGAGGAAGATGGCAGTTGCCTGATTGGCAAGCGGCGAGTCGACGTAAACGGGGAAGTCACCGTGCCCCGTAACAAGACCGTTCACCTTGATCTCGCGGATGAAGTAGAGCATCTCCTGCGTTCTGCCAACGGCAAACGAGGGGATGACCACATTGCCGCCGCGGTCAAACGTGCGCTGGATGCAGCGGGCAAGAAGCTCAACGCTGTTTGCCTCCGTCCGCTCATGATAGCGGTCGCCGTAAGTCGACTCTGTGATGACGAAGTCTGCTTCTTCGATGTACTTCGGGTCGTTGATGAGCGGCTGGTTGAAGTTGCCGATGTCGCCGCTGAAAACGAGCTTGCGGCTCACATCGCCCTCTGTCAGCCAAACTTCGATGCTTGCCGAACCCATCAGATGTCCCGCATCGATAAAGCGTACGAAAACATCCTCTGCGATCTGCACAGCCTTGTTGTAGTCGACAGGGCGCAGATGTGCAATGGCGGTCTCCGCGTCGAGCATCGTGTAGACCGGCTCGACCGCCTCGCCGCCCGAGCGCATTGCCTTTCTTGTTTTCCACTCCGCGTCGGACTCCTGAATGTGCGCGGAGTCGCGCAGCATGATCTCGCAAAGGTGGCACGTCGCGCGTGTAGCGTACACGGGACCGGAATAGCCCTCCTTAAAAAGCAGCGGGATGTTTCCGGAATGGTCGATGTGCGCGTGCGTCAAAAGCACGAAGTCAAGCTGGCTTGCGGCGACGGGGAGCTCCTGGTTGACAAAAATATCCTCGCCCTGTTCCATACCGCAGTCGACAACGCCGTATTTGCCGTTGATCTCGATAAGGGTGCAGCTTCCGGTCACCTCATGGGTGGCACCGAGAAAGGTCAGTTTCATGGAAGGCTCCTTTCAGGCATGAATGCCAAATCTTTCTACCACCCATAGTACACTAAAAATCAACAAAATGCAAGATGTATGAAAAGCGCCGCCTCGCTTCACATTTGTACGATCTTGTCCAACCGCTCCATCGGACGGATCAAAAGCGCGCAAACGGCGATGGCAAGGACAGTGTTCGGAAGCATATATGTCCCGTTGTAGAGGATGGAATAGATGGTGGGAGAGGTCATGGGCATATCCATAAAGACCTCCGGCATGTACTGGGCGTAGACGGTCACGCCGCTTGCGAAGTGGACGAGAAAGCGTGCCGCGCAGCCGATGAGCGCCGCAAGCGGCATCGCGCGATAGCGTCCGCGCAGAAGCCCCGCAAAGCCGACGGCGGCGTAGGCAACGGAGTAATCAAACAGGATGGATACCCAGCTGACGGCAACGCCGTTTGCAAAGAGGTATTTCATAATACCGAACACGAAACCCGCGCCGATGCCCCACGGCGCACCGGCGTACATGGAAAAGACGATGAGCGGCACCATCACAAAGTCGATCGAGCCGCCAAAGCCGCCGAAGGCGGCGCTGATCTGGATTTCGATGTAGCTCAGTGCAAGGGCGAGGGCGATACAGACCGCCCCAAGACAAAGCGTGCGTGTTTTCTGGTTTTTCATAGTGATACAGTCCTTTCTGCAAATGCTCCCGCCAACTCCCAAACGGGATAAAAAAATTTTGCATCATGGGCTGTCAGCGTCACAATGCAAAAAGATAAAAAGGCTGTATATCTCGCATTCCTACGCCGGCATTACCCGGATCAGGTTCGAGGGATCGGAGGGCATTACCTCTCATCTCAGCCGGCTTGCACCAGCACCCCTTGGAGTTGTCAAGGGCAGTATAGCACACCGTTGGATTTTGTCAAGTGTGGAAAAGACGGGTCCCAATTTACTTTTGGACTGACGGGTTACATCTTTGGCAGTTTCACTAAGTATTGATGCAGGCCGAAAAA
>JAFQUN010000034.1 GCA_017408525.1 Oscillospiraceae bacterium
GAGCATCAAAAAGAGAAATATGTAATTCTTTCGTACAGAGCGGCTCAAAAGCCCTCCGTTCATGAAGATCCCCCTTTATTGACAGATTTTGTTTTGCCGTATCGTGCTTGGGTGCCGGACGGGCGGCTTTTGCCCATCCTTCTTCTATGATATGCAGGGAGGGGGAGGGTGGTGACTTTTTTGATTTGTATTGCAGACGCTGTGCCAACAAAAAATGCAGATGCAGGATCACTCCTGCATCTGCATAAAAATCATTTTTCAATAAGCAGCTCCGCGATCTGTACGGCGTTCGTTGCCGCGCCCTTTCGCACCTGGTCGCCGCAGCACCAGAGGTTCAGACCGCGCTCATCGGTAAGATCCTTGCGGATGCGCCCGACGAAGACGATATCCTGATCGCTCGTGTCAAGCGGCATGGGATAGACGTGGTTTCCGAGATCGTCCACCAGACGGCAGCCGGGGGCGGCGGCGATCGCCGCGCGCGCCTCCTCAACGCTCACGGCGCGCTTGGTGCGCAGCGCGATGGAGATGGAGTGGCTGCGGAAAACGGGTACGCGCACGCAGGTGCAGCTGACGAGCAGCTCGGGAAGGTGCATGATCTTGCGCCCCTCGTTTTGCAGCTTCATCTCCTCGGAGGTGTAGCCTTCAAACGACTCGCCGCCGATCTGCGGGATGAGGTTGTAGGCGATCTGGTGGGTGAAGACCTTCGGCGTGACGCTCTTGCCCTCACGCAGCGCCTCGACCTGCTCGGAAAGCTCGATCGGACCGCCTGCGCCCGCACCGGAGACCGCCTGATACGTTGAGGCGACCATCGTCTCGATGGGACTGATGGCGTTGAGGGCGTTCACCGCCGTCACGGCGATGATGGTCGAGCAGTTGGGGTTGGAGATGATGCCGTTGTGGCTTTTCGCGTCGGCGGCGTTGACCTCGGGAACGATCAGGGGAACATCGGCGTCGAGACGAAATGCGCTGGAGTTATCGACGAACACAGCGCCCGCTTCGCGGATGGCGGGGGCGAAGCGGCGGGCAATGTCGTTTTCCGCCGCACCGAGGACGATATCCATGCCGGCAAACGCGTCCTCGCGCGCTTCCTGCACTTTTACGTTCTCGCCGCAAAAGTCGATGGTGCTGCCGGCGCTGCGTGCGCTTGCGAGCGGGCGCAGCTCTGCGATGGGGAAGTTGCGCTCGGCAAGGATCTTGAGCATTTCACGTCCCACAGCGCCCGTTGCGCCGAGGACGGCTACACGATATTTTTTCATATTGAGAAAGCCTCCTTATTTATTTGACAAAACTGTGATAGAGAACGCGAACGGTTTTTGCGAAGTCGCGGTTGTCGACGCCGACGATGATGTTCAGCTCGTCGGGACCCTGCGAGATCATGCGGATGTTGATGCCGTTTTCACCGAGCGTTGCGAAGATCTTGCCGGAGATGCCCGGGCGGTACGCCATCTTGCGTCCGACAGCGGCGACAACTGCGATGCCCTCCGTCACATGGATGGAGTTGGGCTGCACCGACTTTTCGATCTCGCCCATGATGGAGTACAGGCAGTCCTTCAGGCCGCTCGATGCGGTCACGATATTGATCGTGTCGATGCCCGAGGGGGTGTATTCGATGGGGACGCCGTGCGCTTCAAAGATCTCGGCGATGCGGCGCATGATGCCGACAGCGGAGGAAAGTCCGTTTTTCGTGATATTGATAACGGAGAAATCGCGCCGTCCGGCAATGCCGGTGATAAAGCGTCCGCTCTGCTCGGCAGCATCGTCGAACTTTTCCATAATAAGCGTGCCGGGGTGCTCCGGTTCGTTGGTGTTGCGGATGTTGAGGGGGATGCCCGCCTCGCGCACGGGGAAGATCGTCCCCTCGTGCAGCACCTGCGCACCGATGTAGCTGAGCTGGCGCAGCTCGTCATATGTCACATGGGCGATGGGCTCGGGGTTTTCGACGATACGCGGGTCTGCCATCAAAATGCCGGAAACATCCGTCCAGTTCTCGTACACGTCCGCTTTGAGAGCTGCCGCCGCGAGTGCGCCGGTGATGTCGCTTCCGCCGCGGCTGAAGGTCTTGATGCTGCCGTTTGGCATTGCGCCGTAAAAGCCGGGGATGACCGCGCCGCGTGTACCCATAGCCCCGCGCAGCGCCTCGTACGACGCCTCGCGGTCGACCGTGCCGTCAAAGCGGAATTTGATCCAGCGCTCCGCGTCGATAAAATCAAAGCCGAGATAGTCCGCCATCAAAATCGCGGACAGGTACTCGCCGCGCGATACGATCTCGTCCTGCGACGCACCGTGCGACAGGCGGTCGCGCAGCTTTGCAAGCTCCTCATCGATGGGAACGGAGAGCGACAGGTCGCGCGCGATGGAGCGGTAGCGCTCGGCGATCATTTCAAATATGGTGTCGCACGCAACGCCATACTGCAAATGCGCGTGGCAGAGATAGAGAAGATCTGTGATCTTGTGGTCGTCGGAAAAACGTTTGCCGGGCGCGGAAACGATCACGACACGGCGGCTTTTATCTGCCTCCACGATCGAGCGTACCTTCTGGTACTGCTTCGCATCGGACAGGGAGGAGCCGCCGAACTTTAATACTTTCATATTGTATATACCCCCTTTTGTATAGGTATCGCTGCAGCAGAATTGTCTTTCTTTTCTGTCAAAAACGGGACAAGTGTCCGTGACAGAAAAACACTTGACTTTACAACGGGAACAATATATCATAGTGCTTGCGAAAATGCAAGAAAAAGATTGGAGCGGATCTATATGAAATATCAAAGCACAAGAGGAATGGACGAACGTGTTGGCGCTGCGGAGGCAATTTTGCGCGGGATCGCTCCCGACGGTGGGCTTTACGTCCCTGAATCGCTGGATGCGCTGCACTTTGACGCGCGCGCTGCCGTGGAGGAGAAGAGCTACCACGACCTTGCCGTGCGTGTGCTTTCCGCGCTTTTACCGGACGTTGAGAACATGGACACGCTCGTGCGCCGCGCGTACGAAGGGAAATTTGCGGGCGGTGAGGTCGCGCCGCTCAAGGCTGTCGGCGACCGCTACGTGCTCGAGCTGTTCCACGGACCGACGAGCGCTTTTAAGGATGTCGCGCTTTCCATCCTTCCCCAGTTTATGACGCAGTCGCGCGCGCAGCGCGGCGAGGGCGGTGAAACGCTCATCCTCACCGCGACCTCCGGTGATACCGGCAAGGCGGCGATGGAGGGCTTTTGCAACGTTGCGGGCACGCGTATCATCGTCTTTTATCCTGACAGCGGCGTTTCCGCTGTGCAAAAGGCACAGATGGTCACACAGGAGGGCGACAATGTCTGCGTGTGCGCCGTGCGCGGCAACTTCGACGATGCGCAAAGCGGCGTGAAGAAGATATTCTCCGTCTGTGCCGACGGACGCCTTGCCCCGCACGGTGTGGAGCTTTCCTCTGCCAACTCCATCAATATCGGACGTCTTGCCCCGCAGGTCGTCTATTACTTCTACGCTTACAGTGAGCTTCTGCGCACGGGGAAGGTGCGCTGGGGTGACGCGGTCGACTTCTGTGTGCCGACCGGCAACTTCGGAAACATCCTCGCCGGCTACATCGCCATGCGCATGGGGCTTCCTGTCGGGCGGCTCGTTTGCGCGTCGAACGCGAATGATGTCCTTGCAGACTTTCTTGAAACCGGCGTCTACGACCGTAACCGTCCCTTCCATAAGACGGTCTCGCCCTCGATGGATATTCTCATCTCCAGCAACCTTGAGCGTCTGCTGCACTTTGCCGGTGGCGGGAGCGAGGTCAAAGACTGGATGGCGCAGCTTGCTGCTGACGGCCGCTACCGCGTGAGCGATGCGGTGCGCGCGCATATCACGAAGGTTTTTGCCCCCGGCCGCTGCGACGATGAAAAGACGTGCGAGACGATCGGAAAGGTTTGGCGTGAGCATCATTACCTTTGCGATACACACACGGCGGTCGCGTGGAACGTTTCTGACCGTTATATCGAAAAAGACCGCCCGATGGTCGTCCTGTCGACCGCCTCGGCGTACAAATTCCCTGCTGCCGTCCTCGGTGCGATCGGCGGCGACCTCTCCGGCGACGAGTTTGACCAGATGGAGCGTCTTGTGGAGCTGACCGGCGTACCCATGCCGAAAAATCTGCAGGGGCTTCGCACGCGCGCCGTGCGCCATGAAAACTGCATCGAGCGTGAGGATATGCTCGCGTTTGTCGAGCGGCAGGTCAAGCGCGCTTGAAAGAAAGCATGAACGGCGCATCGCCCCGTGTGCTCACGGTGCAAACGACGGCCGCGCACGCGGGATGCACGGTGCGAAGCGTCCTGCGCGCGCAGCTGCACATGGCGGACTCGCTCCTCTCGCACCTGAAGTTCGTTCCGAACGCCATCCTCTGCGATGGTGCGCCTGTCCGTCTGCGGCAGACACTTCGCGGCGGGGAAACGCTGTGCGTCACGCTCGATGAGACAAAGCATGGTGTAAGCGTGAGATCGGCGGCAACGTCCCTCGATATCCGCTATGAGGATGAGGATATCATCGTCCTCAATAAACCGGCGGGAATCGCTGTCCACGGCGCGCCGCAGTGCGAAAGAGCAACACTTGCCGATGCGCTTGCGGCGTATTGGGGTGCGGAGCGCCCGTTCCGCCCCGTGAGCCGTCTTGACAGGGGGACGAGCGGCGCGATGGTCGTCGCGAAAAGCCGCTATGTCCACGACCGCCTCCGCACCATGCTGCATACGAGCGATTTTCGCCGCACCTACCTCGCCGTTGTTGTGGGGGAGGGGCTGCCGGCGCGCGGTGAGGTGACGCTGCCTATCGCGCGCAGCGCGTCGGGGGGATATAAGCGCACCGTTGACCCAAACGGACAGGCGGCGTACACGTCGTTTGAAGCGCTTGTGGCGGGTGGCGGCTGCACACTGCTGCGTCTTACCCTGCAAACGGGACGCACGCACCAGATCCGCGTCCACATGGGCGCGCTCGGTCATCCGCTTGTCGGTGACGCGCTCTACGGTACGGCGGACGCACGCATCGCGCGCCATGCGCTTCACTCGGCGGGCATTTCGCTCGTTCATCCTGTGCGTGGTGCCCGCATCGATGTGGAAGCGCCGCTGCCGCAGGATATGGCGCAGCTTTGCCAAGCGTGCGGCTTTGATATTGAGGATATATTAGGAGACTGCAAATGATGGAACGCCACTTTGATTACATGACGCCCACATGGTTCAAGCGGGCGCATCTTTATACGGGCAGCCTCGACGCGCTGCGCTACCGTTTCCGGATGGACGAGGAAAAGGCTGCGATCGAAGCGGCGGTCTACGCAGAAGTTTGCTATGAGGAAGCGCGGGATGTTGAGGAGCGGACGTTTTCGTGGGACGAGGACGGTACGCGGGACCTGCGCGCTTGGCTTGAAGAGGCGTATGTAAAGCACAATGCTTGAGAGGGGGAGACGGTGAGATACACGTTTGAGACGACTTACGACCAAAAGGCACTGACAGCAATGGCAAAGTGCGTGAGGAAAACTGTACGCAGAAAAAGAAGCAGGAGAAGTCATGTCCTGGGGTGGATCGTGGCTGCGCTGGGCATCCTGTTTCCGTTTATCGCCAATGAAGATGGGATCGATTTCAAAAAGATCGTCACATGGACAGCGGCGGCTGTTATGGTGCTTGCGCTCCTTTTTGAGGACCGGCTCAACGCTTATGTTGCAAAACGGCGCATGATCAAAGGGTCAGAGAAGGCAAATGCGGTCTTCGATACGGAAGCGGAGGGCACTTTCGTGTCCGAAACGGCTGTCGGGAAGACGGAGTTTCCGTACACCGCGGTGCTTGCCGTCGCGGAGACGCAGCGTTATTTTGTCTTTATGCTCAGCACAGATCATGCGCAGGTGTACGATAAAAATACGCTGGCAGGTGGAACAGCGGATGCGTTCAGAGAATTCATAGCCGAACGAACGGGGCGGTCTGTCGTACCTGTTTCTTGAAGTTTACATAAAAGAACCTCTTCGTGAACATACGAAGAGGTTCTTTTTTTAGGATATTACAAATGTGATTCGAGGATCTTTGCTTCGCTCAAATTTTCGATTTGCAGATAATATTCGGCGCAGTCAAGCAGCGCTGCAACGGGGGTCAGGCCGACAAGCTCGCTTCCTGTGACCCTTACGCCGTAACGCTGTGCTTCCATTTTGACCGTTTCGAACACGCGATAGAGTGAAGTTTTTGCAAAATCGGTCACGCTGATGGAGACCTGTGCGGTGTTGCGTGTTTCAAGAAGAAGACCCACAGCCTCCACAAAGCGGAAGCCACCATCGCTGCAGCGGATACTGGCGGCAATAGATTCTGCGATCCGCGCATCCGATGTGTTCAAATTGACATTGAATTTGATGATCGGCATACGCACGCCCACAGCGGTTACGCCGGCAGAGGGGTGCGGATGATTTGGACCGAAATCGGGTGTCCATTGCGGCATGCGCAGCTTTTCTGCCATTCCTTCAAATTCGCCCTCGCGGATATCGGAAAGAAGGGTGCGGTGCGGCGCGGGCGCAGATTTTCCGTAGAGGAAAACGGGGATGTCAAACTGTGCGCCGATTGCTGCGGCAACCTCGCGTGCGGTCGCGTTTGCATCTTCTATCGTGCAGTTGCGAATGGGGACAAACGGAAGGACATCTGTCGCGCCCATGCGCGGATGCTGCCCTGTATGCGTTCGAAGGTCGAGGATCTGCGTTGCGATGCCGACCGACTTGATGACAGCATCACGCAGTGCGTCCGGTTCGCCGATAACGGTGACCACGCAGCGGTTGTGGTCTTTGTCGGCGCTGTAATCGAGAAGTTTTACATTCTCATGTCCACGAAAGGGGGAGACAAGCTTTTCGATCTTTTCAAGGTCGTGACCCTCACTGAAATTGGGAACACATTTCAAAACGCGCGTCATAAAAACACCTGCCCTTCTAAAACGGACTTTACAAATGGACTTCTTACATTTATAATAACGGAAAATGCGCTGATTCGC
Organism: Oscillospiraceae bacterium; assembly: GCA_017408525.1. GTDB lineage: Bacteria > Bacillota > Clostridia > Oscillospirales > Oscillospiraceae > RGIG2163. The sequence goes on from JAFQUN010000034.1 coordinate 6,976, forward strand.
AACCGCACGCAGCGTATTTTTTGAAATTTTACAAAATTCCGCAAAACTTGAAAAAAGCGCTTGACAAAGTGGCATAGCTGTGGTAACATAGCAAATGTTCCGCCGATGAGGCGTGTACCTTGTAAATTAAACAATGAAACGAACGAAAAGCACCGGAAGAAAGTGTTTATGGACACTTTCTGACAAAGCTCGACGAGGCAGGGTTCAGTCAATTACCTGCCGGAGTCGAGGGTAAAAGTTTTAAGCTATGACAAATAGCTCGATAAAGGTTTCGACCACTACGGTGGTAGAGATACAATTTTATTGAGAGTTTGATCCTGGCTCAGGACGAAC
>JAFQUN010000005.1 GCA_017408525.1 Oscillospiraceae bacterium
TCCGTAACTTTGTTCCGTTACTATGTACATTAGTGTAATCCATGCGCCGCGCTTTGTCAAGGCAAAATCAAAAGAACCCTTTGAGGGCGCGGAAACAGGAGGACTTTCCGACGCGCGGCAGGCTGCGCTATGCGGTAATCCGGTAGCCTGCGGCCTGGAGCGCTGCGAGCGCCCGCGCAAAGTTCTCCTCCTTTGTCAGCACATAATCCGTGCGAAAGGTGGAGATCACAAAGATGCCGATGCCGTTCTCCGCCAGAATGCCGGAGATGCGTGCGAGGACGCCGATCAGCGAAAAGTCCAGCGCGCCCTGTATGCGAAAGGCCCGCCAGCCGTCGTCCCGCTCGATTGCATTTTCCGGCGCCATGTCCGTTGGACATACGAGGGAACATTCCTCGTCCGTCTTTGCGGTGAAGCAGAAATCCGCCTCCCGGTTCACGAGGGAAGCGTCCGCCACCTTGCAGATCGAAAACACACCATCCAGCGGTTTGAGTTCCATGGATCGATACCTCCTGTGCCTGTGGGTCGCTCTTTTGCGGTTCCAGGTTCCATTGTAACATATCCGCAGGGAGGAGAGGGACTGGAATAGCAGCAAAAGAATCAGCAGCAGCCAGAGGTTCCATCGCAGCATATCCGCAGGGGGAGCGGGACGATATGCGCCCGATTTTATCGGACGAACCGTCGGGCTGCGTTTTCGGCCGCTCCCGTTCGCGGTCGCTGCACGGGCGAGGTTTCCTTCGCTGCAGCCGCGCAAAAAAAAACATGCCGCCGTGACCTGCACGGCAGCATGCTGTGTTTTTTATGTATCGGTGCTTTATGCGCGCGCTTTCATCGCCACATCCACGAGCTCCTTGAAGGCGTTCATGTCGGTGATGGCGAGGTCGGAGAGCACCTTGCGGTTGATCTCGACGCCCGCGAGCTTGAGACCGTTGATCAGGCGGCTGTAGGTGGTGCCGCACAGACGGGCGCCCGCATTGATACGAGCGATCCAGAGACGACGGTACTCGCGCTTTTTGTTCTTGCGGCCAACATAGGCATACGCCATGGAGCGCATGACCTGCTGGGAGGCTGCACGATACTGCTTGCTCTTTGCACCATAGTAGCCCTTGGCAAGCTTAAAAACCTTACGACGCTTCTTGGCGGCGGTGACTGCTCTCTTAATTCTGGCCATTGTTCGTTTCCTCCTTAGCTATACGGGATCAGCTTGCGAATCTTCTTCTCTTCGCACTCGGCGATGTAGCCGGTCTGACGCAGACCACGCAGACGCTTGGTGGACTTCTTGGTCAGGATGTGGCTCTTGTAAGCCTTGGCACGCTTGATCTTGCCGGATTTGGTCGTGGAGAAGCGCTTTGCTGCGCCACGATGGGATTTCAGTTTAGGCATTTGGGGTTCCTCCTAAGTTTTGTTCTCGGTTAATTCTTGGGTGCAAGGACCATAAACATGTTACGGCCTTCCTGCTTCGGGGGGCGTTCTTTCACCGCGCAGTCGGAGATCATCTCGAAGAATTTGTCCATGACCTCAAGTCCGATGTCGCCGTGGGTGATCTGGCGTCCGCGGAAACGGATGGAGACTTTCACCTTATTGCCGTCTGCAAGGAATTTTCTCGTTGCTTTTGCCTTGACCTCCATGTCGTGCAGGTCGATCGTGGCGGAAAGCCGAGTCTCCTTCACCTCAATGGTCTTTTGGTTCTTGCGTTGTTCCTTTTCGCGCTTTGCCATCTCAAACCGATATTTGCCGTAGTCCATCAGTTTGCAGACGGGCGGGTTGCTGTTGGGTGAAATCTTGACGAGGTCAAGGTTTCTCTCGTCCGCCATGTGCTGCGCGTCGCGGACATCCACGATACCGAGCTGATTGCCGTTTTCGTCGATCAGTCGAACTTCGGGGTCGCGGATCTCTTCGTTGATCATGAGTTCCTGCTGCGCTATGACCGTACACCTCCATAAAAGATTTACAAAAAAAGTGGATGCAAGCCGAAGCTGCACCCACACAAAGACCGAAACAGTTGTTGTTCTGGAGTTTTATCGACCGTGCCTGACTGTTTCGTCGGCAGGTGAGAAGCGGGTGGCTTCTTCTTGACCCCAATATTATAGCAGACCCGGACAAAAAGTCAAGCCCGATTTTGAGAAAAAAACGCCTGTTTTTCGGCACATCTTTGCGCAAGACGCTAAGCGGAAAGGTCTGCATCTTCCATCCATCGATGCTGTATGCCGCGAGCCCCGTTAAACAGTGAAAAGCGGATGGTTTTGCCGTTTTTTGCGGCGAGGATACCGATCATCGACAGCAGAGGAAACAGAAGCCCTCCGACAGCAAAGAGCATCGATGCGGCAAAACCGAGCTGCCATAGCATTCGACCGAGCAGCAGTTCGAAAATCCCCGTAAAAAACAGATAAGCGCAGCCGATGAGCAGCAGA
>JAFQUN010000035.1 GCA_017408525.1 Oscillospiraceae bacterium
ATCACGAACGGCGTTGGCGGCGATAGCTTCGCACCGGAAGCGTCCTGCACGCGCGGTCAGATGGTGACGTTCCTGTGGCGCATGGCGGGCTGCCCGACAGTCTCCGGCGGCGCGAGCTTCAGCGATGTTACGACAGATTCGTACTACGCGGACGCGATCGCGTGGGCGGTATCTATGGGCATCACCAATGGCACGGGTGATGGCTTGTTCTCCCCCGACGCAGAATGCTCCCGCGCGCAGATGGCTGTCTTCCTCTTCCGCATGGTCGGCGCAAGCGCCGCAGGCGGCGCGAGCTTCGGCGACGTGGACGCAGGTGCGTACTACGCGGACGCGGTCGCTTGGGCGGCGGCGAACGGCATCACCACCGGCACGGGTGACGGCAATTTCTCTCCCAACGCAAACTGCACCCGCGGTCAGATGGTGACCTTCCTCTTCCGCTGCTTCGCAGAATAAACAAAGCAAAAAGAACAGGGCGGCGTAAGCCGCCCTGTTCTTTTTTAGAAGAATCCTCACCGCCGCTGCCTTTTCAGCTGCCGGATATCCTTACCGAAAAACGGCAGAATGCGGTACTCGCCCTCGATGCGAGAGGCGATCTGCGGTGAGTAGCGCGGTCCTATCTCCTTCGGATCAAGATTTGTGCTGATGATCGTCTTTTTCCCCGAAAGGCGCGTGTTGACGATTTGGTAGAGCGTGCTTTGCACGAACGAAGTCGTCATCTCCGTGCCGAGGTCGTCTATGATGAGAAGGTCACAGTTCATGATGCGGTGGATGTCGCTTTGCGCGTCGTCCTCATACTCGTTTTCGCGGTTGAATTTGTAAGCTTCAAACTGCGAAAAGATGTGCGATGCCGTGTCATAGACGACGCTGAAGCCTTCGTCGCTCACAACGCGCGCGATGCTTGCCGAAAGAAACGTCTTTCCAAGTCCCGGTTCACCGGAAAAAAGGAGATTGCCGCTGTCCGGTCCGAACGTTTCGGCGTACTCACGTGCCGCACGGTAGACTTTTTGCATCGCTTCGCGCGAAGACGGTTTGTTGCCATCACCGTCATGTGCGTCGTACCAGTCGAGCGAGAAAGTATCAAAAGTCTGTGTGCCAAGATCGAGCATGTGACTGAGCTCCGCATTCTGCTCGCGCGAATAGTACTCCTGCAGGCAGCGGCAGACGTACTGCCCGTCATATCCGCTGTCATTGCATACGCGGCAGTTCGGCTTTTCATCAAGAAAGTCGGCGGAAAACCCGTTTGATACGAGAAGCTCCGCTTTTTCGCGGCGAAGAGAAAGATTCTCCTGCTCGAGCGCAGCAAGGGGCGGACGCGGATCTGTTCCGCGCCGCAGTGCCGAGGCGATAATGCGCGAAACGGTCGCGCGCAGCGTTGTGTCGATCTCCTCTATACGCGGAATACGCGCATAGACGGTGCGGCGGCGCTCGGCACACATCTCTGCACGGCGCTGCTTGTCATCTTCAAAGCGCGCCCTTGCACGGCGCATGATCTTCGCATCGTATCCCATGTTTTACGCCCCCTTCTTACAGATCTTCAAGATACCGATACATATCTGTCTTCTCTGCACCGACCTTTTCTTTTTGCGGGGCTTTTTCCGTTTCGATCTCCGCGCAGGTATGAAGCCCCTTCGCGTGCCATTTTTTCAAAATGCCGTTCAAATATGTCCAGCGCAGCTCACCGCAGCGAAAGACCGTCTTCTCATACGCTTTTTCGACAGCCTCCGGCGCAAAGCCCATCTCGATCCACGCGGTGAGATACTTCTCCTCCGCAGCGACAGGTGCGCGGTCACCAAGGCGCAAAACACGCATGAGCTGCGGGATCACGCCGAGCCGTTCGTTGTACGAGCGCAGATATTCGTCGGCGGCGGCAACGGTGAAAAGCGAAAGGCGCGCCCAGCGGTAGCCCTCCTTCTCGATCTCGCGCATGGTGGGGCGTTTTCCTGCCCCGTAACGCCGCTCGGCGCGTTCGATGCAGTGTCCGACGAGCAGGAAAAGGACATCCGCGCCAAAACCAAGCCCCTCGTAAAGTCCGAGCAGCTTTCCGACCGAAGGCGTGGAGAGCGTTCCAAGCTTGCGCTCCACCTCGCGCAAAAGCGAGGCAAATGCCGCGTCGCGCTCCAGCTTTTGTGCGATGTCGGTGCGGCTGTACTCCTCCGGCGCGGTGCTCTGCACATCCTCCTTGAGCGGCGGCGCAGCCTCAGGACGGGCAATGAGCCCCGCTGCGGAAAGCGCAGCCTCGGCAGCGCGCAGGCGCGATGTGCTCCAATGAAGCTCGGCAGTAAGCGTTTCGTCTGTACCTGCGCCGCGATTTTTCAAAAGGCAGAGGTACAAAAGCGCGGCATCGCCGCTGCCGCACTCGACAAGGCGGCGCACAGCGGGGACAGACACGGTCACGTTTTCCTCCTGCGTCAGATAAAGCTCGTATCCTGCCACGGCTGCACCTCCTCTTCCTTTGTTTCGTACCGTCTATTTTACACGAAAAGTGCTGTGTCGTAAAGGGGATTATTTCGCCGCCGGAGCGGCAAAACGACCCCCTCTCTGCAGACATTATGTAAACAAAAAAGGAACGAGGACCGGAAAAGTCCTCGTTCCTTTTTGCCTTACTTGCTCTCTTTGATAAGCTCTGCGGCGGAGGCGGCAAGACCTGCCATGCCCTGGATCTCACTGGGGATGATGATCTTCGTCGCCTGACCGTCGGCTGCCTTTTCAAACGCCTCGAGTGCCTTCAATCGCAGGACACTGTCGCTCGGAGCTGCCTCGTTGAGCAGCTTGAGTGCATCTGCCTGCGCGCGCTGAACGGCGAGGATCGCCTCGGCGCGGCCTTCCGCCTCGAGGATCGCCGTCTGCTTTGCCGCGTCGGCGCGGAGAATGGCGGATTGCTTTTCGCCCTCGGCGATGAGGATCTGGCTCGCCTTCTGACCTTCCGCCTGCAGGATGGATTCGCGGCGTTCGCGCTCCGCCTTCATCTGCTTTTCCATGGCGTTCTGGATCTCTTTCGGCGGCAGGATGTTCTTCAGCTCCACGCGGTTGACCTTGATTCCCCACGGGTCGGTCGCCTCGTCGAGGATGGCGCGCATCTTCGCATTGATGATGTCGCGCGAGGTAAGGCTCTGGTCAAGCTCCATCTCACCGATGATGTTTCGAAGCGTCGTGGCGGTGAGGTTTTCGATCGCACTCATGGGGCGCTCCACACCGTAGGTATAGAGTTTGGGGTCGGTGATCTGGAAGTAGATGACCGTGTCGATCTGCATGGTGACGTTATCCTTGGTGATCACGGGCTGGGGTTCAAAGTCTGCGACCTGCTCTTTGAGCGACACCTTTTTGGCGATGCGCTCGATAAACGGGAGCTTCAGGTGCAGGCCCGTTCCCCACACGGCGGAAAATGCGCCCAGACGCTCAACAACATACGCGCGCGACTGCTGCACGACGTGGATGTTGCAGATGATGAGAATGAGAATGAGCAAAACAAGGATTCCAATTGCGACCAGTTCCATAATTATTTTTCTCCTTTCTTTTTAACAAAGAGCTTGACGCCCTCCATTTTCACGATTTCAACCATTTCGCCGCTTTCAATGACCTGCGGCTCCTCGCAGCGTGCGCTCCACGTTTTTCCGTCGATGTAGACCGCGCCCGTGCCCTCGATATTGTCGATGCGCTCGGTCACCTTTGCAGTTTGCCCGAGTACGCGGTCAGCATTCGTGGGGACGACGCCCTTTTGCATCATTTTCCGCGCCAGAGGGCGCGTTGCAAGCAAAAGCAGGAACGACACGCACAAAAAGAGCGCGATCTGCAGCCACAGCGGCGCGCCCAGCTGCGCGCCGAGCAGCCCCGCAAGCGAGCCGCCCACAAACCAGATGGAAATAAGACCCGCGCTCACCGCCTCGGCGATGCCGAAGACGATGATCGCGCCGATCCAGACTGTTGACATCATTTCATTACCTCCTTTCGGTCCGAAAACGAACAGGGAAAGAAGAAACGCGGCGCAGAGGATGCCGACCGTCCCGACACGCTTGTTGCGTGGGGAGAGGTTGCTGACAAAGTCGGAAAAGGAGCGGTGGAGCGAACGTTCACCGAGGTTTTCCGTTTTCGGGGAGCTCTCCTGTGTGACTTCGTGCGGCACACAAGCGGGCAGCTCATCGGCAAAGAGCGTGTCGAGCGTGACACCGTAGCGGCGGCAGATATACAAAATCTTATCCATCTCCGGATATCCGCGGCTCGACTCCCAGCGGGAGACCGCCTGACGCGATACGTTGAGCTGCTCGGCAAATGCCTCCTGCGTCAGTCCATTGTTATGACGCAGTGCTTGCAGTTTATCACCAAAGGACATCGCGTTACCTCCGTTTCTCTGGGGTAAGTATAGCGCATTTGGACAAATTGTGCCACCAAATTGAAGTTGCGCGGCAAAAATTTTGTCGAATATCCGCGCAAGCTGCGTTTTACATCGCGCCTTTAGGTGTAGTATAGCAGAAAACACCCGTATATGCAAAGGGAGCGACAGCAAAAGCTGTCGCTCCCTTTGCATATCTGAACGGTCTCACAGTGTAGGCTCGAAAAAGAAGCTTGCTTCTTTTTCGAAATTACTCCGCAAAGCAGCGGAAGAGGAACGTGACCATCTGACCGCGCGTGCAGACGGCGTTGGGGGAGAAGAGCCCATCACCCGTGCCGGTGGTGATGCCGCTTGCCGCTGCCCACGCGACCGCGTCGGCGTAGTACGCGCCGGCGTCCACATCGCCGAAGCTGCCGCCGTTTTCGGCGCTTGCACCGAGCATGCGGAAGAGGAACACAGCCATCTGTGCGCGCGAGCACTCCGCGTCGGGTGCGAAAAGTCCGTCGCCCATGCCGGTGGTGATGCCCTTTTCGACTGCCCATGCAACGGCCATTGCATAATAGTCGTTTGCCGAAACATCTTTGAAATTCACAATGCCGTTTGTTGCCGGCTCACCTGCCATGCGGTAGAGGAACAGCACCATCTGACCGCGCGTGCAGGGCGATTCGGGGGCGAATGAGCCGCCGCCCACACCGTTTGTGATGCCGTTGTCGACAGCCCAGCTCACCGCGTCAGCGTAGTATGCGCCGCTTGGGACATCGGAGAACGACTCGCCCTGCGCGGGCTTTTCCTCGTCTTTGGGCTGCTCCGGTTTGGGCTGCTCGGGCTGCTTGCCGGGGATGGCAGCAGGACCGCCGCCGCCGCCACCGCCGCCG
>JAFQUN010000036.1 GCA_017408525.1 Oscillospiraceae bacterium
CTCTTCGATGTCACGGCCGTTGATGGTGATGGAACCGGTACCACCCTGGTACAGCTGAACGCGGGCAACGGAAGACTTTCTTCTGCCGGTGCCATACAGGTAAGGACGCTTAGACGTATACATAACTGACTTCCTCCTTATTTAACTTCCCACACTTCGGGCTTCTGAGCCTGATGCTCGTGCATATCGCCGGCGTAGATGTGCAGACGCTTGAGAGAATCCTTGGTCACGGTGTTGCGGGGCATCATGCCGCGAACGGCAACACGCATGGCAAGCTCGGGCTTTTCCTGCATCATGACGCGGTACTTGGTCTCCTTCAGACCACCGACCCAGCCGGAGTGGGTGCGATAGTACTTCTGGTCGAGCTTCTTGCCGGTCAGAACTGCCTTGCCGGCGTTGATGATGATGACGTTGTCGCCGCAGTCGGCGTGCGGGGTGTAGGTGGGCTTGAGCTTGCCGCGCAGAAGGTCGGCGGCGACGACGGCGGTCTTGCCGAGGGTCTTGCCGGCGGCGTCGATCACGTACCACTTACGCTCAATGTTGCTCTTGTTCGCCATGAAAGTGGACATTTTTGTTTTCCTCCGTTTAATATTATAAAGGTTATTCCTTTACATTTCAAAGCTCCGCTGTTAAAATCGGAACGTGTATATTTATAGCACTTCGCGCGCGCTATGTCAACACTAAATTGATTTAGCTCGCATAAATCTTTCGATATCTCTCTTTTTCTTTGTTTTACTCTTGATTTCTTAAAACGCAATTTCTTTTTTATTGGAGGCTCAACGATGCAGCATATTTTAGGGCTTGTCCGCCGATGCATAGAGGACTACGACATGATCCACGCCGGTGACACGATCGCCGTCGGCGTTTCCGGCGGGAAAGACTCCATGCTGACGCTCGCCGCCCTCGCGCGACTGCGCGAGTTTTACCCTGTCCCGTTTTCCATCATTGCCATCACGCTTGAAATGGGCATCCCCAATATGGATTTTGCGCCCGTTGCCGACTACTGCGCCTCCCTCGGCGTACCATATAAGCGCGTGGCGGTGCCGATCTATCAAATCGTATTTGAAGAGCGCCGCGAAAAAAATCCGTGCGCCCTCTGCGCCAAGATGCGGCGCGGCGCACTCAACACAGCACTTTTGGAGATGGGACTTTCCACCATCGCGCTCGGACACCACTACGACGACGCAGCGGAAACCTTCCTGATGAATCTCGTTTTCGAAGGGCGCATTGGCTGTTTCCAGCCTGTGACGTATCTTGACCGCATGGGTGTCACGCAGATCCGCCCGCTGCTCTACGTCCGCGAAAGCGAGGCGCGTGCGGCGGCTGCACGGCTGGCGCTCCCTGTTGTGGAAAGCCACTGTCCCGCTGACGGCAGCAGCCGCCGCGAGGAGGTCAAGCAGCTGATCGCTGAGCTTGAGCAGCGCTATCCGAATTTGAGCAAAAAAATCTTCGGCGCGGTGCAGCGCTATCCGCTTTTTGGATGGGAAAGGCCTCATCAAAAGTGACGAGTCACTTTTGATGAAGTTTTGCGCGGTGCTGCAGCGCACTCGCCTTGCTTGCACGTTTGCACCGCGAGAAGTAATTTTGCCGACGTACACGCCGCCGGCAAAATTAGTTTTGACTTTTTTCGAGCTTGCGCTCGAACTCGGTGAGACCTTTTATTATGTATTCTGTGTCAAACAAAAATAAACCGCAAAAGAAGCAGCAGTGCAAACCCCGGCACACCGAGGACGCCGACCGTCAGTGCGTTCCAGACGTTGAAGCCGAGCGCAACGCCCGTGAGCGGGGCAAGAACGTTCAGAAGGAAAAGCGCGCCAAACCCCAGCAGCGTGTTCAAAAGCACGCGCAGGGCAAGGCGCAGCGGCGCGGCGAACAGCCGCACGAGCGCTGCGAGGAGAAAAAGCGCGATCAGGCACAGCGAGATCTTTTCCGTCATCCCCATTTTTTTCCCTCCTTTGCGCCCTGCATGGCGGCTGCCGCGGCATGATGCTCCTTGATCTTCCGCATAAGATAGCTGTAACGCGCCTGGATGGCGCTGATCTCATAGACGCACGCTTCGACAAGCTCCGGCTCCACGGTATAGTCGAAGGCGTTGTACGCGCGCGCAAGGTCGCCCTTTGTCCGTTCAATGTCCTCAACAAGCTCCCGCATCCGCTGTTCAAATGCTCCGTCCTTTTTCACATTGCACCTCCGCTGCCGCTTTGGCGGCTCGTACCATAGCATACTTACGCACAGTTTTCCCAAATATTCCCGCCCATAAACACAAAGGAGAGAATTTATGCTGCATGAGACATATATGCGCGAGGCGCTTGCGCTCGCCAAGGAAGCGGCGCGTGACGGGGAGGTCCCTGTCGGCTGTGTCATCGTCTGCGGTGATAAGATCGTCGGGCGCGGACGCAACCGGCGTGAGAGGGCGAAAAGTGCCCTCTCCCACGCGGAGATCGAGGCGATCGCGCAGGCGAACGAGACGCTTGGCGACTGGCGGCTCGATGGCTGCACGCTCTATGTCACGCTTGAGCCGTGCCCGATGTGCGCGGGGGCGATTTTGAATGCGCGCATCTCCCGCGTTTACTATGGTGCGCGCGATGCGTCGTTCGGTGCGTGCGGCGGCGTTTTCAACCTCTTTATGGAGCCGTTTCCCCACCCACCCGCACTTGTCGGCGGCGTGCTCGCCGATGCGTGCGGCGAGGTGCTGCGGCAGTTTTTTGGATCGCTTCGGAAATAGAAAACTTAAAACTTTTGTAACAATCGGCTCTATCTTTGTTAACATAAGTTTCGTATCCTACACTTGCAAGAGACAATGACTTCTTTTCATCCAATCTTCCAATCCTTGAGAAAAGCGGGACGGTTCACACCGTCCCGCTTTTCGCTTTTTTGATTGAGAAGCCTGCGGCTTTGAAATCCCTGCGTTCAGATCTCAATGACCGATCCCGTTGCAAGGTACGAAAGCCGCCCACCCATGAGCGCTTTCAAAAATTCGTACTGCGCTGTACCGGTGCAGTGTCCCGTATAATACTGCGTTTTGAACGCGAGGAGTTTTTCCGCCGCATCACGCATCACCTGCGCGTCACGTTCGGTATCGAGCTTCATAAAGTGGAATCCGCCGATCAAGACATCCGGCTCGAACCACTCGGTGATGTTGATGACGCCTTTGTGTGAGCAGCCGCTCAACAGCACGCGCTTTCCGTCCTCGGAGATGAGCAGATACTGCTCGTGTAAAAACGCATCCTGGCGAAGTTCACCGCCGTCATTGACAAGCATCCCTGCAGCGGAGGAGGGGTGCTTTCGCTCACGCGCGTTGCAAGAGAAAAGCGAAAGCTCCTCGTCGAGCACAAGCTCGTCGTCGGTGAAAATAAGCCGTCCCGATGCGCGAAGCGATGGATCGATGCCGATGTCCTTGCCCTCGACATTGAAGTGCGGCAAAAAAGCGTCGCGGTGCAGATACACCGGCGCGGTCTTATTGCGTGCGAAGAATGCCGAAAGCCCGCCGCCGTGGTCGAAGTGACCGTGCGACAAAACCGCGATGTCGACACGAGAGAGGTCAATGCCGAGCTTTTCTGCGTTGGCACAGAAGGCATCGCTTGCACCGGTGTCGAAGAGGATCTTGTGCTTTTCCGTCTCGATGTACAGGCTCAATCCGTGCTCGGTGCAAAAACCGTCACTGCACGCTGTATTCTCCAAAAGTGTCCAAACCTTCATAAAAACCTCCGTTTATACGTCGTATTCTGTCGTGCTGACAAGCGTTTCATTCTCATCATACTCATAGACGGTGCGCCTGCCGTCCTCCTGATAGACCGTCACGCGCCGTATATACGTCCACCCGTCGGCGTTGTACGCAAACGCCGTCTCGGTCGCAAGGCGCCCGTTTTCGTAGAGCTTCGTGTTCGTGCGGTGATGGTTTTCGTCGTATGTGTGCTCGTAGGTGGAAACCTCCAGCACAGCGCCGTCCGCGTCATACAGCGTTTCGGAGGCGACATCACCGTATGCCCCAAACGTGGAGACGAGCTTTTTGCCATCCTCATAGTAGTCGATAGTCTCCGCCGGGTAGCGGATATAGAGATCCTCACGCTCGTCGACGGCGTAGCCGGTGATCTCGCTTGTGAGGACGCCATCGATGTATTCCTTCTCCCACAGCACGTTCCTGCTCTCGTCGTACTCTCGCTCATAGCGAAGCTGCTGTGTCAGGCGGTGGTCTTTGTTATTGTAGGTTGCCCTGTAAACGGTGTCGCCGTACTCGTTGTAAAACGCCTCGGTCGTCTCCTCCGGCGTTTTCCACACCGTGCTCCGCTCGTAGACCGATCCGTCCTCGCCGGAGGCGTATTCCGAATAGACCTCGAGCGTGACGCTTCCAAGCGCGTCGTAGGAGGTGGATACGGCGACATATCCCTGGTCGTTGTATTCGTTGACAAAGCAGGTGCCGTCCTCGCCGTAATCTGTGTACTTGACAATACGGCTCTCGCCATCCGCGCCGACGACAAACTCGCTTTCGCTCACAAGGCGGATGTTTTCATAATACTTTTCGGTGAGTATATTGCCCGCGTTGTCGTATATGCGCGCGTAGCGTGCTTCGGAAACGATGTTGCCCGCCCTGTCATAGACGGTGCTGCTTGCGGTGTTGCCGTACTCATCGGGCATATGGACGCTGATCTCATCGCCCGTGTCGCAGACAAAGGCGCCGCACACGGAGCAGTTAAACGCATCGCCGTTTTGGTCGTGCGCACCGACATCCATCTTCTCGCCGCACTCGCACGCGCGATAGTGCTCGTTCGCGTCGCCGGCCCAGAGCGCACCCGCCTCGTGCGTGTGCGCGATGCCGCACGCGGTGAACGCGAGCAGGCAGGGGAGAAGCAGCAAAAACAGTTTCTTTACCATATGTTCGTCCCTCCCGTATATCTCTTTTATACCCTCATTATAACGCTGCGCATGCCGAAAAACAACAGCTGCCGCACTGCACATGGAGGTGATGCAAAAAAATGGGGAAAATTTTCAAAAAAGACTTATTTTTCCGTTTTCCTCGCCGATAACATGAACAGAGGCGACAGCGCGTGCTATTACCCTTGCGCTTGATGTCTGATTTAAGGATAAAGTTTTTAAGGAGGCGACAGCTATGAACATCAACGGCATTGGCTACAACAAGTACGCAGCTTACAATGTACCCGGCACCCGCGGCGAAAAAGAGGTCGTGGAAAAGAATCCCTCCGTACCGGTACCCGAGGCGCAGGCCGCCGCGAAGGAGGATGTCTACATCCCCTCCGTTCCTGCCGCACCCGAGGCGGAGAAGACGACGCCCGCCGAGACCGGCGAGGTCAATAAGCTCACCTCCGAGCAGGTCGAGGCACTCGAGGACCAGATCTATGAGAATATGCGAAGCCTCGTCGAGCAGATGATCGGCGTGCAGATCGGCAAAAACGGCGGCGAGGATGACGGCTCATGGAAAACCATGACGCCTGCTGAGCTTGCCGACTTCCTCGGCATCGGCACGACGCCCGAGACGGCGGCCGCCGCCATCGCTGACGATGGGATGTGGGGCGTCAATGCTGTTTCCACGCGTCTTATGGATATGGCGATCCATCTTTCCGGCGGCGACGTTTCCAAGGCGGAGATGCTGCGTGAGGCGGTGCAGGAGGGCTTTGAGGCCGTTGGCGCGCTCGAATCTCTCCCGCAGGTGTGTCAGGATCCCTATGCCGAGACGAGGAAGCGCTGTGACTATTGGATCGAAAACGGCTCAATGGATGGCTATGGCACCACGATGGAGGACGCCGTCGACGAAGCGACCGAAGAAGCTGCTGCGAGCGACGCCGCTCCCGCGGGCGTCGACGCCAAAGCGTGATTAAGAGAACATAAAAGAGGATGGGAGCACGAGAGCGTGCCCCCATCCTTCTTTTTTATGATTCCTCCCGCTCGCTCACGACCGCCGCGCCGAGGATGAGCAGCGTGCCGGCTGCGCCCGATATGCCGAGCGGCTCATGCAGCAAAAGCGCCGAAAGCAGCACCGCGATCACGGGGTCAATGTAGCCCAAAAGGCCCACCGTCTGCGCCGGCAGCGCACTGATCGACGAAAAATACAGCGCGTAGGCAACGCCCGTGTGCAAAACGCCGATCAAAAGGAGCAGTCCCACCGACGCACCGTCGAACGTGAGCGCCGACACATCCTCCGTCAAAAGAACATAGGGCAGCAGCACCACCGCCGAAA
>JAFQUN010000037.1 GCA_017408525.1 Oscillospiraceae bacterium
ACAACGACAACGTCGAAATCGCGCAGAGCCTTGCCGAGTTCGGCGGGCTCATAGAACTGCTCAACGACTTCGTGACCCAGCTCGACCAGCTTGGCCATGGCGGACTTATCCATACCGTCGGTAACAAGAATACGCATTTCGTAATTCTCCTTTATATTTTAATGTTAAGATAGAAGCAGTCTATCAAAAAAGGTCTCACCGAGTTTCGCGCGTGAGCGCGAAAAAGAGTAAAACCATTTTATCCGGCGGCGTGTACGTCGGATAAAATACTTCTCACGGCGTAAGCGGGTGACGCGTCGCCGTGCAAAAGGCTCGCAAAAGTGGCTTACGCCACTTTTGCGAAGGTTTCTTACTTGCTGTGCTCAGCCTCGAACTTCTTGAGGAAGTCGACAAGCGCCTCAGCGCCTTCCTTGGGCATGGCATTGTAGACGGAAGCACGCAGACCGCCAACGGACTTGTGACCCTTGAGGTTGTCATAGCCGGCAGCCTTGGTGGCAGCGACGACTTCGGCATCGAGGTCGGCATCGCCGGTGACGAAGGGGATGTTCATGAGAGAACGGGACTCCTTCTCAACGGTGCCCTTGAACATCTTGGAAGAATCCAGGAAGTCATAGATGACCTGCGCCTTTTCGATGTTGCGCTTGTGCATCGCCTCGAGACCGCCGATGCTCTTGAGGTACTTGAAGACCTTACCGCAGCAGTAGATCGCCCAGGTGTTGGGGGTGTTGTACATGGAGCCGTTCTTGCTGTGGGTGTCATAGCGCATATAGATGGGCATCTTGGGATCGAGATCCTCGCGGATAAGGTCCTCACGGATGATGACGACGACCATGCCGGCAGGACCGACGTTCTTCTGCACGCCCGCATAGATCAGACCGTAGTCGGAAACGTTGCAGGGCTTGGAGAGGAACATGGAAGACTGGTCAGAGACAAGGATCTTGCCCTTGGTGTCGGGCAGCTTGCTCCAGGTGGTACCATGGATGGTCTCGTTCTCGCAGATGTAGACATAGTCGGCATCGTCGGGAATGTCGAGGTTGGAGCAATCGGGAATGTAGCTGTAATTCTTGTCCTTGCTGGAAGCAGCAACGATGACTTCACCGTACTTGCGGGCTTCTTCGATGGCCTTCTTGGACCATGCGCCGGTCTCAACGTAAACAGCCTTGCCGTTTTTCATCAGGTTCCAGGGAACAGCAGCGAACTGCATGGTGGCGCCGCCCTGAATGAAGAGGACCTTGTAGTTGTCGGGAATACCCATCAGGTCGCGCAGATCGGCCTCTGCCTCGTCGATGATCTGCTGATAGACCTTCGAGCGGTGGGACATCTCCATGACGCTCATGCCGCTGCCGCGATAGTTGAGGACCTCATCACGGATCTCTTCGAGAACGGGCTCGGGCATCATTGCAGGACCTGCGGAAAAGTTGAATGTGCGATTGTACTTCATTTGGCTTTCCTCCACATTTTTTATTTGGCAATTTTTGTGATGTTTCCTGGGACACACATTTGCATACATAGAGTATAGTACAAGGCTTTGAAATAATCAACCCAAAAAAAGCGTTTCAAAGCCCTCTTAATCCCACATTTTTCCGCACGACCTTATGAGAAAAATTAAACGTTGAATATTTTTGCATACAGCTATATAATAACGGCATCAAAAAAAGGAGGGCGGCTATGCGTTCCGACGGAAAGAG
Organism: Oscillospiraceae bacterium; assembly: GCA_017408525.1. Classification (GTDB taxonomy): domain Bacteria; phylum Bacillota; class Clostridia; order Oscillospirales; family Oscillospiraceae; genus RGIG2163. Next base: position 1,689 of record JAFQUN010000037.1, read on the forward strand.
AGTAAAGGGTCTTTCACCGATCGTTTCGGCGATCCCCTATATCATGCCCCGCAGATACGATGCACAGAATTTTATCACCGAGTATGTCGACATGGAGCCGATGCGCACATACATCCGCAAAAAACGCGAGGGCGGCGTGCGCCTGACCTACATGAGCGTCGTCCTTGCGGCGTATTTCAAGGCGCATTTGAAGCATCCGCAGATCAACCGTTTCGTGATGAACAAGCGTGTATATGCCCGAAACCATTTCTGCGTGAGCTTTGTGATCTTGAAAACACGCGCCGACGGCACGAACGACGAAACGACCGTCAAGGTCTTTTTTGAGCCCGAGGATGACATTCTCTCCATTCACCGAAAAATCGAAGCGGAGATCGAGAAAAACCGCAATTCCGTACACAACAACAATACAGACAAGTTTGCAAGCTTCATGTTTGCCATCCCTCTCCTGCCGGATATTCTGCTTGCCCTCGTGCGTCTTATGGACCGCTGGGGACTTCTGCCGCGCTTTATCATTGACCTCAGTCCATTCCACACGAGTCTTTTCATCACAAATCTCGCCTCGATCAATACAAGTCACATTTTCCACCACTGCTACGAATTCGGCACGACAGGCGTTTTTATCTGCATGGGAAAGCCGCTTCCCGACTTCCTCGGCGGCGACAAGCGCAAGCGGCTCATGCCGCTTGGCGTCGTGCTCGATGAGCGCATCTGCACCGGCAACGAATATGCACAGTTTTGGCACACTTACAACAGATACCTGACACATCCGGAGCTTCTTGAAAACGGCGCGGACGATGCCGCGCCTGAAAAAAGCGAAGAGGAGCTTGTGGGCGTGTAACCATTGGAGGGTTCTATCTTGGGTAAATATTGGAATGATTTTCGCACCAACGTAAAGGAAGCCGCTGTCTATGTGGCAACGATGGTCAAGTGGATCGCGTTTGCCGCGCTTGTCGGCGTTTTGGGCGGCATACTCGGCTCCGTATTCCACATCGGTGTTGAACTCGTGACTGAATTTCGCGCCGAGCATATGTGGCTTTTGTATCTGCTCCCCGTCGGCGGCGTGCTCGTAGCGCTTCTTTACCGCCTGATGGGCACAGAGGGCGAGAGCACGAACGCCGTCATCGAGGCGGTACACTCCGGGCGCGAGATCCCGCCGCGTCTCCTGCCCGCTATCTTTTTCGGTACGATCATCTCGCATCTTTTCGGCGCGAGCGTCGGACGCGAGGGCGCGGCACTGCAGATCGGCGGAAACCTCGGCGTACATACGGGAAAGCTCCTGCGCCTTGACGATAAAGACCGCCGTCTTGCAACGCTTTGCGGCATGAGCGCGCTCTTTTCCGCGCTTTTTGGAACGCCGCTTGCCGCGTCGCTTTTCTCGCTCGAGGTCATCAGCGTCGGCACCTTCTATTACGCAGGACTCGTCCCATGCATGGTCGCCGCGCTCACGGCTTTCGGTGTGAGCGTATTTTTCGGCATCGCACCCACGCGCTACTTCGTTGCCGCCCCCCTTTTCGACGGCGCGCTCCTTTGCCGGGTTGCGTTTTTGGCAGTGCTGTGCGCGCTTTTGAGCATTGTTTTTTGCAAGGCGATGCACATTTCTGATCACGCCGCAAAGCATTTTTTCAAAAACCCACTCCTCCGCGCGGCAGTTGGCGGCGCGATCATCATTCTACTTACGCTTCTTGTCGGCAGCTATGACTACAACGGCGGCGGCATGAACATCATCGCCGCTTCCTTCAACGGCGAAGCAAAGCCGTTAGCCTTTTTGTGGAAGATCCTCTTCACCGCCGTTTCGCTCGGATTCGGCTTCAAGGGCGGCGAAGTCGTGCCCACGTTCTTTGTTGGCGCGACGTTTGGCTGCGTGATAGGCGGCGTTCTGGGCATCCCCGTTGGCTTTGCCGCCGCGATCGGCCTTGTCGCGGTGTTCTGCGGCGCCGTCAACTGCCCGATCGCCTCCATCCTTTTGAGTGTGGAGCTTTTCGGCGCAGAGGGTATCCTCTACTTTGCGCTCGCCTGCTCCATCAGCTATGTCCTCTCCGGCTACTGCGGGCTTTACAGCAGCCAGACCATTCTCTATTCCAAGCTCAAGGCCGAGTTTATCAATGTCCGTACAAAATAGCATGACACGCTGCGCCGTTGCATAAAATACAGCGGTGATGCCATGAACGCCGCAGAGCTGACTACGGCAGTCAATACGCTTGCCGTCCTTTTTGCGCAGCCGCTGGGTGATGACGAGCTTGCGCTTGCCGCCGCCGTTTTTACACAGTTTGCCGACACACTTGCGACCATTGCCGCGCAGCGCGCATTTTGCGGCGGCGGGCAGTGACTTTTCCTACAAAGGAGAAAAAATATGCTGCATATCGGATGTCACCTTTCCGCGTCGGGCGGCTTTCTTGCCATGGGCAAGACCGCACTTTCCATCGGCGCGAACGTTTTCCAGTTCTTCACGCGCAACCCCCGCGGCGGCGCTGCAAAAGCGATCGACGAGGCGGATGCCGCCGCGTTTTTGGCGCTGGCAGAGGAAAACCATTTCGGTCCCATCCTCGCGCACGCACCGTACACCATCAACCCCTGCGCGCTCGATCCCCGCACGCTCGAATTTGCGCGCGAGACGATGGCAGATGACCTGCGGCGCATGGAATATGTCCCGGGGAATCTCTACAACTTCCACCCCGGCAGCCATGTCAAGCAGGGCGTGGAGGTCGGTATCGAAAAGATCGTCGAAACACTTGATCTTGTCCTGCGTCCCGAGCAGCAAACGACCGTTCTTTTGGAAACGATGGCAGGCAAGGGCAGCGAGGTCGGCTCACGGTTTGAGGAGCTTCGCGCGATCATCGACCGTGTCGCGCTTGCCGATAAGCTCGGCGTGTGCATGGACACCTGCCATTTAAGCGACGCGGGATACGATGTCGCAGGCGACCTCGACGGCGTCCTGCGCGAGTTCGACCGCGTGGTGGGACTTGACCGTCTGCGCGCCGTGCATATCAACGACAGCAAAAATCCGTTTGCCAGCCACAAAGACCGCCATGAGGTCATCGGCGGCGGCTATCTGGGACTTGATGCGTTCGAGCGCATCATCAACCACCCCCTCCTGCGCCACCTCCCCTTCTACCTCGAAACACCGAACGAGCTTGATGGATATGCAAGGGAGATCGCGCTTTTGAGAGGACTTTATAGGGAATGATTTTTGCCCCTTGCGGAGAATGTCCGCAAGGGGCTTTTCGTTAACGCAGCCTCGGTGATGGAGTTTGTTTCGCCGCTCCGGCAGGAGCGGAATAACCCCCCTGGCAGAAACTATCAAAAGAATGAACCAAAATAGAAGAAAAAAAGGGACTGCTTTGGCAGTCCCTTTCGCTTTATCATGCAGTCTGCGCTCTTGCTACGAGAAGATCACACGTTTTCTCGGCAAGGACCGCCTGGGCGACAAAGCCGCGCCCATAATGCGCAACGTATTCCGCGTAGTCCGCAACGCCCATAAACTCCGTGAAATAGGCTTCGATATCCTCGTCAGTGACGGTGATATACAGGTCCTCCGCAGCCGCCTGGATGATAAGATACTGCTCGGCGGTGGAGGTCAAAAGCTCCTCGCTTTCGGAAGTGTACGCATCCATCGAATCGTATCCTTGCTTGGAGAGCCATTCGGAAAGCTCAATGCCCTCCTGCTCGGCAGCAGTCTGCGCCTCCTTTTCAAGGAGGGCTTTCTGCGCATCGATGATCTTCTTGGGGACCTCCTTGCAAACGGCGTTGTCAAAGAGGTTGTCAAGCACATAATTGGTCACCTGCTGCTGCACGATCGTTTCGCCAAGCATAACACGAAGCTCCTCGACCGTGCTACAGCCGTAGTAAGCGGCAAGATTCTCCGCAACAAACGCATCCGTCAGCTCCGGCACGACAGATCCCTCGATAATATAGTTGATGGTCGTGACAAACAGGGCATCTTTTCCCGCAAGGTCGGGGTTATTCTTGTAGACATCCGGAAACGTGACCTCGACATTGACGGTATCGCCGGGCATCGCACCGATGATCTGCGTCAGAAAATCATCAATGTACGCCGTGGAGCCGGCAACGACATCCGTTCCCATACCGTTCGTATTGCCGCCGGCAAATTCCACGCCGTCGACAGAGCCGACATAGTCAATATTCACCGTATCTCCGTTCTCAACGGCACGGTCGGTGACCTTGATGTTTTCAGGGAAGTACGCCATAAGCTCTTCGATCTGCGCATCGATATCGGCTTCCTCCGCCTTTTGAAATCCGGCAGGGACGGTCACAGCGGAGTACCCCTCCGGCAGCGTCACAAGATCAAGCGCGCGCACGTCCGCGTAGTATCCGTTATCATCAAGTCCTGTGCTGTAATTGACACCCGGCTCAGCAGTGTCATCTTCCGTCGTGCTGTCACCACCGCAGGCAGCAAGACTCAAAAGCGTGAGTGCAGCGAGGGTCAGGGCAAGCATTTTTTTCATCTTCATCGTATATTCTCCCAAGAAAAAGTCGCTCGTGCGCACTGCGCACAGCAGCGTGATGTAAATTATACACCACTTCTTCGAAAATGTGTTGCTTTTTTGCAAATTTTTTTGAAAAAGCAAAAATCCCGCACCAACGCTTGCCAAGTCGGACAAAGTGCGTTAAACTGGGGAAAACACTGACCGGAGGACATTCCCATGATCCACGATATCGCGCCGCATACTTACGACAACCAGTATGCACCCCACACGCCGAGGGATGAGGACATCGTTCTTGCGTACCGCAAAGGTGAGATTTTGTGCAATTACGAAGACGATGTGCTGTCGTTTCCGACCCTTTTGCAGCTTGGTGCGTCGGCCGACACGCTGACCTATCTTTTTACCATCGACCAAACGCGTTATTTCCTCGCAGGGGTCGAGGTCGATCCGTTTGCCGGCTTCGCCTACCGTCCCGTTTCGCTTGCGCGCACCGCAATGCCGCGCGTTGCGTCGTTTGCCGCCATCACGGGGCATCAACTCTCCGTCTGGTACCGTGACAGCCGCTTTTGCGGCCGCTGCGGCACTCCCACCGTACACGATGGCGTTGAGCGCATGATGCGCTGTCCGAACTGCGGAAGCATGATCTTCCCGCGTATCTCCCCCGCCGTTATCGTCGGCGTATTGAATGGCGATCGCATCCTCATGACGCGCTACGCCAACCGTCCGGGCGCAAAGCGCAGCGCACTGATCGCGGGCTTTGCCGAGATCGGTGAGAGCATCGAGCAGACCGTACGGCGCGAGGTGATGGAAGAGGTCGGACTGCGGGTAAAGAACCTGCGTTATTACAAAAGCCAGCCGTGGTCCTTTACAGGCTGTCTTTTGATGGGCTTTTGGTGCGAGGTCGACGGTGATGACACCATCCATGTCGACGGACGCGAGCTTGCCGAGGGCGTGTGGCTCACACGCGAGGAGATCGACTGGGATGACATCGGTTTGAGCCTGACCGGTGAGATGACGCAGCGCTTCCGTGACGGACTTGCGCGCGTGGAGGAATAGGAGTTTTCTATGCTTGAGCGTATCATTTCCATCGTCCGCCGCGCAGGCGAGACCATTTTGCAGGCGAGAGATATCGAATCGGCAGCGCAGGAGAAGTCAAGTGCTGCCGACCTTGTGACAAAATACGACCTTGCCGTGCAGGAGTTTTTGCGCCGCGAGCTTTTGTTCCTTGTTCCGCAGGCGGGCTTTCTTGGAGAAGAGGGCGACGGGTGCGCACCGGATCGCGAGTGGGTCTTCATCGTTGACCCTATTGATGGGACGACGAATTTCGTGCGCGGCTGCCACCACAGCGCCATCTCCGTTGCGCTTGCGCGCAATGGTGTGGTCGAATACGGCGTTGTCTACAATCCCTTTGCAAATGAGCTTTTTTCCGCAGAGCGCGGCCGCGGCGCATGGTGCAACGGCGCACCCATCCGCGTCAGCACACGCGACCTCGCCCACGCCATTTTCCACAGCGGGTCGACCATCTACGACCGCTCATTTACACCGCGAAGCTTCGCCATCATGCGCTATCTCTATGATTCGGCGCTTGATTTCCGGCGGCTTGCTTCTGCCGCGCTTGACCTTTGCTACGTTGCCTGCGGTCGGGCAGAGGTGTTTTTCGAGTGCCGTCTTTTGCCGTGGGATTACGCGGCGGGTATGCTTATCGTAGAAGAAGCGGGCGGTCATGTGACGACGCTTGACGGTCAGGCGCCAAATGTGCTGCAAACGAGCGGCATTCTTGCGGTGAATGACCGCTGTGCGGAGCTGTGGCAGGTCACAAAAAGCATTCAGGAATAAGCTCGCCGAAAGGCGCGTGCAGGGTTTTTCGAAGAGAATAAAAAAACGGAGCCGGGGGCTCCGTTTTTTTATGTCTCCTTTTCTGCCATCTCCCCCACCGCTGCCGCGCCGAGGATGAGCACTGTACCGACAACGCCCGATACGCCGAGCGGCTCGTGCAGCAAAAGCGCCGAGAGCAGCACCGCGATCACAGGGTCGATGTAGCCCAAAAGGCCCACCGTCTGCGCCGACAGCGCGCTGATCGACGAAAAATAAAGTGCATAGGCAACGCCTGTATGCAAAACGCCGACCAAAAGCAGCAGTCCCACCGACGCGGCATCGAACGTGAGCGCCGTCACATCCTCCGTTAAAAGAACGTAGGGCAGCAGAACAACAGCGGAAATACCGAGCTGCACCACGGTTCTGTCGAACGATTCGACCGCCCGCGTGCGGCGGTTGAGCATTACGACCGCCGCGTAAAAAACAGCCGCCGCGAGCGCGAAAAGAACGCCGCTTGCGCTCCCCTCCGCCGCGCCCTCACCGAAGATACCCGAAACGAGCGCCATACCGCAAAGCGCCGCGACAATGCAAGCGCTCTTGCGCACACTCAAGCGTTCGCGCAGGAAAAAGGGCGACGCGGCAAGGATGAAGATCGGCGCCATGTAATAGCAAAGCGTCCCCACCGCGACCGTCGTAAAGCGGTATGCTTCAAAAAGCAGCACCCAGTTCAATCCCAGCATCACGCCCGAGGCGAGAAGCTCGCGCCAATAGGTATGCAGCGCGGACGTATCGGTGTGGTGATGCCGCACACGCATAAAAAGCAGCAGCGATGCCATGCCGATCACCGCGCGGGCAAGCGCCACCAGTGCCGAGGAAAACGGCAGCGCACGGCGCACGACCCCGATCGTCCCGAATATGAAAAGTGCTGTGCAAAGCGAGACCATTGCACGTTTTCTTGTCATTTCCATAAAAGCATACCTCGTGTAAGACGGTTTCAAAATTGGCAACTGTCGACAGTATAATACAAACTTCGGGGATAGGCAAGATTGCGCTTGACAATCTCGATAATCGAGATTATACTGTAAGCAGAAAACTCGATATTCGAGATAAGGAGGTGCGGAGATGCCGAGGGAAAAGTTTCAAACGCTCACCGAGCAGATGTTTTATATCCTTCTGTGCTTTCGCGACGAGTGCTGCGGCATCGACATTTTCGATAAGATCAACACCATGACGCACGGTGCGGTGACAGTCGGCTCCGGAACGCTCTACAATCTTATCGAACAGTTTCTCGACGCGGGCATGATCCGCGAGGTGCGCGTGGACGGCCGGCGAAGAAGCTATATCCTCACGCAAAAGGGCGAGGAGACCCTCGCACGCGAGGTCAAACGCCTTCGCGCACGCGTCGCGCACTACGACGTACTTTTTAACGGGGAGGGAGCGAGATGAAAAACACGAAAAGAAGGCTCGAACCTATCACCTTTTACGACCATACCGGTATCGAGCGCCGCCTTGAAAAGATGCTCGCAAAGGGCTGGATGCTCGAGCGCATCACAGCGCTTGGCTGGCTCTACCGCAGGGTCGAGGGCATCACGGGGCGCTTTGCCGTCACCTATTACCACGACGCATCCGAATTCGATCCCGCGCCGACGGAAGGACAGCAGCAGTATCAGGAATATACGGCGCGCACGGGCTGGCGCTTTGTGTGCGCTTCGGGGCAGATGCAGATCTTTTTCACCGAAAACGAGGATGCTCCCCCCATCGAGACGGACCCTGTCACGCAGGTGGAGAACATCTGCCGCGGCGCAAAAACATATCTTCGCACCTACTTTCTCCTGCTTGCCATCGGCATTTTGAACGGCGCGCTTTTCATCTCGCGCCCGCTCGGCGACCCCATCGGCGTGCTGGCAAGCTCCGCGAACCTCACCTCCGGCGTGTGCTGGACGGCGCTTTTGATCCTTTGTGCGAGCGAGCTTGTCGGCTACTACCGCTGGCGCGGTGAAGCGCGGCGCAATGCCGAGCGCGGCGAGTTTACCGAAACGCGCGGCAATGCGCGATTGCAGCTCACTGTCCTCATTGTTGTCGGCGTGGTGTTTGCCTACTGGATCGTCAGCACGCTCTTTTCCGGATCGTCCATCCTGATCTATGCGTGTTTTTCCATGATCTGCTATATGGCGTTTTTGCTCGCTGCCGTCCATGGAACGAAAAATTTTCTAAAACGCAAAAATGTCTCCCGCCGGTGGAATCTCGTCATCACGCTCACGGTCGACTTTGTTCTCGCCTTCGGTCTGATGGGTCTTATCGTCTGGGGAACGATGCAGCTTTCAAACAGCGGAGCGTTTGACAAGGACACAAAGTCGGCTTCGATCCCTCTCGACGTCAAAGACCTTGTTTCGGTCGACTACGACGGCTACATACGCGAAAACCGCGTGTCCGAATCGCTTTTTCTCGCCGTGCGCGACGTTTACCAGCGCCCGCAAAAGCATGGGGATGGCGTGCCGTCGCTTGAATACACCGTCACCGTCGTCAAAGCGCCATTCCTGTACGATATCTGCAAGCGCGACCGCATGGAAAAATACGAAGCCGGAAGCAGCGTCCGCCGTCCGCGCGGTTACGTCTATCAGCCGATCGATGCCGCGCCGTGGGGCGCGGACGAGGCTTACCGCCTTGTGCGCGAAAAGGTGCAGCCGCTCGATATTTACCTCCTTTGCTACGAAGAGTGCGTCGTGGAGATACTCCTTGACTGGGAGCCAACCGCCGAGCAGATGCAAACGGTATATGAAAAGCTCACCGAAAGGTGAGCTTTTCATATACCGTCGAAAAAGCGGCTTCGCCCCTTTTCGCGTTTTTTGCGCGGCAGCGCCGCGAAACTCTGTGAGACTTTTTTGACAGGCTACGAAAGGCAAAGCAGGAAGAAAAAGGAAAATAATTTGCAAATGATTCGCAGATTTTTGTTGACAGGAAAAAGCGGTGCGTTTATAATCAAATATCATTTGCGAGTTGTTCGCAAATCGAGGTGGAGTAATGAGGGTATACCGTACAAAGCAGCGGATGCTGCTGCTTGATTATCTGAAAGAAAATACCGACACGCCGCTTTGCGCCGAGGAGATCGCCCGCGGACTTTCCGAGTGCGAATGCGGCTGCACCGAACGCGTGAGCGTAAGCTCTGTATATCGCAATCTGGCGCTTCTTGCAGCAGGCGGCGATGTTCGCAGGTTTACTGCCGATGATGGGCGCACGGCGCTTTATCAGTATGTCGACCATGTGCGCTGCGACACACACCTGCATCTTCGCTGCACCGTATGCGGAAGACTTCTGCACATGGATGAGGAGCTTTCCACGCGTGTGATGCGCGCCGTATTTGGAAGCGCGAATTTTATGATCGACGGAAAGCAAACTGTGCTCCACGGCGTTTGCGGCGAGTGCAGCGCAAACGAACAAAGCAAGGGAGAATGACTGATGCTGAAAAGGTTTTTTTTCGCGGCACTTTTTGCTCTGACGCTGCTTTTGCTCTTCGCCTGCAGCGCACAGGGGACTGTGCCGCCCGATCCGTCCGACGAACAGCTCTCTCCCGATGCATCCGGCATGATCTCCTCCCCCAACACGGCGGAAAAGAAGCTTTCGGTCGTCTGCACCGCGTTCCCCGTCTATGACTGGGTGCGGAATATCCTCGGCACACGCGCAAACGAGGTGGAGCTGACCTATCTTCTGGAGTCCGGTACGGATATGCACAGCTATCAGCCGTCTGCCGACGACATGGTGAAGATCGCATCGTGTGATCTTTTCGTTCACATCGGCGGCACATCCGATGTCTGGGTCGCCGATGCGCTGCGCGGTGCGGTCAATGGGGATATGGTCGTTTTGAGCCTGATGGACGTGATGCTGTCGCTTGACCTGGCTCTCCCTGTTGCGCCGGTCATGGGCATGCAGGAACATGCCCACGAGGGCAGTTCGCATGCGGTCGAATACGACGAGCATATCTGGCTCTCGCCGGTATGCGCGGCAGGACTTGTCGCCGCCATTGGTGAGGCGCTTTGTGCGGTCGATGAGAAAAACGCCGCACTCTATCGCAAAAATTGCGCGGATTATTCGCAGCAGCTCAGCACGCTCGACAAAGATATTCGCGCCGCTGTGGGGAGCGGGACAAAAGGCACTGTCCTTATTGCCGACCGCTATCCCTTCCGCTATCTTATAGACGAGTATGACATTGCGTGCTACGCGGCGTTTGACGCCTGCTCCGCCGAGACGTCGGCAAGCTTTGAAACGATCGTTTTCCTTGCCTCGAAGGTCGACGAGCTGGGGCTTTCGGTCCTTTTGACAACAGAAAGCTCCGACGGCTCTGTTGCAAATACGATCGCTGCAAGCACCGCTGCCAAGGATCAGGCGGTCCTTGCACTCGACTCCATGCAGTCGGTCACACGCGCGCAGGTCGAAGCGGGCACAACGTATCTTGGTGTAATGCGTGAAAATATGGAGGTCTTGCGCATTGCCCTCGCTTAAAAAAGGAGATATTCATGCAGCAGATCACCGTCCGCGACCTTTCGCTCGGATACGAGGGAAAGATGGTTTTTGAAAATTTGAATTTTACGGTTTCGAGCGGGCAGTACCTTTGCATCGTCGGAACGAACGGATCAGGCAAGACAACGCTTATAAAGGCACTGCTCGGTTTGAAAGCGCCCCGCGCCGGCTCGATCGATTTTGCAGAAAATCTGCGTGCCGGCGGTGTGGGATATTTGCCGCAGCAAACGCCTGTGCAGCGTGATTTCCCCGCCTCGGTGCAGGAGATCGTGCTCTCCGGCTGTTTGAACCGGCACACATTTCGCTCGTTTTATACTCCCGCCGACCGCGCTCTTGCGCGGGGGAATATGGAAAAGCTCGGTATTTTCGACCTTGCCGAACACAGCTACCGCGATCTTTCCGGCGGCTTGCAGCAGCGCGTGCTCCTTGCCCGCGCACTTTGCTCGACGCGGTCAATACTGCTGCTTGATGAACCGACAGCAGGTCTTGACCCAAACGCAACACTTGAAATGTATGAGTTGATCGCTACACTCAACCGCGAGCACGGCGTGACAGTCATCATGGTCACGCACGACTTTCCGGCCGCTGTCAAATATGCTTCACATATTTTGCACATCGGTCACGATCCGGTTTTTTTCGGCTCGACTGCGGAATATCTTAAAAGCGACGCTATGCGCCGCTTTGCGCCGGCTGCGGAGGGATGCAACAATGCTTGAAACATTGATGGAATATTTCTCGTTCCCGTTTGTGCGCTATGCGTTCGTCGTCGGCGTTTTAACGGCGCTGTGCGCCTCGCTTGTCGGCGTGACGCTCGTTTTGAAGCGGCTTTCGTTTATCGGCGACGGACTTTCACACGTCGCTTTCGGCGCGATGGCTGTTGCAAGCGTTCTCAATTTGACAAGCAATACACTGATCGTGATGCCGGTTACAATGCTCACCGCCATCCTTTTGCTGCGGACAGGGCAGAATGCGAAAATCAAGGGCGACGCTGCGATCGCGATGCTCTCTGTCGGTGCGCTCGCGCTGGGTTATCTTTTGATGAATGTGTTTTCCACCTCGTCAAATGTCGCCGGCGACGTCTGCACGACGCTGTTCGGTTCGACCTCCATCCTCACGCTCTCGCATGCGGAAGTGATCGTTTGCGTTGTATTGTCGCTTTGTGTGCTGGTGACATTCGTCATCCTCTATAACCGCATCTTTGCTGTCACGTTCGACGAGCCGTTTTTCGCCGCAACAGTCGGAAAGGCAAACGCGTACAATCTTCTTATCGCGGTCGTTGTCGCGGTCATCGTTGTGCTTGCGATGAATCTTGTCGGGTCGCTGCTCATCTCCGCGCTTGTCATCTTCCCCGCGCTTTCGGCGATGCGGCTTTTCAGAAGCTACCGCTCTGTTGTTATCTGCGCGGCGGCGCTGTCGGTCGTTTGTACGGCGGTGGGAATGTGCGTTTCGATTTTGTGGGCGTCGCCCGTGGGTGCGACGATCGTTGCCGTGGAGATCATCGCGTTTGCGATCTGCTACGTGGGCGGGATGATTCGAGGTGTGTGAATTTCAAAAGAAAAAGCGTTTCGACGGAAAACCGTCGAAACGCTTTTTTTACTTGTTTGCTTTTTCATCCGTTTTTCGATGTTTGCCGCTGTTTGCGGCGCGAAGCCCGATCTCCTCGCCGCGGGCGAGGCGGGCGAAGTTTTCGCGGTGCTTATAAAGGACGACAAGCGATGCAGCGGCGCAGACCGCTGCCGTGAGCCACCCCTGTGTGAGCGCGGTGAAGATCGGGAATGTACCGATGGCGGTGCAGGTGGCAAAGAAGATGTAATCGGTCACAAGCGTTATAACGATCATCGCAGCAGCGAGAACAAGGCAAAAGCGCCAGTTCAGTGCCGCGACCATGCCGAAGTATGGAGCAAGTCCCTTCCCGCCGCGAAAGCGGAGGTAGAACGGGAAGATATGTCCCAGAACGCTTGCAGCACCTGCCGCAGCGCCGGCAAGCAGGAGGTTCGGAAAGAGGAACTTCGCCGCAAGGACCGCACACACCGACTTTGCAATGTCGTGCAGCGCCGTCAGTATACCTGCATGCCAACCCATCAAAATCATCGCGTTCGACGCGCCGAGGTTGCCGCTTCCGCCGGAGCGCATATCAACGCCGCGAAAACGGGAGATGTAATACGCCATATTCGAGCAGCCCAAAAGGTAGCCGATCGCAGCGCAGGCAGCATATTGCAGAAAAATCATCATCGCCTACAACCCCGCTTTCTCGTTTCGCGCGAGGTCACGGGCGATCTGCTTTTTATACCGCTCTTCCTCCGAAAAGACGCAGCCGCAGTATTTTTGCATATAAAGCCCCTCCTCGCGCGCCTTTGCCTGTCCGTCCCAGAAACCGCGGCGGAAATCGCGGTAGACAAAGCGGACACCGTACCGCTCCGCCGCACGCTCGGCAGTCTCTGCGATGCGCTCATGCTGCTGGTAGGGGCTGACAAGCAGTGTGGTGGTAAAAACATCGTAGCCATGCTCATACGCATAACGCGCCGTTTCCTCCATCCGCACGGCGTAGCAGTAATTGCAGCGCCGGCGAAGGTCACCGACTGTCGCCTGCACAAAGGCGCGAAGCCCGTACTCCTCCTTGACGACAAGCTCCATGCCGATACGCGGTGCGTACTCCATGAGCGCGTTGCGGCGGGCAACATATTCCTGATAAGGGTGGATATTGGGATTGTACCAGAATGCGACCGGCTCATAGCTTTCCTCGCGGAGGCTTTCCACACAGAAAACCGAGCACGGCGCACAGCAGGTGTGCAGCAAAATCTTCTTCATCATGCCGCTGTCTCCTCCAAACTGTGTGCAGCAGGTTCTTTACAGGCGCACAAGACGGGGTGCGTGTCCGGTATGGCGCAGGAAAATGTGCAGAAAATCATTCATCCGGATGCGCAGGCTCCCCGTATTGTCGCACGGATGGCAGGCAAGGTACTCCGCCTGATACACGTCGCGGTCGATCAAAAGCGTGACACGCTTTTCCGCGTCGAACATGAGCCCCATCGCGCTCGCAGAGCCCGGGGTCGTGCCGAGAAGGCTTTCCATGTGTTCCGGCGATGCAAAGCTCAATCGCGTGCTTTCGATCTGCGCGCTCAAATCCTTTGTGTGGAACGGCTTGTCACCGGGCATGAGCAGAAGGTAGAAGTCCGTCTGCCGGCGGTTGGTGAGAAAAAGGTTCTTGCAAAGCGGCGCACCAAGCGCATCGCCGATGGCGACGCAGTCGTCCATCGTATCGGCATGGTCGTGTTCCACGCGCGTGTAGGGGATGCCCAATTCCTCAAGAAGGGCAAAGACGGCGCTGACTTTTTCGCTTGCGCCGATGGGTGCGCTCTCACATACGGGAGTGATATTCATGGTCTATCCTCTTTCGCAAAGCTTTTCGCCCGCGCGGTAAATGTCGCCCGCGCCGACGGTCAGTATCAAGTCGCCCGGCTGCGCGATCTCACGCAGCGTCTGCGTCACTCGTTCAAGCGTCGGGCAGTAGATCGCCCCGTCGAGTCTTTGGCACAGATCCGACGAGGAGATGCCGAGGTCGTTCACCTCGCGCGCGGCATAGATCTCCGCAAGGACGACGACGTCCGCGCCGCGAAGCTCGCGCACAAACTCGTTGAAAAGCGCGTGCGTGCGCGTATAGGTGTGCGGCTGGAACGCGCAAACGATGCGCTTATAGTCAAGCGTGTGCGCCATCGACAAAAGCGCGTGCAGCTCACCCGGGTGGTGGGCATAGTCATCGTAGACATCCGCGCCGTTGTACGTCCCCTTCTTTTCAAAGCGGCGTCCCGCACCGAAAAAGCCGTCAAGTCCACGCTCGACCGCATCGCCCGGGATACCGAGGACATTTGCGGCGCAGGCGGCAGCAAGCGCATTTTTGATATTATGCTCGCCGGCAACGTGGAGCGAAATATGTGCGTAATGTGCGCCGTTTATGACAATGTCAAAGCTGGGTCTGCCGTGGTCAAGGGTGATGTTTTTCGCCGTGCAGCCGCAGTCTGATGAAAGTCCGAAGGTGACAACGCGGCGGTCGATGCCGCGCAGGGCGTCCATCGTGTTCTGATCGTCACCGTTTGCGACAATGCAGCCGCCTTGCGGTGTGATCTCGGCAAAATGGCGGAACGAGTTTTGAATATCATCAAGGTCCTTGAAAAAGTCAAGATGGTCCTCTTCGATGTTCAGGATGACGGCGATGGTCGGAAAAAAGTTGTGGAACGAGTTGCAGTACTCGCACGACTCCAAAATAATGGTATCGCCCTTGCCGACGCGGTAGCCGGCGTGCAGCAGCGGGAGCGAGCCGCCGATCATGACCGTCGGGTCGGCATCGGCTGCCATGAAGATATGCGTCGCCATTGAGGTCGTGGTCGTTTTCCCGTGCGTGCCGGAGATGCAAAGAGCGTTCTGATAGCCGCGCATGATCGCACCCCACGCCTGTGCCCGCTCATAGACGGGGATGCCGCGCGTGATGGCACCGGAGATCTCCGGATTATCGTCGTGGACAGCGGCGGTACGGATGACAAGGTCGCACTCGCCAAGATTGTCGGCGGCGTGACCGATGGCAACATGGATCCCAAGACCGCGCAGACGGCGCGCCGTGTCCGAGTCGGTCATGTCGGAGCCCTGCACCGAAAGTCCCATGCCGTGCAGGACCTCGGCGAGGGCGCACATGGAAACACCGCAGATGCCAACGAGGTGGGCGCGCTTACCGGGGGCAAAATATTCGTCGATGGGGTGGGTAAAATGACTCATACGATCGTCTCTCCCTCCTCCGACGGCGTCGGAGATTGCAAATAGATGCTTGTAATAGTATAATATGAAATACGCGCGAGTGCAACGCAATAATTATGCGCCCGTGCGGAAATTTTTAACCGATGGGAGGTGTGCGGGGAGATGTTTCCGCCTTATGTTCATTTTGTGCTTGATACGCTTGCCGCACACGGATATGCAGCATACGTCGTCGGCGGTGCGGTGCGCGATCTTCTTTGCGCTCTGACACCGGACGATCATGATGCGGCAACCGATGCGCCGCCCGAAAAAGTGCTGGAGATTTTCGGCACGGCGGCACGTCCGACAGGGCTTCGCCACGGAACGGTGACAGTCGTTTGCGAGGGAAAATGCGTCGAAGTGACGACCTTTCGGTGTGACGGTGCATACCGCGATGGGCGGCATCCGGAATCGGTGCGCTTCACACGCGACATTGAAAAAGACCTCGCGCGGCGCGATTTTACGATCAACGCGATGGCAATGGCGGCAGACGGCACGCTCGTCGACCCATTCGGCGGGCAGGAGGATCTTGCGCGCGGCGTATTGCGCTGTGTGGGGTCGCCGGAAGTGCGGTTTTCCGAGGACGCGCTTCGCATTTTGCGCGCGCTTCGCTTTGCAGCGGTGTGCGGCTTTTCGATAGAGGCGGAAACGGCCGCCGCGCTGCATGAAAAACGGGAGCTTTTGTCGGGGCTTGCCGCTGAGCGCGTGTTCCATGAGATGACACGCACCGTTTGCGGCAGGCATGTGTGCAATGTTTTGCTTGAATACGCGGATGTTTTCGGTGTCTGGATACCGGAGATACTGCCGTGCATCGGATTCGATCAGAAGAGCCGCTTCCATATTTACGACGTTTGGGAGCATACGGTGCGTGCGATGGCGGCTGCACCGTGTGCGGCGGCACTTCGATGGCATCTTTTGTTTCATGACCTCGGAAAGCCGGCATCGTTCACACTGGACGAGCTGGGGCGCGGACACACCTACGGTCACACGGCGGTGAGCGCACGCATGGCAGCGCCGATCATGGAACGGCTGCGCTTCCCAAACGACTTGCGCCGGCAGATCGAAACGCTGCTTAGCTGGCATGACCGCCAGTTTTCGCCGACGCGCGCGCAGGTGCTGCGCGTTTTGTCGGAGATCGGTGCGGAGGCTTTTTTCGACCTGCTCGATGCCAAATGCGCCGACAATGCCGCAAAGCGTCCCGAGGGACTTGAGGCGGCGCAAAAACCGTGGGAGGATGCTCGTCTTCTGGGCAGGGAGCTGCTCGACGAGGGCGCGTGCTTTACGCTCTCACAGCTTGCGGTCGATGGAAACGACGCAGTCTCGCTCGGCTTTTCGGGGCGCGCGGTCGGCGAGGCGCTGCGCGCGGCGCTTGATGCGGTGATGCGCGGGGAAGTTGAAAATGAGCGGAAAACACTGCTGCGTTTTCTTGCGTCAGGGAAAAAGGTGTAGTCGTGCTTTTTCACGTTGACGCGAGGCAGTATTTTGCGGTATAATAATTTGATTTATAGTGCGGAGGGTTTCCTTTTATGTGGATCGCAAAGGATTGGAAGGATTACCGTCTTCTCGACTGCGGAGGCGGCGAAAAATTGGAAAGCTGGGCCGGACAGATCCTCGTGCGCCCCGACCCGCAGGCAATATGGGAAACACCGCACACAAATGCGGGTTGGAAGCGCTCAAACGCACGCTACCACAGAAGCTCAAGCGGCGGCGGTCACTGGGAAAAGGGCGATCTTCCGCAGCAGTGGCAGGTGCGATATAAGGCGCTGACGTTTAATGTCAAGCCGATGAACTTCAAACACACAGGGCTTTTTCCGGAGCAGGCCGTCAACTGGGACTTTGCGATGGAAAAGATCCGCAAAGCAGGTCGTCCTGTGCGCGTTTTGAACCTTTTCGCCTACACCGGCGGGGCAAGCGTCGCCTGCGCCGCAGCCGGCGCGAGCGTTTGCCATGTTGACGCGGCGAAGGGCATGGTGGCGTGGGCGAAGGAAAATGCCGCCGCGTCCGGCTTATCCGACGCGCCCATCCGCTATATCGTTGACGACTGCGCGAAGTTTGTCGAGCGCGAGATCCGGCGCGGCAAGGTCTACGACGCGATCATTATGGACCCGCCGTCCTATGGGCGGGGTCCCGGCGGCGAGGTTTGGAAGCTGGAGGAAAGCCTCTATCCTTTCGTGAAGCTCTGCACGCAGGTGCTCTCCGACACACCGCTTTTTGTGATCCTCAACTCCTACACGACAGGGCTTGCGCCGTCGGTACTCGGATACATCCTTGCAACGCTCGTCGGGGAGCGGTTTGGCGGACACACGGAATGGGATGAGCTGGGTCTTCCCGTTGAAGAAACAGGACTCGCACTTCCCTGCGGCGCAACAGGCCGCTGGATGGCATATTGATTTTTACTTTTGAAAAAGATGCTTTGCATCTTTTTCAAAAAGCATATTGATTTTGAAGGATGCACACGATGCAGGACATGATACAGACAAAGTCGCTTGAATTTCGATACAGCTCGGGCGATGACGATACATCGGAGGGTACTGCCGCGCTGCGCGGGGTCGATCTTTCGATCCGGCGCGGGGAGTTTGTCGTCGTTCTCGGTCACAACGGGTCGGGAAAGTCGACGCTTGCAAAGCACTTTAACGCCATACTCCTCCCTTCCGGCGGGACGGTCTATGTGGATAATATGGATACGGCGGACGAATCGCTCATTCTTGAGATCCGCCGCCGCGTTGGGATGGTTTTCCAGAATCCCGACAACCAGATCGTTGCAAACGTCGTTGAGGAGGATGTTGCGTTTGCGCCGGAAAATCTTGGCGTGCCGACAGACGAGATCCGCCGACGCGTTGACGCAGCGCTGGAGGCTGTCGGCATGGGAAAATTCGCCCTGCATGCGCCGCACCTCCTCTCCGGTGGGCAGAAGCAGCGCTTTGCCATCGCGGGCGTGCTTGCCATGCAGCCGCAGTGCATCGTGCTCGACGAGGCAACAGCGATGCTTGACCCCGTGGGTCGCAGAGAGGTTCTTGCCACGCTGCATGAGCTCAACCGCAAAAACGGTATCACGGTCGTTCTCATCACGCATCACATGGACGAGGCAGAGCTTGCCGACCGCGTGATCGTGATGGAAAGAGGCAGCGTTGCGATGGATGGCACGCCGCGCGAGGTGTTCTCCCGCGCCGCAAAACTTCGCGCGCTGGGGCTTGGCGTACCGGAGACTGTGGAGCTTTTGGAGCTGCTTCGTGCCGAGGGCGCAAACTTGCCGTTCACGGCGCTCACGGTGGACGAGTGCGTAGATGCTGTGTGTCAATTTTTAAGCTGACGAGGAAAAATATTTTGAAACCGATTTTAGAGGTCAAAAATCTTTCATATACCTATGGCGAGGGAACGCCGTTTTGCCGCACTGCTGTTGATGATGTCAGCCTTTGTGTAAGCGAGGGCGAGTTTATCGGCATCATCGGTCACACAGGGTCGGGAAAGTCGACGCTCATCTCGCATTTGAACGCTCTGCTCCGTCCGACGGGCGGGCAGGTGCTGCTCGACGGTGAGGACATTTGGGAAAGACCGAAGGATATCCGACGTGTACGCTTTCGCGTGGGGCTTGTGTTCCAGTACCCCGAGTACCAGCTCTTTGAGGAAACGGTGTATCGCGACATCGCATTTGCGCCGCGAAATATGGGGCTTTCCGACGAGGAGATCGACCGGCGCGTGCGCGAGGCGGCGTGCTTTGCCGGTGTTTCGGACGAGCAGCTTGACGCGTCGCCCTTTGAGCTTTCGGGCGGTCAGAAGCGGCGCGTTGCCATCGCGGGCGTCATTGCGATGGAGCCGCAGGTCCTCATTCTTGACGAACCGACAGCGGGACTTGACCCCCGCTCGCGCGATGAACTTTTGGATAAGCTCTCCGAATACCACAAAGCGCGAGGCGGCGCGGTCATTATCGTCAGCCACAGCATGGATGAGGTGGCGCGCGTTGCCTCCCGCATCATCGTGATGAAGGATGCACACGTCCTGCTCGACGATACGCCGCGCAAGGTGTTTGCAAACGCTGCGCTTTTGCGGGATGCAGGGCTGGATGTTCCGCGCGCGGCAAGCATTGCCGCTGCGCTTCGTCAAAAAGGCATCGACGTGCGCGCGGATGTGTGTACGACACAGGAGCTTTGCGGCGAGATCATGCGTCTTGCCGCCGAGAAAGGCGGTGCGCGCTGATGCTCAAGGATATCACGCTCGGTCAGTTTTTCCCCGGGACGACGCTTGCTCACCGGCTTGACCCGCGCACAAAGCTGCTTGTGACCGTTTTGTATATCGCAGCGCTCTTTTGCGCCGATTCGTTTTTGACGTACGCCATCGTAACGCTCTCACTTGCTCTCGCCGTGCGCATTTCGCGTGTGGGGCTGCGTCCGCTCGTGCGGGGACTGCGTCCGGTGCTGTTCATCGTGATCTTTACCGGCGCGCTCAATATTTTCTATACGCCCGGGCGCATCTTGTGGCAGTTCGGTTTTCTGCGCGTGACGCAGGAGGGGCTCATCGCCGCGTTTTTCATGATGCTGCGCATCGCGCTTTTGATCATGGGTACCTTCCTTCTCACCTACACGACAAGCCCGATCCATCTGACAGATGGGCTGGAGTCGCTCCTCTCCCCGCTCAAGCGCGTGCGCGTGCCGGTACACGAGCTTTCGATGATGATGTCCATTGCGCTGCGCTTTATCCCGACGCTCATTGAGGAGACGGATAAGATCATGTCGGCGCAAAAGGCGCGCGGCGCCGATTTCGAGTCGGGCAGCCTCCTGCGCCGCGCAAAGGCTCTCATTCCCCTGCTCGTGCCGCTTTTTGTGAGCGCATTCCGCCGTGCCGACGAGCTTGCAACGGCGATGGAATGTCGCTGCTATCACGGCGGCGTGGGACGGACGAAGCTGCACGTTCTGCACTATCATCCGCGCGACGCGGCAGTGCTTGTGCTCTACGGCGCGCTGCTTGCGGCTGTACTTCTTCTGTAAAACATCGAAAATGGTCTCACAGAGTTTCGCCGCGCAGCGGCGAAATAAAGTCAAACCATTTTCTCCGGCGGCGTGTACGTTGGAGAAAATACTTCTCGTGGCGTAAGCGGGTGACGCGTCGCCACGCAAAAGATTCGCAAAAGATGCGGAGCATCTTTTGCGATGATGAAGATTTACAAAAAGGTCAAGATTTATGCGAAATATTGCTCTAAAATTGATGTACAATGGGTCGGCGTATCACGGTTGGCAGGTTCAGAAAACGGAGGTCACCGTTGCCCAGACGCTCCAGCGCGCCATCTCGAAGGTCTGCGGTGAGAACGTCTCGCTCACAGGCTGCGGGCGTACCGACGCGGGCGTTCATGCCGAGTGCTATGTTGCCAATTTCCGCACGAGTTCGCGCATTCCGGTCGACCGCCTGCCCTTTGCCATCAACACCCACACGCCGGAAGATATCGTTGTGACCGCCGCATTTGAGGTGGACGAGGCGTTCAACGCCATCGGCTCGTGCATCAAAAAGGAGTATACCTACCGCATTTTCAATTCGCGCATCAAGAATCCATTTTATGTAAACCGTGCATACTTCTACCCCAAGCACCTCGACGAGGAGGTGATGGACCGCGCCGCGCGCGCGTTTGAGGGGACGCACGACTTTGCCGCCGTGCGCTCGGTGGGCACGAACGTGAAAAGCACGGTGCGTACCATCCACTACTGCCGCGTGACGCGCGCAGGCGAGCTTCTGGAGCTGAAGGTCTGCGCGAACGGCTTTTTATACAACATGGTGCGTGCTATCACGGGGACGGTTTTGTACGCCGCAGAAGGCAAGCTCGCGCCGGAGGACATCGCGCACATCCTTGCCTCCGGCGACCGCACGCTCGCAGGTCCGACAGTCCCGCCGGGCGGGCTTTACATGACAAGACTTTGGTATGAGGATGAACGACTCAATGGATAGTAGGGTCAAGCATGAACGGAAAACGGAAAATCCGCAGCGGGTGCAGCAAAGCCCCTTTCGGCGCATCCTCTCGCTCCTGCTTGTTTTGATCACGGTCTTGGGCGTGGTGCTCGCCGCCGTGTATTTTGACATGAACAGCTTTGAAAGCGTTCGGCGGCTTTTCACTTACAGCGCAGAGCAGCGAAGCGAACAAACGGTTTTATATAATTACACAGGTGATCGGTCCAACACGTTCGCGCTTTTCGGAGATCACCTGCTCGTTGCCTCGCAAACGCGCATCGATCTTTTTGCCGAGGACGGTACGACCATTTACAGCCGCACCGTGCAGCTGGACACACCTGCCATCGAGGTCGGCACGGCGTGCGCCGTTGTATACGATGTTGGCGGGTCGGCACTCTACCGCATCGACACACGCGGGCGCGAGACGGACATGACCATCGAGGATGGCGAGGCGCTGATCTCCGTGCGCGTCGGCGTTGGGGATTTCATCACCGTTACATCCACTAAAAGCAGATATAAAGCATCTGTTTCCGTTTACAATGCGGCAACGGAATGCATCTATACACTTGATTCGGCAAATCGCTATGTTGTCGATGCAAACGTTCTGCCCGGCGGGCGGATGCTTGCCTCTTTGACGCTTGGACAGGAGGACAATGTCTTTTCAAGTTCACTTCTGCTCTCGCCGCTTGACGGTGCGTCGGCAAGCATCACCGCACCGGTCGGTGACGACGTTGCGCTGCGGCTTGAATGTGCAGGCGACGCGATCGGCGTTTTGATGCAGGATGAGATGGTGTTCTTTTCCGCCGACGGAACGCTGCGCTCACGCTACGGATTCGGAAATTCACAGCTTGCATCGTTTGCCTGCGGTGATTTCGCGGCGCTCGTCTTCAAAAGCGCAAGTGCGTCGGCGGAATCGACGATCGTGACGCTTTCTTTTGAGGGTGCGGTCATCTCGCGGCTCGATACGACCGACGAGGTTCGCCATATCAGCTGCGCGGGACGCTATTTGAGCGTTCTTTCCGGCAGGGATCTTCGCATATACACAAGTGATCTTGCCGGCTATGCGTCCGCCGCAGAGGCAGACTATGCAAAAAGCTCCATCATGCGCACGGACGGTACGGCGCTTTTGCTCGGCACTTCCTCGGCACGGCTTTTCGTACCGTGATAAAATGCGTTGATACAAACGCGGAAAGAGGGCTATATTATGGATACTTCTATCCTTGCCATCGTCCTTGACGCGGCGCTTGTCGCAGCACTTTTGATCGGTACGCTGGTCGGTCGCGCGCGCGGGCTTTTCAAAAGCCTGATGCGCTTTGTCGTAGTGCTTATCGCACTTTTCGGCGCAAATCTTGCGGCAACCTCGCTCACAGCGAGCGTGATGGATGCGGCGCTGCCGGCGATCGAGGAATTCGTCCAAATGCGCATGGAAGAGGCGCTTGCGGAGCTTCCGGAAGTCACACCATCTTTCAGCTTTTCCGATCTTCAGGATATGGAGCTTCCCGACGGTGCGTTCCTCCTTGATACAAGCGCGCTGCCGGAGTGGATGGCATCCTTCTTTGAAGATGCTGTCGCCGCGACGGGCGGTGCGGTCGGCGAGGTCGCCGATGCGCTGACACAGGCGATGTACGAAGGGATCTCGGGCATTGTCGCATCTGCCGCTTTTATCGTGGCGTTCCTGATCCTGCTTCTTTTGCTGCGCCTTTTGATGAATATGCTCAATGTCGCCTTCAAGCTGCCGGTCATAAATTCGCTCAACAGCTTCGGCGGTGCGCTGTTCGGTCTTGTCGAGGCAGCAGCCTGGGTGTATGTGGTTTTGCAGCTTTATCTGTGGCTGGGAGCGCTGCTGCCGCCGCTTCCCATCGACGAAACATTTATCGTTCGCTATTTCGCGGCATTTTCGCCGCTTTCACTTCTCTCTGGCAAATAACGGAGGTACAAAACGATGCAGCCAACCATGTGTTCAAGATGTAAGAAAAATGTTGCCGTTGTCTTTATTTCAAGGCTTGAAGACGGCAAAACGTTCAACGAGGGTCTTTGTCTCAAATGCGCGCGTAATATGGGGCTTCCTCAGGTCGACGAGATGATGAAGCGCTTCGGCGTAAGTGACGACGACCTTGACGCCATCACCGGTGAGATGATGCAGGCTTTCGGCGGCGCGGAGAGCATGGACTCTTTGCCAAAAGACGTCGACGAGGACGATGAGGATGAGGACGGCAAGACGGCGACGTTCCCGTTTTTAAGCCGCCTTTTCTCCGGAGAAAATCCACCCGCGCAGCCGGCAAACAGTGAAAATGCGGACGATTCTTCGCGCGGTGCCTCGCGCGAGAAGGAACGGCGCAGCGAGAAAAAACGTAAGTTTCTTGACAGCTACTGCATCAACCTTTCCAAGCGCGCAAGCGAAAACAAGCTCGACTGCGTGATCGGGCGTGAGCAGGAGATCGAGCGCGTCATTCAAATTTTGAACCGCCGCCAAAAGAACAATCCGTGCCTGATCGGCGAGCCGGGCGTCGGCAAGACTGCCATCGCCGAGGGGCTTGCCCAGCGCATTGCACACGGCGAGGTGCCGTTCAAGCTGCGCGATAAAGAGGTCTACCTTCTCGACCTGACGGCGCTTGTCGCCGGAACGCAGTTTCGCGGGCAGTTTGAAAGCCGCATGAAAGGGCTTATCGAGGAGATCCGCAAATACGGCAACATCATCCTTGTCATCGATGAGGTCCACAACATCGTCGGCGCGGGCGACGCAGAGGGCAGCATGAACGCTGCAAATATCTTGAAGCCCGCCCTCTCGCGCGGCGAGATCCAAGTCATCGGCGCGACGACTTTTTCCGAATATCGGAAGCACATCTAAAAGGACACCGCGCTCGAGCGGCGCTTCCAGCCGGTGACGGTCAACGAGCCGTCGGTGGAGGATACGCTCAAAATTTTGCAGGGCATCGCACATTATTACGAAAAGCATCACGGCGTGCAGATCCCCGACGGTGTACTGCGTCAGGCGGTCATGCTCTCCGAGCGGTATATCACCGACCGCTTTTTGCCTGACAAGGCGATCGACCTGATCGACGAGGCATGCTCCGACCTCAATTTGAAGGACGCGGACATCAACCGCCGCATGGAGATCGAGCGCACGCTCGAGGACTATGCCAAAGAGCGCGAGCTTTTGGAGGGTGACACTGAAAACACTGATTTTGCGCGCCTTGCGGAGCTTCGCAGCCATGAGCTGCAGCTCAAATCGGAGCTGGAGGCGCTCAACGAGCGCGGAACACCGTCGCTGGGCGTCGAGAATCTTGCGCGCGTGATCGAGCTTTGGACGAAGATACCCGCAAGCCACATCCGCGAGGAGGAGTTTGAGCGTCTGAGCCGCTTGGAAGAGCGGCTGAAGGCAAAGATCATCGGGCAGGATGAGGCGGTCGCCGCCGTCGCTGCCGCGATCCGCCGCAACCGTGTGGGCGTTTCGCCCAAGAGAAAACCCGTGAGCTTCATTTTCGTCGGCTCGACCGGCGTTGGCAAGACAGAACTTGTCAAGCAGCTTGCAAACGACCTTTTCAATGTGCCGGAGTCTCTTATCCGGCTCGATATGTCCGAGTTTATGGAAAAGCACTCCGTCTCTCGCATCATCGGTTCGCCGCCGGGCTATGTGGGCTACGACGAGGCAGGACAGCTCACCGAGAAGATCCGCCGCAAGCCGTACAGCGTCATTTTGTTCGACGAGATCGAAAAAGCGCATCCCGATGTTTTGAACGTCCTTTTGCAAATTCTCGACGACGGACAGATCACCGACGCACATGGGCGGCGCGTTAATTTCGAAAACACTGTCATCGTTATGACCTCCAACGCCGGAAGCGACCGCAAAAACGGCTCTGTGGGCTTCAACCGCACAGCGAGCGAGCAGACAGCCGAGCGTGCGATGAAGGCACTGCGTGAGTTCCTACGTCCCGAGTTCCTCAACCGCGTCGATGAGATCGTGACATTCAACCAGCTCGACGAGGCGGACTTTGAAAAGATCGCCGCCATCATGCTCGGTGAGCTGCAGGGCACGCTGCGCGAGAAGGGGCTTACCTTCACCTGGGATGATGCCCTCGTTTCCTACCTTACGCACAAGTCCTATTCCTCCGCCTACGGCGCGCGAAATCTGCGCCGCACCATCCAAAAGGAGCTTGAGGATGTGATGGCAACACGCATTATCGCGAGCTATGACGCACCCATCACGAAGCTGCACGCAAGCGTCGAGGACGATGCGATCGTGCTGGAGAGTCTTTAAGGAGGAAGCTATATGTTCTTTTCGTCTTCACTTTTCAAAAAGGATATTGAGCCGCGCTGCGCCTACTGTGCGAGAGGACACGCGGTCAATGAACGGGAAGTCGCCTGCAAAAAGCACGGCATTACCGACCCCGCCTCACATTGCCGCTCATTTGTGTATGACCCGCGCAAACGGGAGCCGCCGCGTCCCGTTCCTCTCAAGACAACGCATTTTACCGCTGATGATTTTTTGATTTAAGAGAAAGAGATGGAGGTTTTTCCGTGAATATCAAACGTGTCCACGCTGTTTATTTCAGTCCGGTCGGAAAAACACGCCTTGTCGTGACCGCTCTTGCCGGCGAGATCGCACATCTGCTTGGTGTGCCGCTTACAGGTGATGATCTCACCTTGCCCGCCGCGCGGGAGGATGCACGGATCTATGAGCCGGATGAGCTTGTCGTTTTCGGTACACCGACTTATGCCGGCCGCATCCCCAATAAGCTTTTGCCCGCCGTGAAGGAGCTGTTCACGGACGGTACATACGCCGTCGCACTTACGACGTTCGGCAACCGCAGCTTTGACGATTCGCTCAGTGAGCTGCGCTCCGTTCTGACAGAAAACGGTTTTTGCGTCATCGCAGGAGCTGCCATTGCCGCGCAGCACGCCTTTTCCGAAACGCTTGCCGCGGATCGCCCCGATGCGGACGACCTTGCGCGCATCTCGGCATTTGCTGCCGCCGTGTGCGAGAAGATCAAGCGCGGCGATGACACACCCTGCTCCGTGCGCGGTCGTGACCCTGTGGGACCGTACTACACACCGCGCGGACTTGACGGCGAGCCGAAGGTCTTTTTGAAGGCAAAGCCTGTGACAGATAAGGAAAAGTGCCGCTCCTGCGGTCTTTGCGCCGCAGGCTGCCCGATGGGCTCGATCAGTACGCAGGACTACGCGAGCGTTACGGGCATCTGCATCAAATGCCATGCGTGCGTCAAGCACTGCCCTGTTGGGGCAAAGTACTTTGACGACGAGGCGTTCCTTTCGCATAAAGCGATGCTTGAGCGTGACTATACGCGAAGAGCCGAGCCGGAATTTTTCATATAAAAAAACAGGACGGCAAAGCCGTCCTGTTTTTTTGACTGTCGAAAAAGTGGCAAAGCCACTTTTTCGAGTCTTTTGCGCGGCGACGCGTCACCCGCTTACGCCGCGAGAAGTATTTTCTCCGACGTACACGCCGCCGTAGAAAATAATTTAGCTCTATTTCGCGGCAGCGCCGCGAAACTCTGTGAGACTTTTTGACAAGATGAAATAACAGGACGGCAAAGCCGTCCTGTTATTTTATGTCTTTATCAGACTGCACTCTCTGTCGCGGGAGTCTCTTTGGAAGTTTCCGCATCAGCGGCGGCATCTTCGGCTGCATCTTCCATCGTGGTGCCATAGCCGTCCATCGTGCCGTTTTCGATCCAATAGTCGAAGCGCTTCATCGTCTCGGCGTAAGTATCCTGGCAGACCTGCGGGAGAGAATCGAGCGCACCGACAGCCTCAAAGCCCTCCTGCACCGCCTCGCGCAGCATCTCCGCCTTGGAAACGTCGCCG
>JAFQUN010000001.1 GCA_017408525.1 Oscillospiraceae bacterium
CGTCGGAGAAAATACTTCTCGCGGCGTAAGCGGGTGACGCGTCGCCGCGCAAAAAACTCGAAAAAGTGGCTCCGCCACTTTTTCGACAGTATCACACCCTCCCTGTCGATACAGGGAGGGTGTGATATGTAAAAACTCACCGCATATCCTCTAAGCGGAACTTTTGCAGCGGCGCAAGCTCGTCCGTCGAATGGGTACACACGCACGCCGCATAGCCGTCAAAAGTTTCAACAAAGTGGAACTTTTCACCGAGCATCGTGGGAGAATCGGCGGCATTGATCGCCGCAAGACCGTTGCCCGCCCATTTACCACGGCTTTCGCGGCGGACCCAGCTCTCGTAAAATTCCTTTTCTGTTGTCACGCGGGCAATGCGCTGCATCATGCGCTCGCTGACAGGACGGATCTTCTCGATATCCACTCCGACCGGTGAATCATGGATCCCCACAAGCACAGCCCCGCGCGTATGGCTGATGTTAAAATGCACATCGTCGCGCGCTGCAAAATAAGGTTTTCCATAGCGTGAATAGGCAAGCTCCGGCAGCTCACGCCATCCAAACACCTGATACAGCCCAAACCGCAGCGCCGCATACGCACAGATATGCTCATTGCGGTTTGCAGCAGACTTTGTCCGGCGCAGACGCTCCCGCCGTTCGGGCGGCATAAGCTCGGCAAGCGCACGCTCTTCTTCCTCGGTGAGAGGTCTGTCCAATTTAATTGCAAAAAGCTGAATATCCAACAGATTCCCCCTCCTTTCGGAAAAAAACGACAAAATTCGTCAAACAAAGCGCCAAGTAAATGCGCCCCCACCAAAAAGCAGCAGCGCGCAGTCAAAAAAGCGTGTCTTCCCGCGCGACGGCTCTTAAAACCGATACGCAGCCACGCTACGCCAAAAAGCGGAAAACCACACCCGCTTTCCGAAAAGTGGGCGGAGCAAACCATACGCACCAATTATAGCCAATATTTTTTCACCTGTCAATTGTCACACAAATTTTCCTCTCGCGCTTTTGCGTCATAAAGCGCCGCACCTCGTTCCGCGTCGCCAAAATACACCCCAAAGGGGCATAATAAGATATTGTGCTTTTTCAAAGATATGACCTCCCGCCATCCGATGCGTTTCGACGATCAAAAGGCAAAAATTTTTTGCGAATTTTTGAATAAAAAAGAGGAAAACGGGAAATCGCAGCGTATAAGAAAATCGTATGCTTTGTACAGCGCGGAGTTTTTCGCTTTTTCGCGGATAATTCATGAAAATCGCTCTTTTTTTCGTTTTGATGAGAGGAGGTGCATCCGTGGCGTTTTCGCAAAGCTTTCTTGATGAGCTGATCGCAAGAAACGACATCACAGATGTCGTTTCCGGATATGTGAATCTTACCAAAAAAGGCGGGAATTTTTTCGGACTTTGCCCTTTTCATAACGAAAAAACAGGTTCTTTCTCCGTTTCTCCCGATAAACAGATCTACCACTGCTTCGGATGCAAAAAAGGCGGCGGCGTCATTAACTTTGTCATGGAAATGGAAAACTTTTCCTTTCCTGAGGCTGTCGAATTTCTCGCCAAGCGCGTGAATCTTCCTCTTCCGGAGCAGGGCAAAGGCAGCGACGATTCTCTTCGCCGCCGTATACTCGCACTCAATCGCGACGCGGCGAGATTTTTCTACGAAACACTTCAAACCCCCGAGGGGGCAGCGGTCGAAAAATATCTCGAAACCCGAAAAATTTCCCTAAAAACGGCGGTAAATTTTGGTCTCGGCGCCGCACAAGATAAATGGGACGCCCTTTTACAGGCGATGACGCGGAAAGGCTACGCGAAGTCGGAGCTTTTATCAGCCGGTCTTGTGGTACAGGGCAAAAACGGAAATCTGTATGATAAATTCAGAAACCGCCTCATATTTCCGGTTATTGACAACCGCGGAGACGTTGTTGCTTTCGGCGGCCGCATCATCAGCAAGGATGATCCCGGCGCAAAATACATGAATTCGCCGGAAACGGTCGTTTACAGCAAACGGCGCGTACTTTATGGGCTGAATTTGGCTAAAAAGTCAAAAAGAGGGAACATTATCCTCTGTGAGGGAAATATCGACGTTGTCATGCTCCATCAGGCAGGCTTCGACAACGCCGTTGCCTCGATGGGTACGGCACTGACGCAGGAGCAGACAAGGCTCCTCTCCCGCTGCACGAAGGAGCTGATCCTTTGCTACGACAACGACGACGCGGGAAAAATCGCAACACAGAAGGCTCTCGCCATCCTACAGGATTCCGAATTTAATGTGAAGGTCTTGCAGCTTCCCAAGCGCTTCGTCGACGGTGAGTATGTCAAGCAGGACGCCGACGATTTTATAAAGTATCAGGGGCGCGAAGCGTTTGAACGCCTCCTCTCCGGCAGCGCGGACGGCATGGACTTTCGCATGGAGCAGGTCGCCGCGCGCTTCGACCTTTCCGATGACAAGCAGAAAGTCGAATACGCCGCCGCAGTGAGCGAGCTGATCGCGACGCTTTCAAACGCAGTCGAGCGCGAGGTCTACACCGCTCGCGCGGCAGCACTTTGCTCCGTTACGCCGCAAGCGCTCGCACTTGATGTCCAGCGCGCACGCAAGCGTCTTTTCACGAAGGCGGACCGTATGCAGCGGCGTGCAGACCTCAACCCCATTGCACAGGTACAGCCAAAATTGCGCACCGTCCGCTACGATAACGTGCGCTCTGCCATGGCGGAAGAAGGCGTCATCCGGCTGCTCACGCTTGACGAGAGCCTGTTTGGCGAGGTCGAAACGCTTTCATCGAGCGAATTTTCCTGCCAGCTCCTCGGTCGCGTTTTCGACGCACTGCTATCGCAGAAAAATGACGGTCACATCAGCGTTCCGCTTCTTGCAAGAGAGCTTTCCGGTGAGGAAATGAGCCACGTCTCCCAGCTTTTGCAAAAGCCGGAATCAGCCGCAAACGCGCACCGCGCACTTCGCGATTACATCACGCTCATCAAAGAAGAAGCCCAAAAGCGCAGCGGCGCGGGATACGATCCGCTTGCCGCTGCTGTCGAGAAATATAAAAGTAAAAAGGGTCACGGAGGAAAGTAAACATGGAAAACGAAAACATGAACACGCAGATCGATCTTGAAGCGCAGGCAGACGCGCTTCTTGCCGAAGCAGACGCGGAAGCCGCAAAACGCGGCAAAGGCGGGAAGCTTGATGACAAGCTGATCGCAACGCTTTCCGCATCGGCGCTCCTTATGGCAAACGAGCGTCTGCGTGACCTTTTCACACGCGGGAAAAGGCGCGGCAGGCTGGAATCTTCCGAGCTTTCGGAGGTTCTTGATGAATTGGATATCGATTCTGACCAGATGGACAGCATTTACGACTCGCTCGAGCAGCTTGGCATCGAGGTTGGCAGCGATGAGTTTATCCTGCCCGATCTTCCCGACGACATCGAGCCGCCGATGGAGGAGATCGCGGGGATGGAAGAGGAGGAGCTGGTCGACCCCAATGATCTGGTGGACAGCTTTTCCATCGACGATCCCGTACGAATGTACTTAAAGGAGATCGGAAAAGTCCCCCTTCTCACCGCCGACGAGGAGGTCGCACTCGCAACCGACATGACGGCAAGCGCTGCCGCACAGGCGCGGCTGAATGAAGCGAAGCAAAACGACCTCACCCTCTCTGAGGACGAGCTTGCTGCCATCCGCGTGGATCTCGGACGCGGCGAGGCTGCAAAGCAAAAGCTTGCTGAGGCGAATCTCCGCCTTGTCGTTTCCATCGCAAAACGCTATGTCGGGCGCGGGATGCTGTTCCTTGACCTCATTCAGGAGGGCAACCTCGGTCTTATCAAGGCAGTTGAAAAGTTCGACTATACGAAGGGCTTTAAGTTTTCGACCTATGCAACGTGGTGGATCCGTCAGGCGATCACCCGCGCCATCGCAGATCAGGCGCGCACCATCCGCATCCCCGTTCACATGGTCGAAACGATCAACAAGGTCATTCGTGTGAGCCGCCAGCTTTTGCAGGAGCTTGGACACGACCCGTCACCGGAAGAGATCTCCGTGGAGATGGGGATGCCCGTTGACAAGGTCCGCGAGATCCTGAAGATCGCGCAGGAGCCTGTTTCTCTCGAAACACCCATCGGCGAAGAGGAAGACAGCCACCTCGGCGACTTCATCCCCGATGAGGGCGCAAGCGAACCGTCGGAGGCGGCATCGTTTACGCTTTTGCAGGAGCAGCTCATTGATGTTCTCTCAACACTTACTCCGCGCGAAGAGAAGGTCCTCAAGCTGCGCTTTGGTATTGAGGACGGTCGCCCGCGCACACTTGAGGAGGTCGGCAAAGAGTTTGAGGTCACGCGCGAGCGTATCCGCCAGATCGAGGCGAAGGCGCTGCGCAAGCTGCGTCATCCGAGCCGGTCGAAAAAATTGAAGGATTTTCTGAACTAAATAAAGAAAAGGAGTGGCTTTCGCCACTCCTTTTCTTTATTTAGAGGATATTCTCGCAGAATCGCATCAGGATCGCCGCGACCTGGGCGCGCGTTGCGCTGCCCTGCGGGTCGAGAACGATGCTGCCGTCGTCAATGACCGTACCGCGGATCAGCTCCTCGCCGCACGCCCACTGCAGGGCGGAGATGGCGTAGGCGCTGATCTTCTTCGCGTCGGAGAACTTCAGAAGGCTCGTACTCTCGCCGCTGCTCGTGTCGATGCCCTTGAAGCGCGTGTAGCGCCAGAGGATCGTCGCGATCTGCTCACGCGTGACAGGGTCGCCCGTTCCGAAGCGTCCGTCGTCGTAGCCGAGGACGATGCCCTCGCTGTTCGTCCAGCGCAGCGCGTCGGCGTACCACGCGCCCTCGCTCACGTCCGCGAAGTACAGCGGGTGCGTAACCAGCGGCTCGCCTTCCATACGCCAGAGCATCATCACGATCTGCGCGCGCGAGGTCGTGCCGTTCGGATCGAACAGCGCATCGGAGATACCTTCCATCAAACCGTTTTCAACGACGTACTGGATGTACTCTTCGTACCATGCGCCGTGCTCGAGGTCATCGAAGCGGTCGCAGATGTCGCTGCCGAGGTCAACAACGTTCGGCGTCAGCGGGTCGGGATCTTCGAAGTCGAGCAGTCCGTCGTTATCGTCGTCATCGTCGAGGATGTCGGGGATGCCGTCGCCGTCGGTGTCCTTGAGCGGTGCGCTCGGCACACCGCCGCCACCGCCACCGCCGGAGCCGCCGCCACCACCGCCGGAGCCGTTATTGGGATCGTCGGGGTAGTCATCCTTCCAGTCGGGGATACCGTCGCCGTCGCTGTCCGCGTCGGGGTCGTAGCGGTTGTGGATACCGTCGCCGTCGTTATCGCCGGTGGGATCATAGCCGGAAGCCGGCTTGTTATTTCCGTCCTCCGCGCCGTCGATGCCGCTGTTATCCTTGCCGTCGTTGTCCTTGTCGATGGCGTTGGGGACCTTGTCGCCGTCCTTGTCGACGTTCGGGTCGCCTGCGTCTGTACCGCTGCCGTCGCCGGACTGCTCCCAGAAGTCAGGATGGTCGGGATCGTCCTCGTTCAGGATGCCGTCGCCGTCCGTGTCGTCGTCGGTTGTATCGGGAGTTTCACCGGTCCCGTCGTCATCGGTATCCTTCCAGTCCGCGACACCGTCGTTGTCAGAGTCAACGTGCGGGTCGTACCAGTCGCGGATGCCGTCGCCGTCGTTGTCGTCGTCCGACGCGTTGGGGATGCCGTCGTTGTCGGGATCGCCGAGCGGGTCGTACTTCTCGTCATCCTTGTCGGGCGTACCGTCGCCGTCACGGTCGGGTTCGGCGTTACCGCTCGGGTTCTTCGGCGCGGGGTCGACGCAGTCGGGATTGCCGTCGCCGTCGGTGTCCTCGGGATGTCCCGTCACGGGCTTTTTGTCCGTCTCGCCGGGGTAGCGTCCGCCATTGTCCTCATCGGGCTGCCAGTAGCTGTCCTTATCGTCCCCGTCATAGTCGCCGTCGCCGTCTGTATCCCAGAAGCTCGGGTGATCGGGGTCGTCCTTGTTCTTGATGCCGTCGCCGTCATCATCGGCTTCGGGGTCGTTGGTCGGCTCGTATGTATCCACCCAGTCGGGGACACCGTCGCCGTCGTCGTCGGGGTCGACCGCGTTGGGAACATTGTCGCCGTCGGGATCGTCGAACGGGTCAACAACAGGGTCGGTCCATTTGGCTTTGAGGGTCATAGGACCGTCAATGAAGTCTGAATCGAAATTCCACTCCTGTGTCAGCGCATCATCCCTATACCAGCCGCCGAAAACTTTGCCATCCATCGTGGGGTCGGCAGGTCTTTGGATCGGATAGCCCTCCAACGCATTGGTTATTGGTTCAACATTACTGCCGCCGTTGGAGTCGAAGTCCACGGTGCAGAACCAACGAGAGAAGATGTTTTCATAAGACTTAATGTACGTCTCATCAAAATCAAGCGTCTCATCGAGCGGCATTCCGCCTACATACCATCCACCAAAGGTATAGCCTACTCTGCTGACGTTCTGCATCGCAGTCAGGATCGTGCTGTATTCAGCATTACCTTCCAGCACTTCCATGATCGTCTTGTTTTCAGGACCCTCAATCGTGACCGATGCAGGAAGACCGAAATCAACAAAGTGACCGCTATGGAAGGTTACATCCATCATGTCTTCCCACACGGCGTAGAGGGTGGTCCCGGTGCCGTCTTCTGCGCTTACCTCAAACTCCGCTCCGTCCGCATACTCGACTTCGCCATCCGCACTCGTTGCCCAGCCGAGGAAACCGCGCCCACCGTTGGTGAATGTATTTTTGATAAGATGCAGCGGCTCGTCATAGAGGAAGCCCTGCGGCTCCATCGTGCCTGTTCCGCCATTGGCGTTGAATGTCACAGTAAACTGGCTCGTTGTCCACTGTGCGGTGAGCGTGGTGTCTTCCGTGACCTTGGTGGCACCAACGCCCGTGCCGAACACCCATGTGCCAGTGGTCGTTGCCCACAGACCATAATCAAAATACTCGTAGCTCCATCCCGTAAGGGCGCTGCCTTCTTTGCTTGCGCTCGGCGCAGTTTCGATCGTCTCGCCGACAAAACGCTCCACCGATGCGGGCGCCACGGTCGCGTCAACGCCGCCATCGAACGTGATGGTTTTCTTGTTCTCGAAATGAAGACCGACATCATAGACGTTATCCGTATTCGTCCAGTTGCGGATATAGAACCCTTCGTACTCGCTTACAAAATAATCGTCGACTTCTTTTTCGCTCATGAATTTGTTCCAGCCATAGGTGGGATGACCATAGAGCGGATCATTGTAGGCGTCGGCCTCCATTGCAAAATGGCTGTCTTGCCCCACCTGATAATAGTCATAGTACGACACGCCGATGGGCGTATCATAAGTCAGCTCACCGGTGATGCGGATGCCGCCGCTCCCCGCAAAGACATTGCTGTTTTCGAAACCGCTCCCTGCGGTACCCTGCTTGTTGCCGGAGATATCAATGTCACCTTGCAGATAGAACTGACCGCCGTTGCTGTTGCTCACGCCGCCGGCACCGCCTGTCGCTGTGTTGCCCGTGATCGCGGTGCCGTCGGACATGGTGAGCTTGCCGTACGCGTCGAGGAAAACACCGCCGCTGTTGGCAGCATCATTGTTTGTGATCGCGGCGCCGTTTTCCATAGTAAGGCTTCCGGATTGTACGCACATACCGCCGCCATTACCGTTTGGCGCATGGTTGCCTGTGATCGTGCCGCCGTCCATGGTACACATGGAGGATGTCGCGGCACCGGCATTGAAAGCAGTGAGGTCGCTGAGGTACACGCCGCCGCCTGCCATATAAGAGTCATTTGCGGTGTTGCCGGAAATCGTGGCGCCGGTGTTCATTTCAAATATACCGGACTCCACGCAAACGCCGCCGCCGCCGTACACGGTCGCGGTGTTGCTGGAGATGTCGCCACCGTTCATCACAAATTTACCTTGGAGCCT
This sequence comes from Oscillospiraceae bacterium, assembly GCA_017408525.1. Taxonomy (GTDB): domain Bacteria; phylum Bacillota; class Clostridia; order Oscillospirales; family Oscillospiraceae; genus RGIG2163. The sequence goes on from JAFQUN010000001.1 coordinate 7,929, forward strand.
GAGCAGAACGGATGTGTCATAGGGATTTGCGGCAGCGTGAGCGCCAACATATACGCCTCCGCCGTAATAATATGCGCCATTACCTGCGATCGTGCCGCCATTCATAGTGAATGTGCTGTTGTGCGAAACAGGGGAATATTCATTTGTACCGTAGTCGAAAGTAAACTCGGCGTAGGGGGCGGTCCACACGCCGCCGCCTACAGTATCGGTACGGTTATTGAGGATCTTGGCGTCATCCGACATCGTAAAATTTCCATAATTGGAAACACCGCCGCCGCCGTAAGAGAAGCTGATGTAGGTATATGAATCCATTCCGGAAGTGCCGGCTGCATAGTTGCCGTCACTTGCGTCTGCACCGCCAATCACGCCGCCGGTCATTGTAAACTCACCGTCGTACTTAACATACACGCCGCCGCCTTCGGTTGCATTGCAGCTCGAAATGCTGCCGCCGAGCATATTGAACGCAACGTTGCCGTCGACGTACACGCCGCCGCCGTTTGTCGCGTCGCAGTCCGTGATCGTGCCGCCTTCCATGGTGAAGGCACCTGCGTTATACACGCCGCCGCCGCCGTCGGTATAGCTCGTGCCGGTCGCGTCGCAGTCAGAGATCACACCGCCGTACATATTGAACGTACCGTCGCTGTCAACGTACACGCCGCCGCCATTGATCGCGGTGCAGTTTTTGATCTCGCCGCCGAGCATATTGAACGCGCCGTTGCTATAAACCCTCACACCACCGCCACCGGTGCTCCAGAAGCTGTCGGTGCAGTTTGTGATCGTGCCGCCGTACATATTGAAGGTGCAGTTGGAATTAAAGAAATCCACGCCGATACCCGACTGCACGGTGTCGCTGCCAAGCGTACCGCCGTACATATTGAGCGTAGCGTTAACGCCAAACTGCACGGGGGACATTGTTGCCGGACTTTCAAAGTATGCCGCACCACCGCCGGCGCAGTCACACAGATGGATCGTTCCGCTGGTTATGGTGAGGATCGGAAAACCTGTACAACCTATAATATCATGTCCGTTCAGGCAGAGCCAGATCTCGCCCCCGCTCGCTGAAAGATTAAGTGAAGTACCGGTAGTCATGACGTCGCCTGTCAAATAGTATTTGCCGGCACCAAGAGAGGATTGATAACCGGAGATCCCTGTCCAGCCCGCCGCAGCATGGTCAAAAGGCTGGTCACCATCGGCTGCGTGAAGACCGCAGGCGCAGACGCCGTCTGTATAGCTGTGCGCGGCATGGTCATAGACCGCCGTGCAGCCATCCGTGGTACACATCTTCCAGTGATGCGTCCCGTCCATGCTCCAGAAGCTCGCGGGGGTACCGTGCGTACATGTCGTCTCGCTCGCGAAGGTGACCTCCGTATCGTCGATAATGCCGTAGCTGCCGTAGACGTCCGTTGCGTCGCCGCCGATGCCGACAAACGGCAGCGCCGCCACGACGAGCGCCAGCGCCGCCGCGACTGCCCATATCTTTTTCCGTGAGCGTTTTTTCATTATGTATCTCCTCCAAAATATATTTTTGGGTTTGGGCGTTTTGTTTCGCCGTTCCACAGCGGCGAAAGCACGCCCTCTCGCAGAGATCGCCGCGATATGTACATATCGCGAGGAAAGGGGCGCGCCCCTTTCCTAAAGTGCATTTACAAAAATTACGCCAACTCTATTAAACCACACGAAAAAGGAAAAAGCAAGGAAAACACACCGTTTCCTTGCTTTTATCCATTTTAACAGCCGTTTACCAGCCCATCATATCGCCGAACGTATATACATACATCCCCGAAGCTTTGTCGTAGCCGCCGCGCATCGACCACCACCACGCGCCCTCGTACTCTGCATAGAGAACGCCTGTGCCGCCGTAGGCGCCCGACTTTGTGACGCGGAGCTTGACCGTCTTCGTCACTGCTTCCGGATTTTCGCGGTTGGCAATGACAAGCTGCGCGATCAGGCACTTGCGGAACATATCGGCGCTTGTGATGTTGTTCGGGTCGAGCTGCTCCCACGCGGGGTCATACTCGTCGGGCATGGGATAGTCGGCAGCATCCCAATAGTGGCTTTTGACCATCACATCGGGACCGACGAGGCAATAGTCATAGCGCAGCGTCGGTTTGCTCGAGACGGGATCATCCCATGTGCAGTCCATATACAGCCACTGACCGTCGACATACACCTTGTTCCACGCGTGCGGTCCGCCGGCTTCGCCGGTCACCATGTCGCACGGGATGCCAAGGCGGATGCACATACTCTGGAACAGCTCCGCGTAGTCCTGGCAGACGGCGTACTTCGTGCTCATCGCACGGTTGGTCGAAAGCTCGTATTCCTCATACGCCTTATTCCACAGCTCATTCGCAGCAGCGTACTCCTCCTCCGTCGTGCCGCCCGGCGCGGAGGTGAGAATGTCATAGGTGAGGTAATTTACAAGATAGTCGTGGATGGCAATTGCGGTCTCGCGGTCGGTGCCGCGCGCAAGCTGCGAAACGGGTGCGCCGACAAGGTCGGCTTCGTAAGAGACGGTGTGGTTCGCCTCCTCGAGCACGTTCAGTACGAAGCTGCCGTTTTGCTCCACCGCGCCGAGGTGCTTCAGGCTGATCATCGGATACCGCCCGCCGATGGTATAGACCGCGCCCTGCACCGTCGTATCGTAGTCGACCTGCACTGAGCCGGGATCGGCGTCCGCCGTGCCCATGACCTTCCCCTCCGGCGGTACGGCGGCGTAGGTGAGCATGGGGATCTCGCCATAGGAAGAGCGGTCAAAGCTGACGGAGAAATTCTTCTGATCGTCGCTGTAGCAGCTGACGATATTTGCAACGGGGGAGACCCTTTCGCTGCTTAGCAGCACAGCGGGGACATAATACTCGCCGTCGATGCGCGTGAGCCCATAGACGGGGAAGCCGTCAACATACAGGCACTTGCTCGAAGAGTATACCGTCAGGTCCGCGGGCTTGGGGAGGAGGGTAAATTCCTTGCGGTTCCAGGAATAGACCATGCGGTACAAGATGGCGGAAAGCTCCGCCCTTGTGATGTCGCGGTCGGGATAGAACGTGCCGTAGCCGTCCGAGCCCGCAAGGATGCCGGCGTTGTAGAGCGTGAAGATCTCCTCGGCGTAGGGGGTGGAGCTGTCGACATCGGGAAGCTCACCGATAGCGTTGATCGCCTTGTATTCGCCTGCGGGAAGCGCGTGGGCAAGAAGCCCCGCAAGCTCCGCGCGTGTGGCGGCGCGGGTGTAGCTGTCAAACTGTCCCGCGCGGAGAAGACCGCTTTCCATCGCTGCGTCCACTGCGCCGTCGTACCAGTTCTCGCCGCTTTGGTCGAGCACGCCGTCGCCGTCGCGCGAGAGCTCCCACACGCGCATGGTGACGGTGACCGCCTGTGCAACGCTCACCGTGCCGGAGGGCGAAAATTCACCGTCGCCCGTGCCGAGCATCAGACCGAGCTGGTACATCGTGCCGATATCATAGTGCGCCCAGTGCTCATAGGGCACGTCGGAAAATTCGACAGATTCGTTGACTTGTGTAAATGCCGCAAGCGTGCCCTGCGTGAGCATGAGCGCCGCGAGCGTCAGAACAAAAAGCCGCCGCAAAAGTGTTTTCATGGTATGCCTCCTAAGTGATATTACACAGCCATACTACCACAAGATCCCGCAAAAGGCAATCGAACTTCGCTTTTGAAGGGATCGCGGAACACCGCTGATGAAAGGTTCAAAGGGGGAGCGGAATGCCGCTCCCCCTTAGCTTGCCCTTAAAGGTCTCACCGAGTTTCTCGCGCAAGCGAGAAAGAAAGTAAAACGATTTTCTCCGGCGGCGTGTACGTCGGAGAAAATACTTCTCACACCGCAAACGTGCGATTTGTCCGTCTACGGCGGACAAATCGTGCTGGCGCAGCCGTTGGCGGCTTTGCTGCCTTACGGATGCGGGCATGCCTCTTGCGGGTACTGCAGCGGGGTGCAAAAGGCTCGAAAAAGCGGCTCAGCCACTTTTTCGACAGTCTCAAAGGGGGAGCGGAATGCCGCTCCCCCTTTGAAGTGTTAAAGGACATTTTCGCAAAAACGCATCAGAATCGCCGCGACCTGTGCGCGCGTTGCCTGACCCTGCGGGTCAAGCAGCACGTTGCCGTGATCGTCAACGCTGCCGTCGATGATCTCCTCGCTGCAAGCCCATTGCAGCGCCGTAAGCGCAAAGTCGCTGATCAGCTTCGCATCGGCAAAGCGGGAAAGGCTCGCGCTCTCGCCGCTGCTCACATCGACGCCTCTGGCGCGCGCGTAGCGCCACATAAGTGTTGCAAGCTGCTCGCGCGTGATGGGATCGTCGCCGCCAAGCATGGTATCGCTGTACCCCTTCACGACGCCGCCGTCGCACGCCCAGTGCAGTGCATCGACGAACCATGCGCCCGCGTGTACATCCGCAAAGAACAGCGGGTGAGACACGTTCGGCTCGCTATCGACGCGCCAGAGCACGACGATCGCCTGCGCGCGCGTCGTGCTGCTGTCCGGCGCGAACAGCAATTCGGAAATGCCGCGCATCAAGCCGTTTTCCACGGCGTAGTTGACATATCCGCTGTACCACGAGTCGTGGGCAACGTCCAGGAAGTTTTTCGTGCCGACGGGGCGATCTTCGCCCTTTTCGTCGTCCTTGCCGAGATCGACAACGTTGGGAACGAGCGGCTCGGGGTCTTCGATATCGGGAATGCCGTCGCCGTCCTTGTCGGAGTCAAGGATATCGGGGATGCCGTCGCCGTCCGTGTCGGTCAGCGGCGGACCGCTGTAACCGCCGCCGCCGCCACCGCCGCCGGAGGGCGCGGGAGGTGCGGGCGTGTCGGGAACGTTGGGCGTTTCGGGATCCTTCGGCGTATCCGGTGTATCCGGTGTATCGGGCGTTTGCGCGATCTTCTTCCACGTTGCCGTGATGGTCACATCCTCGGCGGGCATCGTCGCGGGGACGGTCTTATCCCATCCATCGAACTCGTAACCTTCGCGCTCCGGATCGGCAGGTGCGGTGATCGCCGTACCGAAAGCGACCTTGCCGGAATTGATGGTTCCGCCATAGCCGTCGGCGTATGTGAGCGTGTACTCATTGACCAGCCACTTCGCCGTGAGGGTCATGCCGGACGCACCCATCTTGTCATTAACGAAGTCCCACTTGTGACCGCTTTCGTTGTACCAGCCAAGAAGCGTGTAGCCCGTGCGGGAGACCTCCGGCTCGGGGACGAGCGTGCCGAGCATGACTTTGATCGCCTCGGGATCGGCAACATCGTCGCAGTTTGCATCGAAAGTCACGTCAAACTCGCCCTTCGTCCACTGTGCGTAAAGCGTGACCACGCCGTCGTCTTCGGCGGTGAGGTTCTTGACCGGTGTGCCGACGCTGTAAGACGCGCCGCTGCCGTCGGATGCGGTATTCCAAACGTTGAAATACCAGCCCTCTTTTTTGAACGTGTTCGCCGGAAGCGGCTGCTCCACGTCGTAGGTAAACGCCATGTCTGTAGGTGCGCTGCCGCCGTCGCTGCCGTTGCCGTCGAACGTCACTGTGTAGGTGTTCGGCGTCCAGCGCGCCGTGATGGTCATATCCTGCGCCGGCATTGCTGCGGGAAGTGCCGGAGACCATCCTGCGAAGGTGTGACCGGTCTTTGTCGGCTCAGCGGGTGCTTCGACAGATGCACCGTAATCCTTCGTGATGGGAGCGACCTCGCTGCCGCCGTCGGAGTCGAAGGAGATAGTGTACTGGTTGACCGTCCACTGCGCGGTGACGTCCAGATCATTCGCCGGCATCGCTGCGGGAAGCGTCGGAGACCAGCCCGCGAACGTGTGACCGGTCTTCGTAGGATCGGCGGGCGTGGTGATCGGTGTGTTGTAATCCAGCGTGATGGGTGTGACCGCGCTGCCGCCATCGGAGTTAAAGGTGATGGTGTACTGGTTGATCGTCCACTGTGCGGTGATGGTCACGTCTTCCGCAGGCATCGTCGCGGGGATCTCCTTATCCCAACCGGCGAAGGTGTAGCCTGTCTTCTCAGGATCGGCGGGTGCGGAGACTGCCGTGTTGTAATCCTGTGTGATGTCGGCAATCACAGAATCACCGGTGTTTTCAAACGAGATGGTGTACTGGTTGACCGTCCACTGCGCGGTGACGTTCAGATCTTCCGCCGGCATCGTTGCGGGAAGTGCAGGATACCAGCCCGTGAAGGTATATCCTTCCTTTTCGGGATCAGCGGGCGCGGTGACCGCCGCGTCACACTCGAAACTGAGCGGGGCAACGTCGCTGCCGCCGTCGGAATCGAACGTGATGGTAAACTCCTCCGCGCCCCACACGGCGTAGAGGTTGACGGTCGCGCCCTGCGTATTGGCAAGGTTGCTGACGCTTTGGGTGTTATCGTACGCCTTTTCGCCGCCTTCGACCGTCGACCAGCCTTTGAATTCGTAGCCTGCTTTGGAGAAGCTGTTCTCCGTCAGTTCTTGCGCCACATCGAAGGTGAAGTTTTGCGGTGTCATGCTGCCGTCGGTATTGCCGTTGCCGTTGAACACGACCTGATAGGTGATCGGCACCCACTGTGCCTCGACTTCCAAATCCTCTGCCGGTATTTTTTCGGGAAGCGCAGGAACCCAACCGCTGAACGTGTAACCATCCTTCTCCGGATCGTCGGGTGCGATGTAATCCGAGTTATAAGACCCGCTGATGGATGTGACCGCGCTGCCGCCGTCGGAATCAAAGGAGATGGTGCACTGGTTGATCTCCCACTGCGCGTAAAGCGTCAGGTCTGCGGTGAGGTTGCTGACAGTCGCGTCCGCGGCGTAGGGATCTCCGCTGCCGTCTGCTGCGGTATTCCACTCCAAGAAATGGTATCCGGTCTTGGTAAATGCGTTCTCCGTCAGCGTCTTTGCCGCTTCATCATAAATGACGCCCATTGAACTCATTGTGCCGCCGGTGTTTTCGTTGCCGTTGAAGATAACATAGTGGGTGTCAGCGCTCCACTGCGCGTAGAGCGTGACCGTGCCGTTTTCAGCGGCGGTGAGGTTGCTGACGGTCGCATCTTTGGCATAAGGCGTTCCGTTTCCATCTGCCGCGGTGTTCCAGCCTGTGAGGGTGTATCCGGTCTTGCTGAACCCGCCCGCGCTCAGGGACTGCGCCACGCCGTAGGTGAAGTTCTGGTCGGCCACCGAACCTGTGCCGGTGTTTGCATTGAACGTCACCGTGTATGTGTTCGCCTCCCACACGGCGTAGAGGCTGACCGTGCCGCTTTCGGCGAGCTGACCGACGCTCTGCCCATTGGTATAGACCACGTTCGCTGCAGTTGAGCTCGTGTCCCATCCTATGAAGTGATAGCCTGTCTTGGTGAAGGTGTTTGTATCCAAGGCTTTCGTGTCGCTATAGGCAAAGGTTTGATTGCTCATGCTGCCGCCGGTGCTGCCGTTGCCGTTGAACGCCACCTCGTACGACTTCACCGTCCACTGCGCCGTCATCGTGACCGTGCCGCCGTTTGTGGTCGTCAGATTATTGACGTTTTGACCGGCATTATAGGTGATGTCGTTATATTTCCACCCACTGAACGTATAGCCCGTCTTGGTGGGCTCTTCTGCAGGGAGATTCTGCGCCGTGTCGTAGGCAAATGACATATTCCCCGGCACAGTGCCGCCATCGCTGCCGTTGCCGTTGAACGTGACGGTGTAGGTGATCGGATTCCACACAGCATAGAGATTCACCGTGCCGCCGTTTGTGCTGGTGAGATTGCTGACGCTTGCCGCAAGACCGTAGCCCGTTCCGCTGCCGTCTGCTGCGGTGTTCCAGCCTGTGAGGGTGTATCCGGTCTTGCTGAAATTGTGCGGGCTCAAATTCTGCGCCACGCCGTAAGTAAACGTCTGATCGGTCATCGAACCCTCGCCGCCGTTGGCGTTGAACCTCACGGTGTATGTATTTGCCTCCCACTTGGCGTAAAGGGTTTCATCTTTTTCTACGGCGCTTGAACCGACATCGTAACCGAAGACCCATTTGCTATTAGCCGCGAAAGAACTGTCTGTATACCACCCTTCGATATGCTGACCATTTTTTTCAATGACGGGAATATTCCCTTCGCCTATTGAAGAGTATTGGCTACATAGAATGGATCCTTTTTTCTCGCCGTCCGACCAAAAATCAACAAGGAAGTTGGTCGCTGTCAAATCTCCTGCATTGCTAGTGTCTCCTCCATAGTTTTTGAAAATGCCGCTACAGAATATGCGGTCACTTTCTATCGCACCTCCGTACAAATTAAACGTGCCCCATTTTGCTGCGGATCCTTCTATGGATAGAGCTTGACTCCACCCACCCTTTATGGTTCCACCATACATATTGGTTACGGTATTATTACCGACATCAACTGTAGTATTTCTCTCGCTTCCGCCGTCAATAATACCCGCTCCGTTGCAATCGCATAAATCGAAAACGTAGCTATCGAAACTGGAGTTTTGCGATACGTACAATATAGAGCCGCCGTTGCCTGTGCCATTAAGAGTTTTTCCGTTGAGGCAAAGGCTTATCGAACCTCCGCCCATCGAGCTCACAAAAAAAGACCCGTCGCCAAGATCAATATCCCCGCCCAGATAATATTTACCGGTGTATCCATCATAAGCGTCATACAGATAATACCAATTATCGACAGTTTTGTACAAAACTGTCGAAATATTGCTCTGCGTCAACTCCGTCCAACCGGTGTGATCTCCCGTGCAGTTGCAGCCTGTCCCCGCCGCCTCATACACGACCTCTTCCATGATGATCTGCTCATCTTCCGGCTCGACGACGGGTGTGGTATCTTTGTCGACGTCGTATACAACGTCCGTATCGTCCGTGCCCGCATACACATCGTCCGCCATGGTGCGCAGACCCACCTCGGGGATCAGACTCACCAAAAGTGCAAGTGCGAGTGCCGCCGCAAATATCCGCTTTCTCGACCGCTTTTTCATATCCCATTCTCCTTCCGGACTTGGTTTTAACAGGAAACCGTCGGGAGGATATCCTCCCGACAGGAGCGGGCGCGCCCGCTCCTATTTCCATTTACTGGCAAACCGTCTGTGTTGCATAAGTTTAGTCAATTATATAATAATTTTTCAAAAAAGACAACGACCCTTTCCAGAAAAAGCAAAAATTTTTGCCCGAAAGTACTGGGGGAGAATGGATTGACATATGCTTGCTTATGTGATAGCATATAAGCAAGCAAAGGGGGCGGGAGAAGTGGAAATAAAGCTGAAGAAACAGGCGCAAAGTATCTTGACAGCGTCGATGCAAACACCCGCAAAAAACTTTATAAGGCGCTTGAGCAGCTTTCCAGACTGGAAGGGGATATCGTCAGGCTGGAAGGGACACAAAACAGATACCGTTACAAGATCGCCCATTACAGAATATTATTTGAATGGCAAAGGGGCAGTATAGTAATAACGGTGATCGAGATCAACACCCGCACAAATATCAAGTATTAAAGGGAGGTGTAAGCGGTGAAGAAAAAACTGACCCTTGAAGAGATGGAGCGCAGGCGCGCGGCGATAGATGCCCGCCCCGCCGAAAGGCTGACGCCGGAAGAAGAAGCCGCCCTTGCCGCGGCAGAGGCAGAAGACGACGGAACAACAATGACGCTGGAGGAATTCAAAGCGATGCACGAGTACAGCGGCAATCTGATGCTGCGGATCCCGAAGGAGCTGCACAAGTCTCTTGCCGAGGCGGCAAAAGCCAACGGTGTGAGCCTCAATCAGTATGCGATGTACAAACTCGCAAAATAAAAGTTACAGACAAAAAACGAAGACGGGGCAATGCCCCGTCTTCAAATTTACAGATATCTTTGCATCCCGTCGGTCGCGTCCGAAGGATCGGCGCTGACGGAAACGGAGAACTTCACGCCGTGCTGACCGCTGAAGTGCTCCAGCCAGCGCAAAAACGACTCCGCGTCGTGGTTGCACTCGCCGCCGACGATCTTAAGCAGATTGTCGATAAAAATATGGGAAATATCGTAATTGCCGGCATACAGACCGCTGATGAAACCGCGCAGCTTCTCATACGTTTCGATTTCATACTCGGCAGCGCTGAGCAGGCGAACTTTGTGGCTTAAATCAAAGGTCATTGTAGAACGGGCTTCCAGACAGATGACGTTGCCGCTTTCGTTCTGCGCGGCGGCATTGATCAGCTCAATGAGCTTTTTCGTCTTGCCTGCGCCTTTCTCGCCCATGATCAGACGAACCATAGGAAATCACTCCTCTTTCGTAAAATGCGGGGGGCATCCCTTCTTCAACATACCATATTTCAGAAGAAAAGGCAATGCAGAAAGAATGCCTTATATTTTGGGCAAACCTCCAAATTTTTCAGCGCCCCAGCTTTGCAAGAAGCTCCGCGCGCATATCCTCGTACCCGGGCTTGCCCAAAAGCGCGAACATATTCTTCTTGTACGCCTCCACGCCCGGCTGGTCAAAGGGGTTGACCGAGAGCATATAGCCGCAAAGACCACAGGCGTATTCGAAGAAATAGACCGTCGCACCGATGGCGCGTGCGCCGTTTTCGGCAAGACGGATGACGATGTTGGGAACGCCGCCTTCGACGTGGGCAAGAAGCGTCGCATCCATCGCCTGCTCGTTCAAAAAGTCGAGCGAGCGGCCGGCAAGGAAGTTCAGACCGTCGCCGTCCGTATCGCTTTTGGGGACGAGACACTGATGCTCCGACGGGGCAAAGCGCACGACCGTTTCAAAGAGGTGGCGCTCACCCTGCTGTATGTACTGGCCGAGCGAGTGGAGGTCGGCGGTAAAGTCGGCGCTTGCGGGGAAGAGACCCTTGCCCTCCTTGCCCTCGCTCTCGCCGTAGAGCTGTTTCCACCACTCCGCCATAAAGCGGAAGCGCGGCTCATAGGCAGCGAGCAGCTCGATCTTTTTGCCGTTTTTATAAAGCTGCGTGCGCGCGGCGGCATACTGCCATGTGGGATTTTCAAGGTCGGCTTTGCGGCACTTTTCCATCATCTCGCCGGCGCCGGCAAGAAGCGCGTCGATATCAACGCCGGAAACGGCGATGGGGAGAAGACCCACGGCGGTCAAAACGGAGTAGCGTCCGCCGACGTCATCGGGCACGCAGAATGTTTCATACCCCTCCGCGTCCGCCATCGACTTGAGCGCGCCGCGCGCTTTGTCGGTCGTTGCATAGATGCGGCGGGCAGCGCCCTCGCGCCCGTACTTCTTTTCAAGAAGCTCGCGGAAAAAGCGGAACGCAACGGCAGGCTCGGTCGTCGTACCGGACTTGGAGATGACGTTGACGGAAAAATCGTCGTCGCCGATAAGCTCCATCGTCTCGTGCAGCGCCTCGGACGAGAGGCTGTTGCCGATGAAGTAGATGTTCGGTGTATCCTTGCGCCGGAGGTTGTAGTTTGCCGAGTGCAGGCACTCGATCACGCCGCGCGCGCCAAGGTAGCTGCCGCCGATGCCGATGACGACGAGCGCCTTCGAATCGGAGCGGATGCGCGCGGCGGCGGCGTGGATGCGGGAGAGCTCCTCGCGGTCATAGTCGCGCGGAAGATTCACCCAGCCGACAAAATCGTTCCCCGCACCGGTGCCGCTTTGCAGCCACTCATGTGCGATCTTCAAGCGCGGGATCATCGCTTCCTCATATGGAAGGGCAATGGACTTTTTAACTTGGGTTGTATCGACCGTAAGCATGGAAAGAAGTCCTCCTTTGAGATAGTAGGTAGGACAAGGATACCATTTTGCGGGCAAAAGAACAAGAGGAAATCGGGCGGAACTTGACGAAACGCGAAAATTTTTCGAAGAAGTGGCAAAGCCACTTCTTCGAGGCTCACGCGCCGAGTGCCGTGCGGAAGAAGCGGACGAAAAGCTCGCCCCAGGTGAGCTTTGCAACCTCCTCTCCCGCGACGATGGGGATACGCGCAAGCACCGTCTCGCCGGAGGAGACCGTCAGCTCACCGAGTGCGTCGCCCTGCGCAACGGGCGCACTGACCGTTTCGGCAAGCGAAACGCTCTGCGAGAGGGAGGGAACATCCTCGCGCGCAAGAAGGAGCGTCTGTTCCCCGTCGAGCACACCTTGCACATACGCCCGCGCACCAAGCGTCACGGGAACGGGCGGGATCGGCGCGTCGGGTCTTACGGTGTGCAGTGCGTAGGCGGCGAAGCCGTGGTTTAGCAGCGTTTTGGCGTCGGTGAAGCGCTCATCGGAGGTTTTGCCGTCCAAAACGACGGCGATCAGCTCCATCCCGTCGCGCTCCGCCGTCGCGCTGAGGCAATAGCCCGCCGTCGAGGTCGAGCCTGTTTTCAGCCCCGTCGCGCCGTCGTAGAAGCGGATGAGCTTGTTTGTGTTGACAAGTTCGCTCTCGCCGCCGCGAAGCGAATCCATCCAGATGGTCGTGAATTGGCGAATGTCGGGATGGTGCAAAATGAGTTCGCGCGACATCAGCGCGATATCGTAGGCGGAAGTAAGGTGTCCCTCGGCGGGAAGCCCCGTGCAGTTGACAAAATTCGTGTCGCTCATGCCGAGCTCGCGGGCGCGCTCGTTCATGCGCGCGACAAACGCCGCCTCGCTGCCTGCAAGATGCTCGCCGAGGGCAACGGACGCGTCGTTGCCCGAGACGACGCAAACAGCCTTCAAAAGGTCGCGCACGCTCATTCTCTCGCCCTCGCGCAGCCAGATCTGGCTCCCGCCCATGCTCGCGGCGTGGGCGCTGCCTGTCACAGTGTCGTCGTAGGACAGGCGTCCTTCGTCGATCGCTTCCATCACAAGAAGGAGCGTCATCACCTTTGTGACGCTTGCCGGCTCAAAGCGCGCGTGCTCGTCTTTGGCATAGAGCACCGTGCCGGTCGCTTTTTCCATCAAAAGAGCCGCCGGCGCGGAGATGGGCAGGTCTACGGCGCGCGCGGCAGGTGCAGCAGTGAAAAGCAGCGCTGCCGCGAGCAAAAAGGCGAATGATCTTCGTTTCATGGCGGGGCGACCTCCTGTGCGTTCGGTTTTACAAGAAGCTATGCCGAAGAAGGACAAAAAAGAACAGGGCGGCGTAAGCCACCCTGTTCTTTTTGCTTTGTTTACTCCGCGAAGCAGCGGTAGAGGAAGGTCACCATCTGACCGCGGGTGCAGTTTGCGTTGGGAGAGAAATTGCCGTCACCCGTGCCGGTGGTGATGCCGTTCGCCGCCGCCCAAGCGACCGCGTCCGCGTAGTACGCACCTGCGTCTACGTCGCCGAAGCTGCTGCCGCCTGCGGCGCTTGCGCCGACCATACGGAACAGGAACACAGCCATCTGCGCGCGGGAGCATTCCGCGTCGGGGGAGAACAAGCCATCACCCGTGCCATTGGTGATGCCCATAGATACCGCCCACGCGA
>JAFQUN010000038.1 GCA_017408525.1 Oscillospiraceae bacterium
CGCATGGTGGCATTGCCCTCGGTAAAGAGGTAGCAGTATTTCTTGCTCATTGGTTTTCCTCCGATTTTCTATTTTGCATGATCGAAACGATCGAATACACCTGTTGATTTTACAACGCATAATATTATAGCCATATTTTTCTTTTATTTCAATGGTGAATTTGCATTTTTTCGTCTGCGCGGCAGCTTTTTTGCGTTTTCACTGCCAAACCGCCTGCCAAGGGGATAGTTTCGCGCTCCGGCGCGAGTGACTTTGTCGCCAGACAAAGTCACCAAAACTGGTTTAGGAACCTGCGGTTCCTAAAAACCTCCCTTTGGCTATACTACATCTGCCCATTTAAGCCTCGGCGGGAAAAAGGAACTCCGCGTCGGAACGCGGAATAACTCCTTTGTAGATATTACGATAAGAGAAAGACTCAAGTAGAAGAAAAAGGGAAATTCACAAAATTTTGTCTCAAACTCTTATCTTGCAGTTTTATAACACTGTGTGATATACTATCACGGATAGGGGCGTTTATTTCGCCGCAGGAGGACGCGATGGACGGCATCGAACGATTTTCCAATACGGCGCTTGCCGCGCAGCTTCGCGATGCCGCCGCGCGCGGCACGCTCAGTCATGCCGTTATCTTCTGCGGAGAGGGCGACCTTGTGAGCGCTGCGCTTTATACCGCCTGCGCGATGCAGTGCGTGTCGGACGGCGAAAAGCCGTGCTGCGTCTGCACGCAGTGCAGGAAAGTGCTTGGCGGCATCCACCCCGACGTGACCACTGTGCGCGACGACGAGCACAAGGAGATCGCTGTCGATATCGTGCGCGAGATGCGCGCGGATGCGTTCATCATCCCGAACGAGGGGCGGCGCAAGGTCTATATCTTCGACGACTGCGACCGCCTGAATCCGCGTGCGCAGAATGTTCTTCTCAAGCTTGTGGAGGAGGGACCTTCCTATGCGTCGTTCCTCTTTTGTGCGCGCAACAGTTCCGCGCTGTTGCGGACGATCCGCTCACGCTGCGTGAGCTTCCGCGTGGGTGAGGAGGCGGTCTGCGCAGCGCGGGAGGACGATGGCAGCGCGGCGGCGCTTTGCCGGCTTCTTGCGGCGGGAAAAAGTGCGGATGTAACGGCGTTCCTTTTCGCACTGGAATCGGAAAAAACGTTTACGCGCGAATCGCTCGGCGCACTTTGCGCAGCGGCGAGGGAGATCGTCTGCACGGCGCTTTTCTCGCTCTACGGCGCGGCTTTTCCGGCGCAGGATGCGGCGCTTGCAGCCGAGCTTGCGCGCGCGCTTCCTGCAAAAACGCTTTCCGCGATCGCGGATATACTTGCCGCACAGGAGCGGCTTTGCACATATAATGTTGGCGTGGGACACGCTTTGGGTTCTCTCGCCGTTGAATTGGAGGGTCTTCTTTGACTGAAGTGATCACTGTCCGCTTTCGCGGCGGATGCAAGACGTATTATTTTGACCCGCGCGGGATCCGCGTGGAAACGGGCGAGGATGTCATCGTGGAAACGGCGCAGGGCATCGAGTATGCCCACTGCAGCGCCGGAAACCGTCAGGTGCCGGACAGCGCCGTGACGCACCCGCTGCGTCCGCTCGTGCGCATCGCAAACGAAAATGACAAGCGCGTGATCGCCTACAACCGCAAGCGCGAGAGCGAGGCGTTCGATATCTGCGAGAAGAAAATACTCGACCATGGACTTGACATGAAGCTCGTTCGGGTGGAGTGCAACTTCGACGGGAACAAGATCATCTTTTTCTTCACCGCCGAGGGGCGTGTCGACTTCCGCGAGCTTGTCAAAGACCTCGCATCCGTCTTCCGCGCGCGTATCGAACTGCGCCAGATCGGTGTGCGCGACGAGGCGAAGATGCTCGGTGGACTGGGCATCTGCGGCAGACCCTTTTGCTGCAGCGAGTTTTTGGAAGAGTTTATGCCCGTTTCCATCAAGATGGCAAAAACGCAGAGCCTGAGTCTCAATCCCACGAAGATATCCGGCACCTGCGGACGGCTTATGTGCTGTCTTAAATATGAGCAGGACGCATACGAGGATGCAATGCGGCGTATGCCGAAAAACGATTCGTTCGTGCAGACGCCGGATGGTCCGGGGAACATCACAAGCGTTGACCTTTTGCGCGAGCGGGCGACGGTTCGCCTCGACAGCCAGCCGGAGTCTCCGCGCAAGTACCGCCCGTGCGAGCTTTGCGTGCTGCGCTCCGGCAAGGGCAGCCGTGACGGCATCGAGATCCCGACCGAGCGCCCCGCGCGCTATGTGGAGGAGGATACTGCCGACGTGTCCGCAATGCCGCTCCTTTTCCGCAGCGATGTGCTTGATGACGAAGCTTCCGGCGATGCGCACAAAGCCGAACGCAAGACCCGCGGCAGACGCGGCGGACGCGCGCACCGCGCCGAAAAGGGCGGCGCAGCTGCTGCCGGTGCGGGGGAAAAGGGTGCGCGCAAGGAAGCGCCCAAGCCTTCGCAAAAGTCTGCGCCCAAGCCCGCGGGGGATGCGCCCCGTGCCGAGGGCGGAGAGAAGACAGCAAAGCCGCATCACCGCCGCAGAGGCGGCCGCCCCAGAAATGGCGGCGGCGCAAAACCTGAGCAGTAAAAGCAAAAGGCGTGCAGGAACTGCACGCCTTTTTTCGAGTCTTTTGCGCGGCGGCGCGTCACCCGCTTACGCCGCGAGCTGACAGCTCCCCTTACGCAGGGGTGCCTTTGCGGAGGGATCAAAAGAAGTAATTACCCGTATTGGAAAAAGAAATCGCAAAAAAAGACGAGATTTTTTGAAAAAGCCGATTTACACAAAATAAAATAAGTGTTATAGTTTAGAAGGTATGTCACGCGTCCACAGACGCGAAGAACAAAGAGAACCACATAAACAAGACAGGAGGATCATTTATGGCAAGAAAAATGAAGTCCATGGATGGCAACAACGCTGCCGCGCATGTGTCGTATGCGTTTTCGGAAGTTGCAGCCATCTACCCCATCACCCCCTCCAGCCCCATGGCTGACTTTGTGGACCAGTGGTCCGCAAACGGACTGAAGAACATCTTCGGTACGCAGGTCAAGGTCGTTGAGATGGAGTCCGAGGCGGGCGCTGCCGGCGCTGTCCACGGCTCTTTGGGTACGGGTGCGCTCACCACGACCTATACCGCATCCCAGGGTCTTCTTCTGATGATCCCCAATATGTATAAGATCGCGGCGGAGCAGCTGCCCTGCGTGTTCCACGTTTCCGCCCGTACCATCTCCACCCACGCGCTGAACATCTTCGGTGACCACTCCGACGTTATGGCGTGCCGTCAGACCGGCTTTGCGATGCTGTGCGAAGGCAACGTGCAGGAAGTCATGGACCTCTCCCCCGTTGCGCACCTCGCCGCCCTTTCCGGCAAGGTCCCCTTCATCAACTTCTTTGACGGTTTCCGCACCTCGCACGAGATCCAGAAGGTCGCTATCTGGGACTACGAGGATCTGAAGGAAATGACCAACATGGAGGCGGTGGACGCCTTCCGCAAGCACGCGCTGAACCCCGAGCGGCCCAACATGCGCGGCTCCCACGAGACCGGCGACATCTTCTTCCAGCACCGC
>JAFQUN010000006.1 GCA_017408525.1 Oscillospiraceae bacterium
GCGAGAAGTATTTTCTCCGACGTACACGCCGCCGGAGAAAATGGTTTTACTTTCTTTCTCGCTTGCGCGAGAAACTCGGTGAGACCTTTAAGGGCAAGCTAAGCCCTGCTGCAAAATCCTTTGCAGCAGGGCTTTTCTCTTTGGCAAATCAACCGTTCTCCCGCAGGCGGAACTGGTCGACCGACTTTTTAAGGAGCTGCGCCTGTTCGGAAAGCGCCGCGCTCGTTGCCGCGCTCTCCTCCGACGTCGAGGTGGACATCCCGACCACGGCAACGATCTTTTCGATCTCGGCGGTGATCTGTCCGATGGATGCCGCCTGTTCGTTGGCGTTGCCCGATATCTCCCCAACAAGCTGCGCCGAGCGGCGCGAGGAATCCACGACCTCGCTCAATGCGCCCGCCGTACGGTCGAGGGTCTTCATGCCCGCCTGCACCGAGGAGATCGCGCTTTCGATCAGAGACGATGTGTTCTGCGACGCCTCCGCCGACTTTGCGGCGAGGTTGCGCACCTCGTCCGCGACAACGGCAAATCCCTTGCCGGCGCTGCCCGCGCGCGCAGCCTCGACAGCCGCGTTGAGCGCGAGGATGTTGGTCTGGAAGGAAATATCCTCGATCGCCTTGATGATCTTGCCGATCTGCTCCGATTTTTCACTGATGTCGTTCATGGCGGAAACAAGCTCTTCCATCTGGCGGCTGCACTCCAAAAGCTGCGACTCCGCGTCGGCAGAGGTCTCTCTCGCAACAGCGGCATTTTCCGCCGTGCGCTTGACACGCGCGGATATCTCGGCAACGGAGGAGGAAAGCTCGTCGACGGAATTTGCCTGTTCCGCCGCACCCTGCGCGACGACCTGCGCACCGTCGGAGACCTGCTGTGCGCCGCTGTAAACGTAATTGGACGCGCGGCTGATGTCCCCGACCGTCTGGTTCAGGCGTTCGCCGATAACAACAAGATTTTGCTTGAGCGAGGCAAAGTCACCCGGATACTGCACCGTGCCGATATCGCCCGTAAGGTCACCGTCGGCGATGCGCGAAAGCGTCGCGTCCACCTCATCGACGATCTGGCGGAAGCTTTGCGTAAGCTCCGCTGTCGACGCGGCAAGGAGCGCGACCTCGTCACAGCCGGGGATCTCGGAAACAGGGGAATGGAGGTCGCCGGCAGCAAGCCGGGTCAGGCGCTCCGAGCAGGTCGATACCGGTGCGGCAATGGAGCTTCCGATATACATGGCAAAAAGGCAGCAAAGCCCCATCACAACGGCGATAATGCCGATAAGAAGATAGCTTGCAACAGAGGAGGCGTGCAGAAACTCACCCATGTCGATCGTCACCGCGATGCTCCACCCGTGCGTGTCGGCAATGGGTGTATATGCCTGCAGATAGTCGATCCCTTCCACATCCGTCCACTCGCCAAGTCCCGTCTGTCCGGCAACCATGCAAACTTCGATCTCGCGCAGATCGAGGTCAGCAGGACCGAGCGACTCCACAGGCGCGGCAGCAAGGTTTTCCTGGGCAAGGACAAGGTCGTATTCGAGTGAGGCAAGCGTCGTTCCCTCGCCGTCGAGAACGTACACGTCACCGTTTTCCGATTCGCCGACAAGGATGCTCTCAACGATCTCCTGCAGGAAAAGCTGGTCGGCCGCAAAGCCGATGACGGCGACAAGCTTGCCGTTTTCAAGAACGGGTGCGGAAATGATGTGATACATCCCCTCCCCATTCTCTTTCGGGTATGCGGGGGATATGTACGTTTCGCCGCGCTGGGGATAGGTAAAATAGTCCATCTGCGAAACGTCGGCGGTACCAAGGGGATCCTTTCCGTTTGCGTCGAAGAGATAGTAGTCAAGATAGCCAAGCTCGGCACATTTGCTCTGCATGAACGCGCGCTTTGCCTGCCAGCTTGCCGTCCGACCCGTCAGCGTATCCTCGCCCGCAATGAACGAGAGAACGTTTTTATGAATGTCGACAGACTTCTGCACGCTGACAGCGGCGAGCTCCGCCGTTTCGCAGAGTGTTTTTTCAAGCGCGTCGACCGTGCTGTATCGCGTGACCATCGTTCCGAAAACAGCAACGCTCAGCGCCATGACGAAAACGGTGATGATCACGGACAGCGTGATCTTTGTGCGCACCTTTTTCACTTTTTTGAATAATTTCTGATACATAAAAAGCCCTCCTCTTCTTCCCTGAGCAAATTTTACCCAAAGCCGGCGCAATTTGCAAGGAAAAATCTGCCTTTTCGCTCTGACCGGCACATATCTCTCCCACGCCGCGCATAAACATTGTATCGGGCGCCAGCTCGCGCAGGCGCACCAAACGAAAGGGAGGGTCATGTATGCCGTATGATCCGCACAGCAGTGCGCCGGCACATCACCGATTAGAGCTTGATGGGCGCAGCAGACTTGTTGTTTCCGGTGTTGAGGAGGTGGAGCGCTTCGACGAAAACGAAATCGTTATGTCAACCACCGAGGGGACGCTGATCGTGGTCGGAGAGCAGCTTCATATCGACAAGCTCACGCTTGATGGAGGAGAGCTGCACGTCGATGGGCGCATCGAAAGCATGAGCTATGTGAATGAGTCGCCGCGCGGCGGTCTCCTCTCGCGCATCTTTCGATAGGAACGATGGGAAACGATATCCTTACACAGCTCTTCGACATAGGAAAAGCGGTCCTCCTTGGCTGCCTGTGCGCACTGGTGTATGATTTTCTGCGCGTGGTTCGTCTGCGCGGCAGGAAGGAGCGGCGCGTGCTGACAGCGGCACTTGACGTGCTTTTCTGTGCGTTTACCGCCCTTTTCGTTTTTGCCTTTGCCATGACTGTCGGAGGCGGCGGCTTTGGTCCGGATATGGCAGCGGGAAGCATCGCGGGCTTTGCACTCTATGCAAGGCTTCTTGCCCGACTCTTTCGCCCGCTCTGGGAATTTTGGGTCGATGCGGCAGCGCAATTTTTCTCGTGGCTCCGGCTTCCGGTCCTGCTCGGGCGGAGAGTTTACATAAAAATTTTTATTTTTTACAAAAAAGACTTCCTTTTTCGAAAAAAATCTTTTATAATGAATAACCACAGGCGTTTGATCGCCTCCGCACGGAGATCCGCACTTTCAGAACAAGGGGCAAACGATGGAAAAGATGCAGAAAAAGCAAAATCGAAAAAAGCCTGTCCTCCCGGGTCTTCTGCTGCTCGTGCTTCTCATTTTGACAGGCGTGAGCCTTGTGCGCATCCAAACGCAGCTGCAGTCGGCACGCGCCGACCGCGACGCAATGGTGCAGCGCGTCGAACAGCAGCGCAGCATCAACGCGATGCTCACGGCGGATCTTGAAAAGGCAAAGGACGAGGACTTTTTGACCGACCTTGCCCGCGAACGCCTCGGCGTTGTTACACAAGACGAAAAGGTTTTCTACGATAGTGGGAGATAAGAATGAAGAAGGGGTGCGCTGTGATCGAGCGCATCCCTCTTCGCATCTTTGTGTGCCGCTTTTGATGGTTTGTAAAATTGTCACGGAAAGCACAAATTTTCTTTTGACAAATCGGGCAGAATATGGTATAGTGCCCTTGCAAAAGGGAGTAGCCTGCACCGCGGTGCGGTGTAAGATGGGTCGTCATCCCGGCGCAATGCGTCCGGCTCATCTTTTCTGTGGCAAGACTTTTACCGAGGGGAACATCCTTGTTCGGTAGAGGTCTTTTTTCTTTTCTAAAAACACTTCTCCGCAGGTGCGCCCCCCTCGCTTCCTGCGAATTTTTATTGAAGGAGATGTTTTTTGTATGGATTTTCTCTTTGATGGGATCCTCGCTGTCACATGGAAGCAATGCGTGATGTACGCAGTTGGCGTGCTGCTCATCTACCTTGCCATCCAAAAGGATTATGAGCCGGCACTCCTGATGCCGATGGGCTTCGGTGCGATCCTCGTCAACCTCCCCAACTCCGGCGTTTTGAACCAGATGGTCGAAGGTATCGGTGAAACGCACGGCATCATCCAGTGGCTTTTCGAGGTCGGCATCGAGGCATCGGAGGCAATGCCGCTGCTGCTTTTCATCGGCATCGGCGCGATGATCGACTTCGGTCCGCTGCTCTCGAACCCGAAGATGTTCCTCTTCGGCGCGGCGGCGCAGTTCGGCATTTTCTTTGCAATGACGGCGGCGGTGCTGCTCGGCTTCCCGCTGGTCGACGCGGCATCCATCGGCATCATCGGCGCAGCGGACGGCCCGACCTCCATCCTCGTCTCGCAGGTTTTGCACTCGAACTATGTCGGTCCCATCGCCGTCGCGGCGTACAGCTATATGGCGCTCGTCCCCATCATTCAGCCGGTCGCGATCAAAGCGGTCACAACGAAAAAGGAACGCATGATCCGTATGCCCTACACGCCCGGACACGTTTCGCGCGCGCTTCGTATCTCGTTCCCCATCATCGTGACGGTCATCGCGGGCTTCCTGGCACCGTCCTCCGTCGCGCTTGTCGGCTTTTTGATGTTCGGCAATCTCCTGCGTGAGTGCGGCTGCCTGCAGCGCCTTTCCGAAACGGCGCAGAATGCACTTGCCAATCTCATCACGCTTCTGCTCGGCATCACCATCTCCTTCAGCATGGTCGCAGAGCAGTTTGTCAACCTCAGCACGCTCATTATCATGGCGCTCGGTCTTGTCGCATTCGTGTTTGACACGATCGCAGGCGTGATGTTCGCAAAATTCCTGAACCTCTTCTCGAAGACGAAGATCAACCCGATGGTCGGTGCGGCGGGCATTTCCGCTTTCCCGATGTCCTCGCGCGTGATCCAGAAGCTTGGACAGGAGGCGGACAGCCAGAACCATCTTCTCATGCACGCGGTCGGCGCGAACGTCGCCGGTCAGATCGCGTCCGTCCTCGCGGGCGGCATGATCTTGAACCTCGTACCGCAGATGCTCGGCTAAAAGGAGGATTTTACGATGTTTGGTGTTTTTAATCCCAATGATCTCGCCGCGGCTCTGACCATCATGTGGCAGGGTATGGTCGGCATCTTCGCTGTGATGCTGCTGATCACCGCGATCGTTTCGGTATTTTCCCGTTTTTCCAAAAAGTAAGAAACAAGGAAGCCTTCGCCCGTGCGGCGAAGGCTTCCTTCGGTTTTTTGAAAAATTATGAGTCTTCCCCCCAATGTCATTAAGCTAACCTAAAACCGCAGCCGTTAAGGAGCGGAAACGTGTGTTTCGCTTCTTAACGGCTGGGTGCTTTTTGCGCCGTGGCGTTTAGTTAAAAGTTAAATTATAAACAAAATGTAAAGAAAAGCGCATTTCCCTTGCGTGTGCGGCTGTTTGTAGGTTATAATAACTTCACGCCGCGATGAACGGTGTTCGCATGCAGAATGTGAGACAGCCAAAATGTGCGAGTTTTGAGTGCGCTTGTTCAGTTTTAAGTGTTTTTTGAGAGTCATTTTTTTGTCTGCAATTTGAGAGTTAGCCAAAACAGGAGAGAACAGCCAGAGTAATAGTAGCGAGCATACAAAGCATCAAGCGTACACGCCCAATCTGTGGGGGTGCGTTTGGTGTTTTCTTCTTTCATCCGGCGAATACTCGCTCGGAGGTTAGCTCTCATGTCATCTGCAAATCAAATCAATGCGGCGCTTGATTACGCAATCATAAGCGCCATTGCAAAGTGCGACCGAGGCAAGGATTTTTCGCGCAAGAGCGCCCTTTCCCGCGACACTATCATACGCCTGTTGATTGGCGCGGAGGGAGGCTCTTTAGATAAGATTTTACACGCTGCCGGCATTAAAGTCACCGCGTCCGCTGTCAGTCAGCGCCGCGCGCAAATCGACCCCGCTGTGTTCCGCGCAGTTTTTGACAACTTCATTTCCGCTTGTGCGGACAGCGAACTTTTTCGCGGTTACAGGCTTTTAGCCGTAGACGGAACAACGATCAGCCTTCCTCGTAACCCGACCTCCGCGTCCTTTGTCCAACACGACGGCATCCCAAAAGGCGTAAACCAACTCCATGTGACGCCGCTGTACGACATTCTCGGACGCATTTTTGCCGATGTTGTCATTCAGCCCGAACCGAAGAAAGACGAGATCGGGGCGCTGATCGCCATGCTCCAACGCAGCGACTTCGACCAAAAGACGCTTATCATTGCAGATCGCGGCTTTGAAAGCTACAATCTCATCGCGCACCTTTTGGAAAAGCCGAATACAGACTTTCTCATTCGCGTCAAGCAAAGTCATTCCGCCATGCGAGAGGTTGCGAAGCTGCCCATGATGGAGGTCGATTGCAGCATCGGCTTCACCATCACCACCACGCAGACAAACGAGGACAAAGAGAAGCACTATATTCATCTCCAAGTCCCCAAGAAAAGCAAGGCGGGCTCCAAGACGCGGCGCGGACGCTGGGATTTTCCGTCGCCCTACCCTATGCGCTTTCGTATTTGCCGTTTTCTGCTTGATAACGGCGAGTTTGAAACGGTAGCGACCTCTTTGCCGTCCTCATTCACGCTTGAGGACATTAAAATTTTGTACCATCTGCGTTGGGGGATAGAAACCGGCTTTCGCGACCTCAAGTACACATTAGGGCTGATAAACCTGCATGGAAAATCGGATGCGTTCGCGCAGCAGGAGATATATGCCAGTCTGATCGCGTTCAACTTTGCAAGCCGTGTTTGCCGCGAGGTCATTGTCCGGCAGCCGAAAGACGGCGTTTATGCCTACAAGGTCAACTTCAAAATGGCGGTCATGCTTTGCAAGGAATTTCTCCGAACACCCAAAGCGGATGGCGAAAAGCTGCTGCGGGAAATCGCGCGGTACGCCGTACCGATCCGCCCAAATCGACAGGACGAGCGGAATCTGAAAGTGAAAGGTTTCGCGGGTTTTGTGTATCGCGTTGCCGCTTGAGGAAAAAATGAGGGGGCGGGGGTATCGACTTCCGCCCTCTCAACGCATTTGCTTTTTCAAAGTCCCTGTTTTCGGCGGTCAAAACGAGTGATTTTCGGAAAAGAAATGTCACCTTATCTTAACAGCTCTCCAAAATCGCCGCGACAGAGAACGTCCGGCAGAAAAACACAACCAGTATAGAAAATGTAATAGAAATCGCTCTGTTTCTCGACCGAAAGCGACAGCAGACGCTATCTTCAAAAATCAACTAGTCCGGCGAATGTCGCAAAAATGGTGAAGGTTGATTTTGGGCAGGAGAGCATTTTATTGCAGACCGCTCTCCGAAATTGCCTGTTAAGTTAAGCACGCGGAGTGTTTATCAAGTAGTCTGTGGAATGTATCAAAAATTGCGGCGCAGCACAAAAAGCGCAAAAATAACAGGACGGCTTTGCCGTCCTGTTATTTTGTGCCTATTTTACTCCGCGAAGCAGCGGAAGAGGAACGTGACCATCTGACCGCGCGTGCAGGTCATGTTGGGAGAGAACAAACCGTCGCCCGTGCCGTTGGTGATGCCGTTTGCAACCGCCCACGCGACAGCGTCGGCGTACCACGCACCTGCGTCCACGTCACCGAAGCCGCTTGCACCTGCGGCGCTGCCGCCGACCATACGGAAGAGGAACGTTGCCATCTGTGCACGCGAGCATTCCGCGTCGGGAGAGAACAGGCCGTCGCCCGTGCCGTTCGTGATGCCGTTTGCGACCGCCCACGCGATCGCGTCCGCGTAGTACGAATCTGTCGTAACATCGCTGAAGCTCGCGCCGCCGGAGACGGTCGGGCAGCCGGCGCAACGATAGAGGAACGTCACCATCTGGCCGCGCGTGCAGGAGGCGTTGGGCGCGAAGCTGCCGCCGCCAACGCCATTGGTGATGCCCTTTTCGACTGCCCACGCAACTGCGTCGGCGTAGTACGCGCCGCTCGGAACATCGGAGAAGGTGACGGAAGGTGCAGGCGTTTCCTCTTCCTTCTTCCCGTCTTCCTTCGGCTCCTCAGGCGTGGTGACACTGCCGCTGTCGGAGGAGCTGCCGCCGCCGGTGTAGGTGTTCTGTGTCCACTTGGCATGGAGCGTGAAGTCGCCCTCGACAACATCGGTGTCGAAGTCCCACTTGTAGACATCGTTGAAGATGTCCGCCGTGTCGATATCGATTGTGTAGGTATCGGTGATGATCTTATCCTTATACCAGCCGCCGAAGGTATGACCGCTCTTGGTGGGATCGGCGGGCTTTGTGACCTTTCCGCCCTCGGCAACGGTCTGCGCCGCAACGGCGCTGCCGCCGTCGGAGTCGAAGGTCACGGTGTAAGTTGGGACTTCGGGAACTTCGGGAACTTCGGGAACGTCGGGGACATCGGGAACATCGGGAGTGTTTGGAGCGTCGGGGGTATCGGGGGTATTGCTGCCGGCAGGACCGATCAGGAACACAGCGGACACAAAGCCGTATTCATCAGAGGTGGAATATCCTTCCAAACCGGTAGTGCGAACACGAAGATACTTTCCGACAAACTCCTCCACATTATCTACACCATCTACACCATACAGATATGTTTCGCCCAAAACGATCGCTGTATGAGCACGCCAGAACAAAATTTCTTCCCATGTGTCAGAATCAGCCGAATCAGCATATTCCCAGTAGTGTTTGGCTACATAACCTCCGTCACTCAAAGAAGCCTTTGCATAAACCTCTTGATCCAAACCAACCGTAGATCCGCTTTCAATTTCAGTCGTGTGTTCATAGTCGCTATACACAGCTGCCGATTCCACAGTGGGAAGTGTCTCCGGAATGTCTTCGATAACAATATCGAATGTGCTATCAGAGGAAAGCCGCATGCCTACTCCTCCATAACCACCAAAAATAAACGAGTCGGTGAAGTCTTCTTCGCCTTTCTGCATTGTGCAATACACTGTTTTGATCCGTTTTCCTTCCGCCGGTTCGACTTCGATGACAATAAAATCTGTTTCTGTTATGCCGTCAACCGTTCCGGGGGCGTTCAATAATTCGTCGGCTTCTCTAGTTACGGATACAGTGCAGTCGGTCGTTGCATCCGTACTGCCATTTACCCGGATGGTCAGGCTGTACCCCTCCTCCGCCGCCATTGCCGTCGTCGGCAGGAGCGACAGACACAGTGCCAGTGCCAATACTGCTGATAAGATTCTTCTTTTCACTTTTTATTTTCCTCCTATTTTCTATGATCTCAACGGCTCACGCCTTGGGGGCAGTGGCACCCCACCCCCAAAGCGTTCGCTGTTGAGATAACAAAAGGCGCGTACACAGGTATTTCTACCCATGCACGCACCTTGAAAATAGTGCTACACAACCAACATAAGCGACTTGCCATTTTTGGCGAGCCGCATTATACTATGTATGTGGTACAGCGAGAGCTGTTGTGCATGGTGATTCGTCCACCTGCGCAGGGGATGAGGGGTTGCCGCCCCTTATCCCTGCCGCACTTTTGTTATCTCACGCTCATTATACAGCACAATTTCGCACAATGCAACGGGATTTTTCCAATATAGCCATATTTTGCAAATGCGATCTCTCGACGCCCGTTTACGCCATCCGCCCGAAACGCAAAAAGAACCCGCCCAGTTCAAACAGGGCGGGTTCTTTTTCGCGTACAGGAAAAACCTTAGCTTAATGACATTGGTCTTCCCCCTCGTTTGTTTTGTCCACTGCAAGAGGAAAAGACACATCCTCCGTCGAGGGCGATTGCATGTACTTTTCCTCGCACGCCTGCTGTGCGGAGATCAAACAGTTTATGGCGTCTTCTGTTGCGCGAAAAAGCGCGAAATACATCTCTCTATAATCTGGCATGGCTGCACCTCGTAAACATATTCAGCAACCCCATCATAGCATCTTCTAAAATATATGTCAATATCCGCATATACGATTTATAGCAGATATCAAAACTCGCATACACCATCTATCATTTGATGTGTTAGGTGGTGCTTGCAGATGATAAGTTATGAACCTCTTTTTAGAACGATGAAGGAAAAGGGCATCACGTCCTATCGGCTGGGAAAGATGGGGTTCCCGCTTTCAAATTACTATGCCATCAAGCGCGGCGAGAATATCTCCACACATACGCTCAATGAGCTGTGCAGACTACTCCGGTGCCGGGTAGAGGATGTGCTTGAATATACGGATGATAAGCTATAAGCCGCTTTTCAAAGCGATAGAAAAAGGGCTGTCCGCCTTCGCCGCGTGGCGAAGGTGAACAGCCCTTTTTTTATTTTTTCGATGGCATCCGTTCGATCAGTCCGATGATCTGCCCGGAAAGAACGACCGTCAAGATCGAATAGGCGATGCGGCGCAGGGGGATGTAAGTGAGCGAGAGGAGCAGTACGACAAGGTCGAAGGTGAGGTAGATCCACTCGATACCGACGTGCAGCCGGCGCGAGAGGACCATCGCAAGCGCGTCGTCGCCGCCCGACGCCGCACCCGCGCGCACGCAAATACCGACGCTCACGCCGACAAAAAGCGCGCCGAGAACGGCGGCAAGCAGGGGCATTTGCGAAAGCCCGCTCCAAAGCGGCGGGAATTGCTCAAAAACCGTGTACGCGATGGAAAATCCGGCAACAGATGAGGCGGAATATACCAGAAATGTATACCCAAACATACGAAAAGCCGCCGCGTAGCAAAGCGCGTTCATCACAAAGCCCGACACGGCAGGTGAGACGGAAAACCACCGCTCGAGCAAAAGCGTCATGCCGAGGACGCCGCCCTCGGTGATATCGGCGGCGGCGTGGACGTTGTAAAGCCCGAATGCGAGCAGCGCACTTGCAAAAAACGCAGCAAGGCAGCGCCGCAGCTCAATTTTGCGAAGTATAGCGGACACTTTTTCACCCTCCGATGCGGTTCATGCTGCGCCCCGCTTCACTCGGCACTTCCTCGGTCAGCTCGCCGTGGCAGCGCGGCTTTGCAAAAACAGCGCGCTCAAAGCGCTCGCGCATCTCCTCTTTCGTGCAGCCTTTGATGCAAAGAAGATCCGGCGCGTGCAGACACGGCTTCAAATGCCCGTCCGCCGTCACGCGCAAACGGTTGCACCATGCGCAAAAATGCGCGCTTCGCGGCGAAATGAGTCCCACGCACCCCTGTGCGTTCGGCAGACGGTAGAGGCGCGCAACGCCGCCGTCGTTTTCCTGCTCCACCGCGTCGGGGAGCTTTTGCAAAACCGTATCGCACGGAAGATACGACCCCGCGTCCTTTGCCGTGCCGCTCATGGGCATAAGCTCAATAAACCGCACATCGACGGGATATTTCTGCGTCAGCGCGGCAAGAGACGCGATCTCATCGTCGTTCACGCCGCCAAGGAGCACCGCGTTGACCTTCACGCGGTCAAAACCTGCCGAAAGTGCAGCGTCAAGTCCCGCGAGCGCATCGTCAAGCCTTCCGCCGCGCGTGATACGCGCGTACTTCTCCGCGTCGAGCGTATCCATGCTGATATTGATGCGGCGAACGCCCGCCGCGCGAAGCGGTGCGGCAAGCGGTGCAAGCAGCGTCCCGTTCGTCGTAAGGCAGACCTCCTCGATGCCGGAAACCTTCGCCGCGCGCTCACAGATGGAGAGGATATTCTTTTTTACAAGCGGCTCGCCGCCGGTGATGCGCACCTTGCGAACGCCGATCTCGGCGGCGCACTCAATAGCCGCGATCATCTCGTCCTCGGTGAGCATCTCCTCGTGCGCGCGCTTGCAAACGCCGCCCGACGGCATACAGTACGCGCAGCGCAGATTGCAAAGCTCCGTCACCGAAAGGCGCAGATAGGTGATCTCGCGCCCGTAGAGGTCTTTCATATCTCAATATCTCCCGAAGGTACAGTTTGGAAAATGGCACGCCTTGCACATCTGGCAAAGCCCGCCGTCGCCAAGGCGGATGAGTTCTTCATGCGTGAACTTCACCCCTGCAAAAATTTGCGGCAGCAAAACGTCGAAAAGCGTCGTCGGCAGACTCACCGCCGCGCCGGGGACGCCGAGCACGGGAATGTCGCCAAGATACGCAACGAGCGTCATGTTGCCCGGCTGCGAGGGTAGTCCGTGGCAGATGATGTCCGCGCCGAGCGCGCGGATGGCGCTTGGCGTCAGGTCATCGGGGTCGACCGACATCCCGCCGCTGAAGATGAGAAGCTCCGCACCGAGGGAGAGCATCTCCCGCGCGGCGCTCTCGAGCATGGAAAGCTCGTCGTCGCAGATTTTTACACCCACGATCTCGGCAGGATAGTGCGCAAGCTTGCGCCGCACGACCGGCTCAAAGAGGTCTTTGATGCGTCCGCTGTAAATTTCCGATCCCGTGATGATGACGCCGACCTTGCGCGTTTTATACGGAAGGAGCGAAATGAGCGGCGTATCCTTGCAAAGTTCTTCGGCGGCAAGGATATTTTCCTCTTTTGTTACAAGCGGCACGATGCGCATGGACGCCATGCGCGCGCCGGCTTCGACCGGATAGTGGTCGGGGAGCGTCGAGATGGTGATGTCGGGAATGGAGTTGATCTTCTCCAAAAGCGCAGTGTCGACACGCAGCATCCCGCGTGTGTCCGCCATAAGAAGAACCTTTCCCTCGGCGGGCGGCGTATAGTACGCGCCCTCCACGGGGCACATTGCCGCCATGCGCAGTGCGCAGTCCTCCTCATGCACCTCGCCTGCGTTTTCCTCCCAGACGAAGACGTGCCGCTTGCCGATATCGAGCAGGCGCGGGATATCTTCATCGGTGATGACATGACCGCGGCGAAATTCTGCGCCCTTGAATCCCTCGCGCATGGCGGTGATATCGTGGCAGAGCGTCATGCCGACGGCGTTTTGAACTTCCACTTTCTTCATCGTTATCCTCCCGTTTAGAAAAGGGGTAAAAGTGCCTGCGGCGGGAAGGAGATGTTGACCTCTCCCGTCATCGCGCGCGCGCAGGTCGCTTTGTCGGTCTCCCAGAAGATCTCGCCGCCGTCCTCTGTCACAAGCGTGAGCGCAGCAGAAAACGGTTCGTTCACCGCCTGCACCAATCGGCAGCGCACGGCGTTTTCTTCGCTGCCAAGCGCAATATTGTGCGGACGGATGGCGACATACCGCGCAAGCGTAAAATCGCGCGTCACCGTCAGCTCCACGCCCCAGTCGAGCGCGCGGATGCGGTCCTCGCCAAGCTGTTCGATGCGCGAGATGTTGCGGCAGTGCGTGAGCAGCGCCGCATTTTTCGTGCGCGGATTCTCAAAAACGGCAGATTTCGTGTCAACAAGCTCCACCTCGCCCGCGTGCATCACGGCGATGCTGTCGCAAAGGCGGAACACCTCGCCGCGGTCGTGGGAAACGAGCAGCGCAGTCTTTCCGAAGCTGCGCGAGATAGCGCCGACCTCGCGCTCAAGCTCGAAGCGCAGATGACTGTCAAGCGCGGAGAACGGCTCGTCGAGCAGCAAAAGCTGCGGCTCATTGACAAGGATCCGCGCAAGCGCCGTGCGCTGCTGCTCGCCGCCGGAGAGCGTGCGCGGGTACTGGTTTGCGATGTGCGCAATGCGCATGGTGCGAAGCACCTTTTCAACGCGCTCCTCGCGCGCCGCACCGCGCAGAGTGCGAACGCCCGCAGAAATATTTTGGCGCACCGTCATGTTTGGAAAAAGCGCGTAGCTTTGGAACAAAAACCCGACGCGCCGCTTTTGCGGCGGAAGATCGATTTTCCTCTCACTGTCGAAAAAGACGGTATCGCCGCACACGATGCGCCCGCGGTCGGGTTTTTCGACACCGGCAATACATTTGAGCGTCATACTCTTTCCGCAGCCGGACGCACCGAAAAGCGCAAGTGTTTCATCCCCTGCTTCAAACTGCACCCGAAGCGTAAAATCGCCGAGCTTTTTTTCGATATCGACAAAAAGGGACATTATCTGCGCCCCCTTCCTGCGACCTGTCGCCGCTCGAAAAAGTTCACCGCAAGAAGCACGACGGCGGAGATGGCAAGATTCACCATCACCCATGCAAACGCCTGCGCGTCATCGCCGGTGCGCCAGAGCTGGTAGACGGTCGTGGAGATGGTGGCTGTGCGTCCGGGGGTGTAGCCAGCGATCATGCTTGTCGCGCCGTATTCACCGAGCGCGCGCGCAAAGGCGAGCACCGTCCCCGCGAGGATACCGGCGCGGCAGCACGGGATGCGGATGCGCCAGAAAATATATGTATTGCCAAGCCCCAGCGTCTGCGCCGACTGGGCAAGCGTTTCGTCGAACGATTCAAACGCGCCGCGCGCCGTGCGGTACATCAGCGGAAACGCGACAACGGCGGTCGCGAAGATCGCCGACCACCATGTCATCGTAAGCCGCGCGCCGAATGTTTCAAGGATCCACGCGCCGATAAGGCGCTTTGGACCGAGCAGGCGCAGCAGCAAATAACCCACCACCGTCGGCGGAAGGACGAGCGGCAGCGTCAAAACGACGTCCAGTACACCCTTCACAATGCGCGGCATTTTTGCGATATAGTACGCGGCAAAGATGCCGAGAAAAAAGACGATGGCGGTACTCACCAGCGCGATGCGAAGGGAGTTAAAAAGAGGAAAGAAGTCCAAAGCAATTACATTCCTTTTCTTCTGTTTTGTGTTACGGGTTTCGACTGTTTGCGTAAGGGGATTGTTTCGCCGCCGGAGCGGCGAAACAAATCCCCTTCGCAGGCAGTACGCAAACGAAATCCATCACCCGATCGGTGTAAACCCGACACTTTCAAAAACGGCATCCGCAGTGTCGGAGCGCAAAAACGCCAAAAACGCGCGCGCTGCATCGGGGTCTGCACTCGTTTTAAGCGCGGCGGCAGGGTAGATGACCTGCCCGCACATCTCGGCTGTCGCCGTATCAAGCACGGTGAGGTTTGCCGAAAACGCGTCCGTCGCGTAGACGATGCCGCAGTCCACGACCGACTCTCTCACCTGCGTTGTGATCTCCTTGACGTTCGAGCCGTAAGTGATGCAGCCAAGGCTTTCCATCGCTTTCGTGTCAAGTCCGTAATAGTCGAATATCTTCTGCGTATACTGCCCGACCGGCACGTCCGCGCCGCCGACAGCAAGCAGCACATCGCCGCTTTGCAGCGCGGCAGCAAGCTCGTCGAATGTGGAAACTTTCGCCGCAGTGGCCGGTGCGGCGAGGGCGACCTTGTTTTCAAGAATATCAAAACGCGTGTCCTCTGCGTAAATGCCCTCAAGCTCGTTCATCTGCGCCTGCCCTGCCGAGAGGAACACGTCGCACACAGCGCCCTCTTCGATCTGCGTTTTGAGTGAGCCGGACGAGTCAAAGTTGAAAACGATCGAAACATCCTCATTTTCCGCCATATACTGCTCTCCAAGCGCTGTGAGCGTTTCGGTCAGCGACGCGGCGGCAAAAACGGTAAGCTCCGTCTTTTCGCCGCCTTTCGACACGAAGCAGCCTGTCAAAAGCGCAAACGCCATGCAAAGCGCGAGGGAAAGCGCAATCTTTCTTTTCACATCAGGTATCCTCCGAAAATTTTCGGCACGATCGCTCGCCGTTTTTTGTCGACACATGACATGATACGCGTGCGGCGAAAAAAAGTATGTTGTCAAAACAACTTTTTTGTGCTATTCTACACCCGACCAAACATTTTTTCAAGAGGGGAGTGCGTATTTGTGGACGATTTTGCGGTGCTGCAGTCGTGTTCGCTCTTTTCCTCCCTTGCGGTCAAAACGCTTGAAGACGGCATTTTCCCCTTTGCCCGTGCGCGGGAGTTTGCCCGCGGCAGCGCCATTTTTGCGCCGGGCGAACGCGTTGACGAGCTTGGTGTGATCGTGCACGGCAGGGTGCAGCTTCTGCACATCTCCGCCGAGGGAGACTGCCCGCTGCTTGGCGTTCTCTCGCGCGGGCAGCTGCTTGGTGCAGAGCTTATCTGCACGCGTACACGAACAGCGCCGTACCACGCCATTGCCGCCGCGCCCACGCGCATTTTGTTTCTCCCGCCGTCTCTTTTTCTGGACGGCGGCACACTCGACGAAGCATCCCGCCTTTCCATCGTCTCGCGTCTTTTGACAATGCTCTCGCACGACAGTGTGCGCAAGGAGTACCGCCTTGCGATCTTGTCACGGCGCGGGCTGCGCGAGCGCGTTTTGACCTATCTTACGATGCAGGCGCAAAAGCGCGGCGCGGCAACGGTGACGATCCCGTTCTCGCGCGAGGAGCTTGCATCATTTCTCTGCGTCAACCGCAGCGCGCTCTCGCATGAGCTTTCATGTATGGCGCGCGACGGACTGATCTCGTTTCATAAAAACCGGTTTACGCTCAATGGCTGGAAGCCGTCACAAGGCAGGGAGGAAATACTATGACCGTTCAAAAGCAAAATGCACCGTCAATGGACGCGTGGCTCGCCGAGGCAAAAAAGCTGCCGGACGCGCACCGCGTGGGAATGTATCTTTTCCATAGCGGCGTCGTGCGCGAAACGGCGCGCGCGGAAGTGCGCAAGGGGCAGGACACCCCACCCGTCCGCGCGATGAAATTTTCCTACGACGCACAAAAGCTCGACGAGGAGCTTGCAAAAGTGCGCGCGATGGAGGGCGTGTACCATGTACGCGCATGGCTGAACACAGGGCGGCTCGACCCGGGCGACGACATCATGCGCGTGCTCGTCGGCGGCGACACGCGCCCGCACACGGTCGCGGCACTGAACGCGCTCGTCGGCGCGCTGAAGACGTGCTGCGTGGTGGAGGAAGAGATTTTTTAACTTTCGAGCAAGAGACAAAGTCTCTTGCTCGAGTTAGCTTGCCCTTAAAGGTCTCACCGAGTTTCTCGCGCAAGCGAGAAAGAAAGTAAAACCATTTTCTCCGGCGGCGTGTACTGCGCAGCCGTTGGCGGCTTTGCCGCCCTACGGATGCGGCGTGCCCTTTACGGGTGCGTCGGAGAAAATACTTCTCGCTGCGCAGCCGTCGGCGGCTTTGCCGCCTTACGGATGCGGCGTACCCCTTGCGGGTGCGGCGTAAGCGGGTGACGCGTCGCCGCGCCAAAAACTCGAAAAAGTGGCGAAGCCACTTTTTCGACAGTCTCAGAGCC
>JAFQUN010000039.1 GCA_017408525.1 Oscillospiraceae bacterium
ATATATTTATGGATAATTTCGATGATTAAATATTTTCTCACTCTTCTGTCGGCGCGATCCCCGAAACCGTTGCAAAATGGCGATTTTGGTGAAAATGAATGAAAATGTTAAAAAATAAACGATGTAAATTGATAGAAAAGCTTGAAGTTGAAAATGAAAAGGGTTATTATGTTCCTAATGACCTTTGCGGTTTCACCTCAACGCATTGTGAAAATTACGTTTTGGGGAGTGTATATGAGCGGATTCGAGCTTACGTTGATCGTGCTGGCTTTTTCGATGGATATATTTGCCGTCGCGGTTTGCAAAGGCGTCGGGATGCGGCGGCTTGACCTGCGCTATGTCGGCATTTTCCTTCTGACCTTCCTCCCGGTCCAGATTTTTTTGCTGTTTCTTGGCGTGCTGCTCGGAGGGAAGATCGCACCCGGCATAGCTGCCTTTGACAGTTGGGTCGTGCTGCTTATTTTTGCTGTCATCGGTGCCAACATGGTCAATGAGGGGCGGAAGGATTTCCGAGCCGGCGTTTTGCGCTATGGGGAGGACAGCGCGGCTGAGACGGTCGTGCTCTCCGCAGCCTCCGGCGTGAATGTGTTTGCCGTGGGCGTATCCCTTGCGCTTTTGTCCGCCGACATTGCTTCCGCGATCGTTCTCGTTGGCGTGACAACGCTGGTGATGTCTGTTCTGGGCTTTGCCGCAGGACATCTTTTCGGTTCGGAAAGCAGTGGTGCCATCGTTATTTCGGGCGGCATCGTTATTTTTGTCATCGGTGCGGAGATCGCGCTGCGCCGGCTTATCTTTGCTTGATCGTGTGCTATGTGCCCGATGCCTTACGAGGCGTAAATATAAATGAGGATTTGTGACAGTAAACACAATATGGAGATGGAAGGAGCGGATACAAAAAATGAAGAAAAAGAAGAACGCGAAACCGACCGGGGGGAAGATCACCACAAAGATCAACATTTCAACAGCCCTCGCATTGGGGATATTGCTGCCCACGATCATTCTGATGGCGGTGTTTTATTTTTATACGGCTGATGCCCAGCGGGATGTGATCGTGGATCTGAAGGAGCAGACGCTTGAGCAGAGTGCTGACACCATTGCAAACAGCGTGGAGACCTATTTTGCGGACTTCCACGGACTTGTTGCGGCGATGATGAATGACCAGTCGCTCTACTCTCTCTTCCGCAAGATCGAGACGCTTCCCTTTGAAACGGCCGAGGAGCTGAAAGCGACAGAGGAATACAAGCTTGCGATGAGCCAGCTTCAATCGCTGCGGAACGTCGACCCTGACGTTCTTGACACGGTTTATATGATCGATACGCAGAAGTGCTATCTTGTCTATCACGCCGACGTTGCCGAACCGTTCCCTGCCATCCTTGAGCGCGAGTATTATCTCAAGGCGAAAGCGGCGGGCGACATCATCATGTGCAATCCCTATGAGTCGGCAGTCGGCGGCACCCTCGTTTCCACGATGGCAGCGCCGGTCTATAATGGAAATACGATGATGGGCATTGTTGCCATCGATTTTCTGCTCACCGCACTTGACGACGTGCTGGCGCAGTACGACCAGGACGACGGCAGCTTCTTCATCGTTGTCGCCGGAGATGGTACGATCATCCACAACTCGTATGAAGGCGAGCTTGCGTCGGGCAATCTGTATGAATGCGGTTTTTCGGGCGAACTTACAGAAATGCTCAAAAGCAGAAAAAGCGGCTATATCGAGTATGAGACCCCCACTGGGGAGAACGTTCAGGGCGCTGTGAAGAGCGTCGGCGGCTGGGACTGGAGCGTTATCACCGGTATGGAGGATGAGACCTTCCTGAAAGAGAGCAACGACCTTGGTCTGCGCGTTCTGATCATCTTTGCACTCTTGCTCGTCGGCGTCCTGCTTGCAACATTGCTTGTCTGCCGCATAATCATCGTCCGTCCTATCGCCAAGCTTGCCGTCGCCGCCAACGAAATGGCACGCGGCAATCTCGATGTCAAGGTCGACACTGAGGTCAATGGCGGTGCGGAGATCGCACAGCTTGGGCAGGCGCTGCAAAAATCGATCGATGAGATCAAAAATTACAGCAGCTACATAGATGAGATCGCAGCCGCACTCGGCGAGCTTGCAGACGGAAAGCTCAACTTCCAGCTCTATCAGGACTATGGCGGCGAGTTTGCTAAGGTCAAAGAGGCGATGCTCCACGTCCGTGAAATGCTCGGCGGTCTGATCCGTCAGCTTGACATCTCCTCCGGTGAGCTGACCGATAACGCGCAGCAGATGTCGCGCGTTGCGCAGAATGTTGCTGAGGGTACACAGTCGCAGACCGGTACGATCAGCGAGCTGACAGACGTTGCCCAGACACTTTCAAAAGACGTTTCGCACACTGCTGAGAATGCGTCCTCTGCAAATGACAAGGCGGGCGAGGTCAGCCAGAGCGTCAGAGCGGCCAACGAGCACATGGTCGAACTGATGGGCGCGATGGAAGAGATGAACGACGCGTCCAACAAGATCAGTGCTATCATCAAGACGATCGAGGACATCGCGTTCCAGACAAATATCCTTGCGCTCAACGCCTCTGTTGAGGCGGCACGCGCCGGGGCAGCGGGCAAGGGCTTTGCTGTTGTCGCGGACGAGGTGCGAAACCTTGCCGGAAAGTCGGCTGAAGCGTCGAATACATCGACCGTCCTGATCCAAAGCTCCATCTCGGCGATCAAGAACGGTACTGCCATTGCCCAGCGCGCGGCGGATGCTTCCGCACAGGCGCAGTCGGTCACAAATGAGATCGTTGACGCAGTCGCAAACATCTCTGCTGCATCGACGCGTCAGGCAGAGGATATCGAGCTTATCCTCCGGAAGATCGACCAGATCGCGAATGTTGTCAGTGCGAACTCTGCCACCGCGCAGGAGAGTGCGGCGGCAAGCGGCGTTTTGATGCAGAAGGCTGAAGAGCTTAAAGAAGTCATCGAAGGCTTTGAAGGCGCATAAAACGTTTCAAGCAAAGAAGGGACCCCGAAGGCTTCGCCTTCGGGGTCCCTCAGTTTGTCAAAAAAGTCTCACAGAGTTTCGCGGCGC
>JAFQUN010000040.1 GCA_017408525.1 Oscillospiraceae bacterium
AGAGCCTTACGGAGCTTCAGGGCGGCAGCATGGAGCTTGTGACCGACGGAGACCTTTTCAAGGTCGTGCTGCGTTTCCCCGTGATCGGCTGAGAGATGGACATAATAAAAAGCAGGACGCTTCAAAGCGTCCTGCTTTTTTTGCATATACGAATTACAGCCGGAACACGGAAACCTGCGATTCAAGCTGCGTTGCGATGGAGTTGAGATCGTCTGCTTTCGATGCAATATCGCCGACGATCGCCGAAACTTCCGAAACAGACATGGCAGACTGTTCTGTTGCGGCGGCGTTCTCCTCGGCAATGGCGCTGAGGTTGTTTACGACGCTGACAA
Source organism: Oscillospiraceae bacterium (assembly GCA_017408525.1). Taxonomy (GTDB): domain Bacteria; phylum Bacillota; class Clostridia; order Oscillospirales; family Oscillospiraceae; genus RGIG2163. Next base: position 333 of record JAFQUN010000040.1, read on the forward strand.
CACTCTGTCTTGCACCGTCCATCTCGCTCGTCTTGCGGGAGATATTCTCCATACCGCTGAGTGTTTCCTCCACGCCCTTTTGGATATTTTCAAACGCCTTGTCGGTCGTGACGATGTACTCCGTCTGCTGGCTGATAATCTGGCGCACCTTTTTCATCGTGGCAACTGCCTTTTCCGAATCGGACAGGAGCGTCTGGATAATATCAATGATCGTATTTGCCGACTCGCTCGACTGCACGGCAAGCTTTTTGATCTCGGTCGCAACGGCGGCAAAGCCGCGTCCCTGCTCGCCGGCACGTGCCGCTTCGATGGAAGCATTCATGGAAAGAAGCGTTGTCTGACTTGCAATGTCGGTGATAAGGCTGGTCGCTTCGGAAATCTTCAAAACAGATTCGTTCGTTGACTCGGTCTGCTTTGCGATGGTGTCGATATAGTTTTCCGACTCCGTGTTGATCTCGCGCAGGGCAGAGATAACTTCCTTCGCCTTTTCGTTGGCGGCATTCATTTCGTTGATCGAATCCATCAGCGTATTGACCGTGTAGGTCGTGTTTTCGATCATGTCACCGATGAGGACAACATTGCTCGTTGCCTCCTGCGCGTCGCGCGCCTGGTTGTTGGCACTTGTGGAGATTTCATTGACAGCACTGCCGACCTGCCGCATCGACTTGGTCGTTCTCTCGGCGCCGGACTGCAGCGTTTCTGCCGAGGCAAGCAGCGTATTGCAGCTTCTGTGTATGTTGGCAATAACATCGGAGAGCGACTCGGTCAAAGAACCCATCGAACGCGCCATAAGACCGATCTCGTCTTTTCTGCGGCTGAGCTTTCTCTGAATGCGGTTTTCGGAAAAATCCATGTCGGCAATCGTTCCCGTAAGCTCCGCGATCTTCAGGATGGGCGCGACAACGATGATGCTGACAAGAATGCCGATGACAACGACGCTGAAGACAAATGCCATACCAAGCCCCGTGAGCCCCTTGCTGTTGATGGCATCGATGGCGCTGAGCAGCTCATCTGAATCGACGGTGATGACAAGGATATAATCAGCCCTGTCATTTACATAGTAGGACGCATACTTGTATGCACCCTTGAACTCGTATTCGATGACGTCATTTTCTTTCCAGCTGCCGTTTTTGATGTCGGCGGTGACGCCCTTAACAACTTCGTTTTCGACGGGCTGACCGATCTTATCGGGCGTTGGGTGGAAGAGCATCGTGCCCTCCGGCGAAACGATGTATATGTAGCTGCTGGACTGACCTTCCATACCCACACCGTCAAAAAGATCGGTGAGGTTTTCAACGGAAAGCGCTTTTTGCTTGCCGGAGATATCGATACTGTCATTGAGTACCGTACCGTAGGACATTGCAAGGTCATGCAGATAATTCTGCGCCAGTGTTGTAAGCTCCTTTTCAACATTAGGCGAATAGATAGAGATCATGATCACGCCGGTTGTTGCGATGGCGGCAGCTAGCAGTAAAAGAATTTTAGCTGTAATAGAGGTAAAAAAGTTCACTCTGAATGATTTTTTCTTCATAGCTTCCCCTCCCGGTCGTATCCGTGTCCAAAACGGTAAAATATACTAACAATTATAGCATAGCAGGATGCTTTGTCAAATATTTTTTGGGTATAACAAGTGGTTTTCTAAAATGCATTAACTGGTTTTCGTAACATTATGTATCCATTTGCCGGATTTCAGCCGCAGAACACCGGCAGGCAGCTTGCATAAATTCTCTGCCTGCATCGCAAGGCATACCCACTCGCCCGAAGAGCTTTTGGAGCGCTTTGTGCGCGGTGATGCCGCAAGGAGGTCGGAGGGCAACGGGCTCGGTCTTTCCATTGCAAAGAGCCTTACGGAGCTTCAGGGCGGCAGCATGGAGCTTGTGACCGACGGAGACCTTTTCAAG
>JAFQUN010000041.1 GCA_017408525.1 Oscillospiraceae bacterium
AGAGCCTTACGGAGCTTCAGGGCGGCAGCATGGAGCTTGTGACCGACGGAGACCTTTTCAAGGTCGTGCTGCGTTTCCCCGTGATCGGCTGAGAGATGGACATAATAAAAAGCAGGACGCTTCAAAGCGTCCTGCTTTTTTGAACTGATCGCGCTTATGCCTCTTTCGCAACTGCTTCAAACTCGTCGACGATCGCCTGATCGGGAGCCTTGGTGGCAAGGCTGACGGCGACAATGGCAATGCTTGCGCAGATGAATGCGGGCAAAAGCTCATAGATCGCAAACACGCCGCCGACCGGAGCGATGAGGAACTTCCACACAAAGACCATGATGCCGCCGGTGAGCATGCCGGCGATGGCACCTGCGGTGTTGATGCGCTTCCAGAAAAGGGAGAAGAGCATCAAAGGACCAAAGGTCGCGCCGAAGCCTGCCCATGCGAAGGAAACGACGTTGAAGATGACACTCTGATCGTCCCAGGCAATGATGATGCCGAAAACGCAGATAACGGCAAGGACGACTCTCGTGAGCAGCATGACCTGCTTATCGCTTGCGTCCTTCTTGAAGATGCCCTTATAAAGGTTCTGCGAAACGGAGGACGAGGCAATGAGAAGATACGAGTCGGACGAGCTGATCGTCGCGGCAAGGATACCTGCCATGATGACGCCGGCAATAACGGGGTGGAACAACAGCTCACCGAGCTGGGCAAAGACGTTCTCCGCGCCGCTCTTGGTCGCAAGCGCTTCGCTGTACGGGAAGATGGCTCTTCCGACAAAGCCGATGAAAACGGCAACCGCCAGGGAGATCACGACCCACACGGTCGCAATTCTTCTGGACATGGGAAGCTCTTCCTTCTTGCGGATCGCCATGAAGCGAAGGAGGACCTGCGGCATGCCGAAGTAGCCAAGACCCCATGCGAGCATGGAGCAGATGGTGAGGACACCATAGGGCTGTGCCGCGCCGAACTGGGCGGCACCGTCGACGACCTGCTGCACACCGTTTGCGTCAACGATCGGGTTTGCAAGGTGCGTGAGAGAGAGGTATCCGTCGATCGAGCGTGCGTTTTCAATGACAGCGCCGAAGCCGCCGGCATGGTTCACGCCGAAGATCACAACGCCGCAGAGAGCGACGAGCATAACGACCGACTGCATAAAGTCGGAGACACTTTCAGCGAGGAAGCCGCCGATGAGCGTGTAGGCAAGGACGAAGATCGCGCCAAGGATCATCATGGAATGATACGAATATCCGAAAAGTCCGGAAAAGAGCTTGCCGCAGGTAACAAAGCAGCTTGCCGCGTACACGGCGAAGAAGATCAGAATGAACACGGCTGCGATGCCGAGGATGACCTTCTTCTTCTCGTGGAAACGATTCGAGAAAAAGTCGGGCAGGGTGATGGCGTTGCCCGCCTTTTGCGAGTAGACGCGAAGCCGCTTGGAGACGATGAGCCAGTTTACATAAGTGCCGATGGCAAGACCGATCGCCGTCCATGCCGCGTCGGCAAGACCGCACCAGTATGCAACGCCGGGAAGACCCATCAAGAGCCACCCGCTCATATCAGACGCCTCGGCGCTCATCGCCGCGACCCACGGACCGAGCGAACGTCCGCCGAGGAAGTAGTTTTCAGCATTTTTATTGGCGCGCTTTGCGAAGTAAACGCCAATGCCGATGACGACCGCCATATACGCGATCATTGCGATCAGAATTTGTGTCTTTTCCATAAGATACTCCCAATGCTTGGCATCGCTGCCTTTGATGGATTGTGTTATAGCACAGCAAAAAGTAAAACACAATACAGAATATAGTACAGACTATTCTTTATACTTGGAAGAAAAAAGGTTTGTTAAAGCATTGATATAAAAGGGATTTCAACTGTACTGTTCCCAAGAACGAAACTGCAAAAAACCTGCCTGTCGGAGAAAAAATGAAAAAAATCATATAAAATATATGTGGGCGGCAGACGCGAAAACTTTCTTTTTGCGAACGTCTCTTCGGTGGTTGATAAATTTCCCGCTTTGCCGTACAATCAGAAAAACGAGCCGTGAAAGGGGGATTTTTCCGTATGCTCAAAATTCTTATTGCCGAGGACGACAGCGAGCTTCGCCGCCTTTTTTCACACGTTCTCACAAAGAGCGGATACGCCGTCAAGGGGGTCGATAACGGGCAGGAGGCGCTCGATGCGCTCAATGCCGATTTTTATGACCTTGTTATCTCGGATGTTATGATGCCTGTCATGGATGGATATGAGCTTGTGCGCGCCCTGCGCGAGAGCGGAAGCTCCATCCCTGTTTTGATGATCACCGCGCGTGATGCGTTCGACGATATGCGCACCGGCTTTCTCTCCGGCACGGATGATTACATGGTAAAGCCCGTCAATGTCAACGAGATGACGCTGCGCGTGGGTGCGCTTTTGCGCCGCGCGCAGATGATCAACGAGCGCCGCCAGACCATCGGCGCGACGACGCTGGAGTGCGATTCGCTCACTGTGAGTTTTGATGGACGCAGCATGGTCCTGCCGCAAAAGGAGTTTATGCTCCTTTACAAAATGGCGTCCTTCCCCGGACGCATTTTTACCCGCCAGCAGCTTATGGATGACATCTGGGGCTATGACACGGAGACGGATACGCACACCGTCGATGTCCACATCGGAAGACTGCGCGAGCGGCTTCGTGAGAACAGGGATCTCAAGATCGTCACCATGCGCGGCGTGGGATACAAGGTGGTGCGCGGATGAAGCAGAAAAAACGCCGCATTGGACTTAGACTGTATTTCTTCCTTTTCGTTATGCTTGAGCTCATCGGCACGGTCGCGCTTGCCGTTTTGATCGTTGCACTGATCGATTTTTCTTTTGACGGCGGGCTGACTTCGTGGGTGTTTTTGCTCGTTCTGCTCTTTAGTGCCGCCATCGGCGCAGCGGCGACCGGTATTTTGAGCTTTGTCTTTTTCGGACCGATCACGCGCCTGAGCCGTGCGATGCGAAGCGTCGCGGCGGGCAATATCGATACACGCATCGAAGAGAAAAGCCGTATCCGTGAAATGCAGGAGCTTTACGAAAACTTCAATTTGATGACCCGCGAGCTCAGCGCGACGGAGATCTTGCAGACGGACTTTGTTGCAAACGTCTCGCACGAATTCAAAACGCCCATCAACGCCATTGAAGGGTATGCGATGCTCCTGCAGGGCAGCGCCGGCGTTACCGACGAACAGGAAACGTATGTCGAGCGCATCCTGTTCAATACGCGCCGCATCTCCACGCTCGTCGGAAATATCCTGCTTTTGTCCAAGCTTGAAAATAAGGCGATCGGTCCGCAGACGACGCGCTTCCGCCTTGATGAGCAGGTGCGCCAGTCGATATTGCTGCTTGAACCGAAATGGACGCAGCGGCGTGTGGATTTTGATGTGGATATGGAGGAGTTGGAATTTACGGGATATGAGAGCCTGCTTGCCCATGTCTGGACCAACCTTCTTTCAAACGCCATCAAGTTTGGTCCCGAAGACGGGCTCGTTCGTGTGCGCCTGCGCCGATGCGACACAGGCGTTGTTTTCACCGTTGAGGATGAGGGCAGTGGGATCCCCGATGCGGCGAGACAGCACATTTTTGACAAGTTTTATCAGAGCGACAGCTCCCACCGTGAGGAAGGGAACGGCTTGGGGCTTACCCTTGTGCGCCGCATCGTCGACGCGAGCGGCGGAAGTGTCACGGCGGAAAACCTTGCGCCGCGCGGGTGCCGGTTTACAGTGCTGCTGCCGATTGTAAACAAATGTTGAACTTGAGTTGAACTTGAGTTGCGTTTGGCGCGTTATCCTTCTTGGCAGAATGGTTTTATTTCGCCCTTTTGCGGTCATACTGGAAAGTAACGCCGCTGTGAGCATCGGAAGGAGTTTGCACGATGAGCAAAATTCAGATCACGACCGACAGTCATACCTCCCTCACGGCTGCGCAGGCCGAACGTCTCGGCGCAGCGGTGCTTCCCATGCCGTTTTATATTGACGGTGTGTGTGGGTATGAGGGCGTGGATCTTACGCGGGAAATGTTTTTTGAAAAGCTCAACTCCGGCGCGGAGGTCACAACTTCGCAGGCATCGCCCGCAGAGGTGACGGCGCTTTGGGATGAGGCCTTGAAAACGCACGATCAGGTGCTGCACTTTCCCATCAGCAGCGGACTTTCCGGCTCTTACGCTGTGGCGCGTGCGCTTTCGCAGGATGAGCCGTATGCGGGGCGCGTGTTTGTTGTTGACACGGGGCGTGTTGCAACGCCGCAGGTGTCTTCCCTTTTTGACGCGGCGGCACTGATCGAAAAGGGATATGACGCGGCAAAGATCCGCGATATTCTTGAAGCTGAGCGCGACAACATGTCGGTCTATATTGCTGTCGACACGCTGGAGTATCTCCATCGCGGCGGGCGTATCAGCGGTGCGGCAGCCGCAGTGGGAACGCTTCTGCACGTCAAGCCGATCCTCAAGCTCGGCGTCGGACGGCTCGAAGCATTTTCCAAAATGCGCGGCATGGCGCGGGCGAAGAGCATGATGATCGAGACGCTGCGCCATGACCTTGAAACGACATTTGCCGACGCGTATGCGCGCGGCGAAATGCGTATCCTCGCCGCGACGTCTACGACAGATGAGCAGACTGCCGCGTGGGTCGAGGAGATCCGCCGCGAACTTTCCGTGGACGATGTTTTGTGTGCGCCGCTCTCGCTCGGCGTGTGCTGCCACACGGGCGGCGGCGCCGTTGCCATCGGCTGCGCTCGGATCCCGACAGAGTGTTGATTTTTTGGGGCACCCCTAAAAGGGGTGTCCTGAGGCTGTCGAAAAAGTGGCAGAGCCACTTTTTCGAGTTTTTGCGCGGCGACGCGTCACCCGCTTACGCCGCGGGAAGTATTTTCTCCGACGTACACGCCGCCGGAGAAAATGGTTTTACTTTCTTTTGACAAGCTGTGGGCACCCCTAAAAGGGGTGTCCTTTTTATTTTGCCTTTGGAATAGAATGTGTGTGGTTTTACTGTAACTGATTTGAAAACCTACGGTTCCTAAAGACTTCCCTTCGCTCTATTGTTTGTACGGAGCTTTGCCTTGGTGAAGGGGGATTGTTTCGCCGCTTCGGCGGCGAGCTTC
>JAFQUN010000042.1 GCA_017408525.1 Oscillospiraceae bacterium
TCTGTTCGGCGGTGAGCGTGTCACGGGGCTGATGGACCGCCTTGACCTCGACGAGGATATGCCCATCGAGAACAAGATGCTCTCTAAGTCCATCGAAAATGCACAGACGAGCGTCGAGTCCCGTCACTTCCAGTCCCGTAAGGCGGTGCTGGAGTACGACGACGTGATGAACAAGCAGCGCGAGATCATCTACGGTCAGCGCAAGCAGGTGCTTGACGGAAAGAACATCAAGGAAACTATCTTCGGTATGATCCGCTCCGGCATCGAAAATCAGATTGCCGTCCACGCCACAGAGCGCGGCGGTCTGGACGCGGAAAGCGCCGCCGAGCTTCTCCATGCGCTTGAGGGTATGTACTTCCCCGCCGGCATGATCGGAAACACGCCTGCCGAGCTTGCCAAGATGGACTCCGAGGCGCTTGCCGACCTCTTCGCCGGCGCGTCCGAGATGATCTACAACCGCAAGGAGGAAGCCTTGACAGCGCCCGTTATGCGTGAGCTGGAGCGCGTTGTCCTGCTGCGCGTGGTCGATGAGTTCTGGATGGATCACATCGACGCGATGACCGAGCTTCGTCAGGGCATCCGCCTGCGCGCTTACGCCAACGTTGACCCCGTGGTCGCCTACAAGAAGGAGTCTCTCGATATGTTCGAGGAGATGATCGCCGCCATTCAGAACGAAACGGTGCGCCGCATCTTCTCCGCCCGTGTCCAGAGCGAGTCGGAGGTCAAGCGTGAGCGCGTTGCCGAGGGCATCGTCGCCTCGACCGGCGGCGACGGCACGGTCAAAAAGCAGCCGCGCAAGGTCACAAAGATCGGGCGAAACGAGCCGTGCCCGTGCGGCAGCGGCAAGAAATACACGCAGTGCTGCGGACGATGAGTTTTCGAAGAAGAGGCGAAGCCTCTTCTTCGAGTGTTTTGCGCGGCGCTGCAGCGCACTCACCGTCTTGCAGACGGTTCGCACGTTTGCGCCGCGAGAAGTATTTTCCGCGACGTGCACGCCGCCGCGGAAAATGGTTTGAAATTTATTTCGTGCCTTTGGCACATACCCGCAAGGGGCACGCCGCATCCGTAAGGCAGCAAAGCTGCCGACGGCTGCGCAGAACTCTGTGAGACTTTTATTGCTGCATAAGGAGGAAGCTATGGCTTTTATCGAACAGAATAAAAACGGCGTCCTTTTCCATGAAAGCGACCTTTTTGCAGGACGCGGCGGCATTCTCCACGCCTTTACAACGCGCATCGGCGGCGTGAGCGAGGGGGTCTACGACTCGCTCAACCTCCGCCTTGCGTCGGACGATGACCCCTCGCGCGTGCGGGAGAATTACAGCATTCTCGCCCGCGCCGTGGGTTTTCCGGTGGAGCGGCTCACGCTTCCCGACCAGCAGCACACCTGTACCGTCCGCGCCGTCGGCGAGGACGATGCGGGCAAAGGGCTTTTCCGCCCGCGCGATTATGAAGCTGTTGATGCACTCGTGACAAACACGCCGAACCTTCCCATCATCACCTTTTCCGCCGACTGCGGCATTGCTGTTTTCTACGACAGTGCCGCGCACTGCATCGGCGCGGCGCACGCCGGATGGCGCGGTACGGCAGGCGGCATCATGGCGCGCACGGTCGAGACGATGTGTGATCTCTACGGTGCATCGCCCGATACGATCCGTGTTGCCATCGGTGCGTGCATCGACAAGTGCTGCTTTGAGACCGATGACGACGTTGCAGACGTGATGCGTGATGCGCTCGGCGACGCGGCGGCGCAGTTTTGCGCGCACGACGGCAAAAAGTGGCATATCGATCTCAAGGCGATCAACCGCCACCACCTGCTGCAAAGCGGTGTTCGCGCGGAAAATATCGACATAAGCCCCCTTTGCACCGCCTGCAACACTGACCTTTACTGGTCACACCGCCTTTTGGGGGAACGGCGCGGTGCGCAGGCGGGTGTTATCATGCTGTTGAAATAAGGAGACGCTTTATGGCGCATAAGACGATTTCCTGCATTCTTATTGCTGCGCTTTTGTGCTGTGCTTTGTGCGCCTGCTCCGTGCGCGATGCAGTCGATGAGCAGACTGAGATCCTCGGCACGCCGATCGAGGAGACGGACGAGGGCTTGCAGCAGAACGAGCCGGAGCTTATCAATTCTGTCCTCACGCTCCCGTATTTACAGGACGCGACATTTGACCCTTTGCTCTGTGCCGACGGCGCGCAGCAATATATTGCATCACTCCTCTATGAAGGGCTTTTTGTCCTTGATGAAACGTTTGCGCCGCAAAATGTTCTTTGCGAAAGCTACGTCTATGACGAGGAGTCGCTGACCTATCGCTTTTTTATCCGTGAGGGCGTTGAGTTTTCTGACGGAACGCTCCTGACCGCCGAGGATGTTCTTGCTGCTTATCGCCGCGCGAGCACATCGGCGCGTTACAGTGCGCGTTTTTCACGCGTTGCCTCCATGTCTGCGGAGGATGAACGCACATTTGTTGTGAAGCTTTCCGATCCGTGCGCGCTTTTCACCGCGCTTCTTGACATCCCCATCGTCAAGCGCGGAACAGAGGGGGACATTGTTCCGCTGGGTACGGGTCCCTACCTTTTTGTGACGGATACGGGCGGCGCGTCGCTTCTTGCAAACAGTGCATGGTGGCGCGGGGAAACGCAGCCGGTCGAGTGCATCCGCCTTGTCGGCACAAAAAGCGTCGACACGCTGGTGTATCTTTTCTCCGCCTGCCAGACGCAGCTTTTTGCCTGCGACCTTACGGGGACGGACAGCTTCAGTGCGACGGGCAGTATCGACCTTTTCAATTTCCCTACGACGGTTTTTCAGTACCTCATCTGCAACATGAACGGACCCCTCTCTGACCCGGCGCTGCGGCGCGCCGTGAGCTGCGGATTTGACCGGACGCTCCTCGTTGCAGGCAACCTTTCCAATCACGCCACAGTTGCGGAGATACCCATTTCGCCAGCTTCGCCGCTCTATCCGGGCGCGCTTGCAAAGAGTATCCTGCGCCCGAATTTTGAAGCGTCTCTTGCTGAGTGCGCGGCGGGCATCCCCGAAAAGCCGCTCGTTTTCATCGTCAACAGTGAAAACGACTTCAAGGTTTCTGCCGCCGAGTATATTGCCCACACGCTTACAACAAAAGGGCTGGCTGTCGAGGTGCGCCCGCTTGTGTGGGAGGAGTATGTTGCCGCGCTGGAAAGCGGTGCTTTCGATCTTTGCTACGCCGAGGTGAAGCTGACGGCGGATTGGGACTTTTCACCACTTGTTTCGGCAAACGGCGCGCTCAATTACGGCGGCGCTGCATCGCCTGTATTGGATACGCTCCTTGCTGAGTTTCGGAAGGACCCGTCTGAGGAAACGGCAAACGCGCTTTACACCTTTTTGGTGCGCCAGGCACCGATCGTGCCGATCTGCTTTAAGTCCTACTCGCTTCTTGCGCAGTCCGGAACGCTGCAAAAAGCGTCCCCCACAGTGTCAAATCTTTTTTATGACTTTGGAAATTGGGAATTTTCGGATATCATTGTCGAAAACGGAAGGCAAAAATGAACGCATAATAAAGATAAGCCGCAGGCTATGCCTGCGGCTTATCTTTATCATGCGTTGGGCGTCAAATGTCTTGCAACGTACACGCCGCTTGCCGATGCGTGGGAGAGCGAATGCGTGACGCCGCTGCCGTCACCGATGACGAAAAGACCCTTGTGCAGCGTTTCAAGGTTTTTGTCAAGCTCGACTTCCATGTTGTAGAACTTGACCTCCACGCCGTAGAGCAGCGTGTCGTCGTTTGCCGTACCGGGGGCGATCTTGTCGAGCGCGTAGATCATCTCGATGATGCCGTCAAGGATGCGCTTGGGGATGACAAGGCTCAAATCGCCGGGAGTTGCTTTGAGCGTCGGCGTAAGGAAACCCTTTGCGATGCGCCTTTCCGTGCTGCGGTGTCCGCGGATGAGGTCGCCGAAGCGCTGCACCATCACGCCGCCGCCGAGCATATTGGAAAGGTGGGCGATGCTCTCGCCGTAGCCGTTGCTGTCTTTGAACGGCTCCGTAAAATGCTTGGAGACGAGCAGGGCGAAGTTGGTGTTTTCCGTCTGCTTTGCGGGGTCTTCATAGCTGTGGCCGTTGACGGTGATGATGCCGTTGGTGTTCTCGCTCACGACCGCGCCCTTGGGGTTCATGCAGAATGTGCGGACAAGGTCCTGATACTTCTGCGTCTTGTAGACGATCTTGCTCTCGTACAGCTCGTCGGTGATATGGCGGAAGATGTCGGCAGGGATCTCCACGCGCACACCGATATCGACGCGGTTGGAGAGGGTGGGGATCTCA
>JAFQUN010000043.1 GCA_017408525.1 Oscillospiraceae bacterium
ACGGCGTCCACCGTCATGTACTACACCGGGATCAATCCGCTTGACGGCAAGGCGGTCTACGTTCCGACCGACTATCACGAAAAGCAGCTGCAACGTGCTCTGCTCCAGTACAACCGCCCCGATAACGCCGACCTTGTCCGCGAGGCACTCCGTCGCGCAGGTCGCGAGGATCTGATCGGCAACGGCAAGGATTGTCTGGTTCGTCCGGCAAGCCACGGCAAGCCCGCCGCACAGCGTCCATCGTCCCGCACAGCACCGCATACCAAGGGAAGGAAAGACGACCGCAAAGCGACCGCACCTTCCGCCAAAAAATCGTCCGCTTCCACGCAAAAGCCCCGCACGGGAGAGGGCAGGAAAAATCGGCATCGGTAAGAGTCACCGCGCCGTCCGCCATTTCATATAATGGAATGACAGACTGTTAGCAAGAAAGGTGGTCATATGATGAAGATCGTCCTCCTGAAATCCCCCACGCTGCTCGCACCGCTGCTGCGAAAATGGTTCGGCATCCAAAAGAAAAAGAAACCATCCGGCAGATAAGCGCTGCCACACAAAAAACGCAGGGAAACCCGCAGTATGGATTTCCTTGCGCTTTTTTTATTCGTTGATAAAATACCGCGTCGGAGTGACACCCGTTCCACGACGGAAAAAGTCAGTCAGATAGCTTTGCGAGGAAAAATGCATCCGCGCAGCGATCACACCAAGGCTTTCGCCATCGCTCATCAGCTCGATGATGCGCCGCAGCCGCAGATGATTATAATATTGAATGACTCCCGCGCCCGCGAAGCGACGGAACAGCTCCTTAAGCGTTGTCCGCCCCACGCCGCAGCGCAGGCAAACGTCCTCCACCGATATGGCATCATCCACATGCGCCTGCATCCATCCGACAATCTCGGCAAACAGAGCCGCCTTTTCCTCCTTGTCGGGGCTTGCCATCTCATCGCGGCGCAGATGCAGTGACAGGCAGAGCGCCTCGGTGTAATTTTTGATCATCTGCTCGGTTTCGGGGCGCAGCGTGGCGTAGACGGGATACGGCTGATCGACCTTCTCCTCAATCAGCTCCGCCAAAAGTGCGACCAGCCGCTGCTCGCTTGGCGTCAGCACGAACTTACCTGCGGGAATATAACGAGAGGCTCCCCGCGCGGTAAATGAAACCGTCAAAAGGCGCGCTCCCTGCCCACCCTTCGCCCATGCTGTGTGAAACACCCCCGGTTCATGCAGCACCATGTCGCCCTTGACGCACTCATAAACCTCCGCGCCCGAGGTGATCCCCACGCAGCCCGAAAACACCACGCCGATCTCCCAGATATCGTGGCTCTCCCCGGGGAAATTGAAATCGCTGCCGTAGTCCTGCACAAAGGCGGAATAAATGCTTTCCACCTCCAAAACCGAGCGCAAATGCCGCATGGCTCCTTCCATTTTCTTCATCCTCCCAAGAAAAACGACCAAAACCATAAATACTGCGTCGAAAAGCCTATTGATTTTTTGCCGTTTATGATTTATTATTATATCATACCCTTGACAAAAAATCAATACACGGAGGTATGATTTCATGAAAAACAATGCTATATCCGACAAAAAGATCCGTCTGGCGGTGCTTGGCAACGGTCCCCGCGGCACCGGACTTGCCGGGGTCTATGCGCTGCATCCCAACATAGAGGTGGTTGCCGTC
>JAFQUN010000044.1 GCA_017408525.1 Oscillospiraceae bacterium
CAACGAGCGTCTTGCCGACCAGCTCTTCCGCCTTGTAAAACTTTGCAATGCCGGAGAGGATCTGGCGGTCGGTACCGGAGCCGTCGTCGAGCGTGAAGCGCAAAAGCTTATCGCTCTTTTTCACGTTCTCGCACGCTTTGACCTTCACGGCGCGGAAATCGGAGCGGCAGAACGTTTCAAAATCAACGTTTTCGGACGCATACGGCTCGACCTCGACATCGGGCAGTGCCGCCTGCTGTGCGGCAAGCCGCATCGCTTCAAGCTCTTCCAGTTCACGCTTGGCGTCGATGCGCGGGAAAATGGCGTCGCCCTTTGTGACGGCAACATCGGCACAGAGGCTCCCCCAAACGGCGGCGCTTTCCCAGTCGCGGCATGCTTCGCACGCGCCGATCTGGTCGAAGATGCGTCCGCACGAATCGGGCATGAACGGCGTGAGGAGGATCGCCGCGATGCGCACGACCTCCAAAAGGTTATACATCACGCTTGCAAGGCGGGCGCGGTTCGCCTCGTCCTTGGCAAGCACCCACGGCGCCGTCTCGTCGATATATTTGTTCGCGCGCTGGATGAGCTTGAAGACCTCGTCAAGTGCGAGGTGCATCTGGTAGCCTTCCATGTGCGCTTCATAGCGCGCGCGAAGACCCTTCGCCATGCCGATGAGTTCCTCGTCGAGCGCGTCGGCGGCGCGGTCTTCGATGAGCTTGCCGCCGAAATACTTCTCCACCATCGCTGTCGTGCGCGAGACAAGGTTTCCAAGGTCGTTTGCAAGGTCGGTGTTGATGGTGCTGATGAGCAGTTCGTTCGAGAAATTGCCGTCGCTTCCGAACGGGAACGTGCGAAGCAGGAAAAAGCGCAGCGCGTCCACGCCGTAGCGCTGGGCGAGCATATACGGGTCGACGACGTTGCCTCGGGACTTGGACATCTTGCCGCCGTCGATGACGAGCCAGCCGTGACCATAAACGTGCTTGGGAAGCGGCTCGCCCATGCTCATGAGCATCGCGGGCCAGATGATCGAGTGGAAACGCACGATCTCCTTGCCGACGATATGCACGTCGCAGGGCCAGTAGTGGTCGTAATCGTAATACTTGTCGTTGAGGAAGCCGAGCGCGGTGATATAGTTGCTCAGCGCGTCGACCCAGACATAGACGACGTGCCCCTCGTCAAAGTCGACGGGAACGCCCCATGTGAAGGAAGTGCGCGAAACGCAGAGGTCTTCCAAACCCGGCTTGATGAAGTTGTTGACCATCTCGTTCACGCGGGAGGCGGGCTGGAGGAAATCAGTATCCTCCAAAAGGCTCTGCACGCGGGAGGCATACTTCGACAGGCGGAAGAAGTATGCTTCCTCCTCCGCATCATGCACGTCGCGCCCGCAGTCGGGGCATTTGCCGTCTTTGAGCTGGCTTTCCGTCCAGAAGCTCTCGCACGGGGTGCAGTATTTGCCCTTGTAGCTTCCCTTATAGATGTCGCCGTTGTCGTACATACGGCGGAAGATTTTCTGGATCGCACTGACATGGTAATCGTCGGTCGTGCGGATGAAGCGGTCGTTTGAAATGTTCATCAGCTTCCAAAGGTCGAGAATGCCGCCTTCGCCTTCGACGATGTTATCGACAAACTGCTGCGGCGTGACGCCGGCTTCTTTTGCCTTCTCCTCGATCTTCTGCCCGTGCTCGTCCGTTCCGGTGAGGAACATCACGTCGCAGCCCGTCAGGCGCTTGTAGCGCGCGATGGCGTCGGTCGCAACGGTGCAGTAGGTGTGACCGATGTGCAGCTTTGCCGAGGGGTAGTAGATGGGGGTGGTGATATAAAACTTTTTCTTTTCCATGCTTTTATCCTTCTTTCCCGCCGTCTCCGAATGAAAGAGCGGCGCTGATTTTGTTAGTTTATCATATTTTGGGCATGGGATGCAAGAAGAGCGGTGCAAAAAAAGGCGGGCAAGGGGAAGCTTCCCCTTGCCCATACCTTTATGGCAGATAATAGAGCGGATTGACGTACGTTCCGTTTCGCTTGATGCCGAAGTGGCAGTGGTTGCCGCTCGAAACACCGGTCGAGCCCATGCGGGCGATCTGCTGACCCTTATAGACCTTGTCTCCGGCGGAGACGAGCAGACGGCTGTTGTGTTCGTAATACGTTTCATAGCCGTTATCATGGTTGATGATGACCGTATAACCCATCGCGCTCTTCCATCCGGCAAAGGTCACGCGCCCGCCGTCGGCGGCGTAGATCGCCGTACCGTAGGAGTTTGCGATATCGATACCCTTGTGGTTGGTGGATGCGCCGCGGATGCCCGTGTTGCGCGAGCCGAAGTAGGATGTGATGCGTCCCGTGGTCGGCCAGCGGAAGGTACCGGTCGCCATCCAGCTCGGACGCTCCTTCGTGCCGCGCAGGCGGTATTCGGTGACAGGCTCGATCAGCGTGACGGAGGAGACGATCTCGCGCTCCGTTTCCTCACCGTTGACGTAAGTGACATTTGCGATCACATCCGCCGCGCCGTATTCGCCCTTGGAAACAACGCGGTAGTCGCCCTTATAGAGCGAGCTGTCATCTTCGTATGAAACATCATACTGCACGTCGGCAACATAGCTTTGCTTTTCCGTAACAACGACGGTGAGGTACGGAACGGCGTTGCTGATGAGCAGCACTTCGCCGATCGACAGGCGGTTGATGTCGTAGCCCGGGTTGATGGCAGACAGCTGCGCCGAGGAAAGCCCGTTGCTGTTTGCGATCTCGCCCCAGGTGTCGCCCTTTTGCACGGTGTAGGTGACCTCGCCCGCTTTTGTGCTGTTGAGCTTGGAGACGATGTGACCGAGATTGACGATATCCTTTTTGTTCAGATACCCCTCCTCGATGCGGACCTGCTCCATAAACTCGACGGCGATGGTGCTTTCCGATGCATAGAGCTTTCGCATCTGCTCCAGAAGATCCTCCAGCGCGCCCTCATACTGCGTCGAGCCGACCTTTTCATCGTTGACAAAAAGCGTGTAGGCGTAGACAAGCCCCAGCTCGTCGCTAAGACCGTTTGCAAGCGCGTCGGCATCGGCGTCGGCGGATATCTCCGACCGGCGGACGATGCTTGCGTCGTATGTGATGCTGCGCTCATCGAGTGAATAGTCTTCGCCCAGCATCTCGCGCGCGGTGGTCTCCATCTGCGCGACGATACGCTGCGCCTCCTTGCGGCTTGCGACCGTTGCAAGAGGCGTCCCTTCAAAGCTGACGGTCGTGCCGTAGGTAAAAATGGAAAGCGGCAGGAAAACCGCCATCACGACCGTTGCCGCGCCAAGCAGAATTGCGATCTGTGTGCGCTTGCTTGCCATTGCCTCGCTGTGCGGGAAGCGGATGGCAAGGAGAAGCTCATGCCATTTGTGGCGAAGCGCAAAAAGCTTCTCCCGGATGAACGCGCCAAGACACGGCAAAAGCCCCCACACAAGGAGGAAAGCCTGAATAAACAGGCTATCGGATTCGGGGAAGTTCGATTTTTGATTCTCGGCAACAATGGTGTGGAACCTCGACGACGCACGCTGAAGCCGCCGTCCGGTCCTTGCGCCGAGCGTGCTGCCTGCCGCCTCGCGTTCGCGCTGCGCCCTTGCGCTGGCGCGCTTTTCGCGCGCGCGCTCACGCCTTGCCTTGTCGCGCATGGCGCGCCGCTCCTCGGCGGTCATGGGACTTTCCCCGCGCAAAAGCGCAATGGAGGAATAGATCGCGCCCGTCACGGCGTCTGCCGCGCTGCGCGCTTTCGATTTGTCAACGCGCGTGCCGGCTTTTTTCTGCGTAACGGAGCTGACCGCGTATGCCGCCTTGCTTTTGGCTGCATCAAAGGCCCCGGCGGCACGGGACCTTTCCGGTATATCGTTTTTGCCGCGGCGCGCCGCAGTATCGGGTCTCGTCTTCGCGCTTTTCGCACCCCCGCCCTTCGGCGCGGAATGCCCGCCGTGACCGGATCGTTTATTCTTACTCATGTATTCTCCCGGGCGCAAACGCGCCGTTTAAGCAGCCGCGCGCAGGGCGCGGTAAATAGTTACAAATTGTTACAGTTTAATAATACACGTTCTCCCCTGCCGCGTCAATCCCTTAAATTATGAAATTTTTGAAAAATACGGCAAGGACGTGAAAAATTTTCCGTAAAATTTGTTGAGCGGAGAAAAGTTTGGGTGTATAATAGCAGTTGTTCGTTCGCACAAACAAGCATTTTATTCTGTATGGAGGAACTCTGCCATGAATATGTTTACCCAGCTTATAAACACCCTGAAAAAAAGCCCCAAGACGATCGTGTTCACCGAAGGCACCGATCCGCGCATCCTTGAAGCGTCCGCGCGTCTGCTCTCCGGTACATTCCTGACCCCCATCCTTGTCGGCAAGGAGGAGGAGATCCAGGCTGCCGCCGAAGAGATCGGCTACAACATCCGCGGCGCGGTGATCCTTGACCCCGAAACGTATGACAAGGTGGATGAGATGGTCGAGGCGATGGTCGAGCTTCGCAAGGGCAAGATGACCGCCGACGAGTGCCGTGCGGCGCTGAAGAAGGGCAACTATTTCTGCACGATGCTCGTGAAGATGGGTGTTGCAGACTGCCTGCTCGGCGGCGCGACCTATTCCACCGCCGATACCGTCCGTCCGGCGCTGCAGCTTATCAAGACAAAGCCCGGCAACAAGATCGTTTCCTCCTGCTTTATCATGGTCCGCGACAGCGCGACCGGTGACCGCGAGGTCCTGGCGATGGCAGACTGCGCCATCAACATCCACCCGAGCGAGGACGAGCTTGTGGAGATCTGCCGCGAGACGGTCGGCTGCGCGCGTGTGTTCGGCGTTGATCCGAAGGTCGCGTTCCTCAGCTACTCGACCTTTGGCTCCGGCAAGGGCGAGGATGTCGACAGAATGAGAAACGCCTGCCAGAAGTCGAAAGCGGAGATGCCCGACGTTCCCATCGACGGCGAGCTGCAGTTTGACGCTGCCGTTTCCCCCACGGTCGCAAAGACCAAGTGCAAGGGCTCGGCTGTTGCGGGTTACGCAAACACCTTCATCTTCCCCGATATCAACGCCGGCAACATCGGCTATAAGATCGCACAGCGTCTTGGCAGCTTTGACGCTTACGGTCCGATCCTGCTCGGTCTGAACGCACCGATCAACGACCTCTCCCGCGGCTGCAACGCGCAGGAAGTCTACTCCATGGCGATCATCACCGCCGCACTTGCATAAAAATTTTCAAGCAAAAGACTGCTGTGAAACGCTTCACAGCAGTCTTTTTGCTCCTTTTCTTCTGTTTTGCGCGTTGACGGAGTGTCTGCAAAGGGGTTTTGTTTCGCGCCTCCGGGCGCGAGGTCCTTTTGCCGTCACGCAAAAGGACCCAAAAAGTGATTTAGAAACCTACGGTTTCTAAAGACTTCCCTTCGCTCTATTGTAGGTGCGTTGCTATACCTCGGCGCATGGTGAACGAATCGACTACGCTCTTTTTCTCGGGCGTTACGCCCTGCAATGAGGTCAACGATGACAGATGCGTTTCAAGGACAGCGCCTACTGCAACTTCAGCCCCGATGGTGCGTCGTTTGGGGCGGTTGCGGGAGTGCTATCTTTACTCAAACCGCAGTAGGCGCGGTGGTTGAGACGCAAGCACTATCGTTGAGCAAAAGAGGAGCGCGTAACGCGCGGAGAAAATCGCAGAGGCAAGTCCGTCAATGGGCGCCGTGGCTTACCTTGGCAGTTGCAGTATAGCGCAAGGGAAATTCTTAAAAACCGCAGGTTTTTAAGCCGCATTTTTTGGCTTCTTTTTTGGGCGGGAGCAAAAAAGAAGCTCGCGCTCGGAAGCGCGAAACGGTCCCTTTGCGGAGTTTTCCGCAATCGAAAAGCAAAAAAACCTCGTGCCCCAGCGCAAAACCTAACCCTTTTGCACGGTGTCTGCAAAGCACTCGGCAAAGACCTGCGCGGAAAGAAGCGCCTCTTCGAGCGAATTTCCCGCCGCGCCGACCTCCACAAGGAGCGAGCCTGTGGAAAGCTGCTGGTTGTAGCGCGCTGCGCGCAGGATGATCGGGCGCATCAGCGTTGGGAGCTTTTCCACGGCTGTCTGCTGAACAGCAGCGGCAAGCTTCAGGTTTTCACGCCAGTTTTCGTGCGACGCGCCGCCGCCGTCACTGCCCATGACAAATTCAAGCTGGGCAAGGTTCGCGTCCTCTCCGCACACGGCTTTATATGTATTGCCCTGCGTATCCTCGATGGCGTCACGGTGAACATCGAGGACAAAGCGGATGGTCGGATACTCGGCAAGGTACCGCTTGATCGACTCCGCCGAACGCGAATACGCACCGTTGTAGGCAGGGTAGTCGTAGAGCGTGCGGTCATGCAGGACAGATATGCCGCGCGCGGCAAGACCCGATGCGATCTCGTCACCTACGCGCACCATGTTATAGCGCACATCGGTCGTGCGGAACGCATCGCTTTGCTCATACTCCTCCCCCGCAGGCATGGTATATGCCTCGGTCGCGTGGGTGTGGATGATCAGCACCTGCGGACCGTCCGGTATAAGCTGCGCGTCAAACGGCTCTTCAAAAAGTGAGGCGCTCAGCGTATAGGCAGTGCTGTTTTTGATATACACGCCGCCTGTGACCGTATACTCACCATCGTCTGCCGGACGCAGTGTGCGTGCGCTCACGCCGTTGTCGCGCACGGTCAGCGGCTCCTCGCGTACCGGCGGAGCGGATGCCTCCGGTTCAACGAGGATCGATCCTTCCTGCTCTTCCGCTTGCACTTGCACAGTCTGCGTCTTCTTTTCCTGCGCCTGTGCGAGCGCGACCGCGTCGCGCTGCGAAAGGAGCAGCGGCGCCTCGCCCAGCGCGAGCACCGTCAGCGCCGAGAGCGTGTCCGCGTGGGAAAAGTCGGCAAGTTCCCAGCGCAAAAAACGCACCGCCCACGCACTGTTTTCCTCGATGGAGCGTGCCGCTTCGTCCGGCGAGGCGGCATCTGCCGTCACAACGACTGCCCAGAGCGTCACCGCGGCAAGTGCAGCGGCAACAACGCGGCGCAGGAATGATCGTATCTTCTTTCGCATCGCAAACCCACCTTTCTTCACAGGACAACCTATGCCTTAAAAAGGAGCAATATGCACGCGAAAAAATGCGGAAAAATATTTGCAATCGGGAAAACTTCGTGCTATAATGACAAATAGACCGATGCAAGCGGTCACAAAATCGAAAAGAGAGCTCGTATAATTTCGCAGATATGGTGCGAGAGTTTCTACGAAGCTGCCGAAACGGCTTCACTATGAGTACCTAACCGCAGTCGCTTTTTGCCTTGCGGCAGGGTACTTTTTCCTTTTCGGAGAAAGAAGGGGTTTTTTATGCAGGTCTTACGCGGAAACATCGTCCACGCACCGGCGCTCGGCGAGCTGGAAGCGCTCGAACACGGATTCATCGTGCTTGATGATGACGGCACGATCGTCAGCGTTTGTCCCACACTTCCGGAAGAGTATGCAGCACTTCCCGTCGTCGACTACGGCGACAGCCTTGTGATGCAGTCGTTTGCCGATATGCACCTTCATGCGCCGCAGTATCCGATGCTCGGCATGGGCATGGATCTGCCGCTTCTCGAATGGCTCAACACCTACACCTTTGTGACCGAGGCGCGCTTTTCCGACAACGACTATGCCCGCCGCATCTATAAAAAGCTCGCTGCCGACCTCATCCGCAACGGTACGACACGCGTTGTCATGTTCTCCTCGCTCCACACCGACGCGACGCTCATCCTCATGGAAGAGCTTGAACGCGCCGGCGTCACCGGCTATGTCGGCAAGGTCAACATGGACCGAAATTGCGAAGGACTTCTCGAAACGACGGAAGAGTCCAAGCGCGAAACGCTCCGCTGGCTCGACGCGTGCGACCGGTTCAAGTATGTAAAACCCATCCTCACACCGCGCTTTACGCCCGCGTGTACGGATGAGCTGATGGAATGGCTCGGCAAGCTCGCCGAAGAGCGCGGACTGTATGTCCAGTCGCATCTTAGCGAAAACCAGAGCGAGATCGCATGGGTGCGCGAGCTGCACCCCGACTGCCGCCAGTATTGGGAAACGTACGACAAGTACGGTCTTTGGAAGGATCACACCGTCATGGCGCACTGCGTCCACTCCGACGCGCGCGAGTGTGCCGCGATGCGCGATGCGAATGTCGTTGTTGCGCACTGCGCAGGTTCGAACATCAACCTTTGCAGCGGCGTTTCTCCCATCCGCAAGATGCTGCGCGAGGGTATCTGGGTCACGCTCGGCAGCGATATCGCCGGCGGCGCGGCGCTTCCGATGTACCGTGTTGCGACCATGAGTATCCGCGCATCGAAGATCAAGCGCATCGAGTCGTCCTGGCGTGAGGAGTTCCTCACCGTTCCGGAGGGGTACTACCTTGCAACAAGCTCGGGTCACCGCTATTTCGGCGCGAAAGACGGCTTTGCCGTTGGCGACAAGCTGCACGCGATCGTCGTG
This sequence comes from Oscillospiraceae bacterium, assembly GCA_017408525.1. Lineage (GTDB taxonomy): Bacteria > Bacillota > Clostridia > Oscillospirales > Oscillospiraceae > RGIG2163. The sequence continues at coordinate 8,450 of JAFQUN010000044.1, forward strand.
AGCGACGCCGACTTCACCGAGGCGGCGCGTCCGCTGAGCGTTTCCGAGCGCTTTGAGCGCGCAATGTACATGATGAGCAAGGATTCTATCGTTTCCGTCTGGTCGGAGGGAAGAAAAGTCCTTTAATATTGCACAGCAGGGGAGCAGCCGCACGGCTGCTCCTTTCATTTTGCCGCCGGATACCCGCTGCGCCGGCATCTTTTTCAAAAGCAAAACATACATCTTTCTTTTTTCGACAAAATGTGATACACTCTCCCCGATAATATGGGGGTGATTTTTTTATGAAGCGCTTTTTTTCGCTTCTTCTCGCGTTGGCGATGCTTGTATCGCTTTGCGCCTGCAATAAAACCATGGTCATTGTTGAGGACGTTTCCTATGCCGAGCTTTTTGACGAGCTTCCCGAAACGGTCGTTGATGCCGAACCGACAGAAGATGAGCTTCGTGCCGCGGCGGTCGATAAGCTCCTCACATCCATGACAAAGGAAGAGCTGGTCGGACAGCTCGTCTTTGCGCGTGTTCCCGCCGAAAATGCTGTTGCGGACGTTTCTGCCTACAAGCTCGGCGGATATATCCTCTTCGGGCGCGATACGGAGGGGAAGACGGCAAATGACATCATCCAGACGATCAGCGCATACCAGAATGCCGCAAAGACCCCGCTTTTCATCGGCGTCGATGAAGAGGGCGGTTCTGTCGTGCGCGTGAGCAGCAATAAGAAGCTGCGCAGTGAGAAATTCCTATCGCCGCAGTCGCTTCTCATCTCCGGCGGTATGGATGCGATCATTGCCGATACGCACGAAAAGGACCTTCTTTTGCGCGCACTCGGCTTTAATGTGAACTTTGCACCCGTTGCAGATGTGTGTACAAAGCCCTCCGCTTTCATCTTCCCGCGCGCATTCGGGCAAAACGGCGCTGCAACGGCGAATTATGTCGAAGCGGTCGTCGAACAGATGAATGCCGACGGCATGGCAAGCGTTATCAAACACTTCCCCGGCTACGGCGACAGCGCCGATACGCACACCGGCACCGTTACCGACGAGCGCACGATGGAAGCCTTTACCGGCGAAGATCTTCTCCCGTTCCGCGCGGGAGTTGAGGCGGGTGCGCCGTTCGTTCTTGTAAGTCATAACATTGTCACCTGCATGGACGCGGAACGTCCTGCGTCGCTCTCTCCGGCTGTGAACAAAATTCTGCGCGAGCAGCTTGGCAGTGCGCCCCTTGCCATCACAGATGATCTTTCTATGGCAGCCGCGCAGGTAGAAAACGCGGCGGTGCTTGCCATCGCTGCCGGAAACGACATGATCCTCTCGACCAACTATCAAGCCGATATCGCTGCGATCCTCGCCGCGATCGAGGATGGAACGCTTTCGCTCGACACGGTCAAGGAAGCCTGCCGACGCGTCCTTACCTGCAAGGCGGAGCTTGGGATCTTGAAGGTTTGAGATAATTGAAAGGATTTTTGCCATGCAAACAGAAAAACTCTTTTACGCCGACCCGTTTCTTCGCACCTTCCGCGCGCGCGTCCTCTCCTGTGAGACGGCGGGCGATGCTTTTACCGTCACGCTCGACCGCACCGCGTTCTATCCCGAAGGCGGCGGTCAGAATGCCGACCACGGCACACTTGGCGGCGTCAGCGTGACGGATGTTCACGAAAAGGGCGGCGTCGTGCTGCACACCTGCACCGCGCCGCTCACAGTCGGCAGTGATGTCGACGGCGAGATCGATTTTGTGCGCCGCTTCGACCATATGCAGCAGCACTCCGGCGAGCATATCGTCAGCGGCATGATCTGCGCGGCATTTTCGTGCGACAATGTGGGCTTCCACATGGGTGCGGACGTCGTCACCATCGACTTTAATGCCGAGATCACGTTTGACGCGCTGCGCGAGATCGAGCGCCGCGCCAACGAATATATTTACGAAAACCACCCTATCTCCATCCAAACCTACCGCGGTGCGGAGCTGGATGCGGTCGACTACCGCAGCAAAAAAGCGCTTGAAGGCGACGTTCGCATCGTCACATTCGAGGGTGCGGACTGCTGCGCGTGCTGCGGCACGCACGTTTTGTCGAGCGGACAGGTCGGCATCGTGAAATTTCTCTCCTGCCAGCCGTTTCGCGGCGGCTCACGCATCGAGCTTTTGTGCGGCGCGCGCGCATATCGATACTTGAGCGCAACGTGGGAGCAGAATCTTCACGTTGCACAGTCACTCTCCGCGAAGCCGACAGAGTCGTTTGCTGCGGTCAGCCGCGTGCAAAACGAGCTTGCCGAAGCAAAGCACCGCGCCGCCGCACTTGAAGAGCGTATTTTTGCGGCGACCGCAAAGGAGTATGACGGACGCGGCGATATCCTCCTTTTTGAAGACGGTCTTTCGACCGACGGTGTACGCCGTCTGTGTGATGCCGTGGGATGTGTCTGCGGCGGACGCTGCGCCGTCTTTTCCGGGGAGGATGGCGCGTATAAATACGCCGTTGCACTCCCCGGCGGCGACCTTCGTGCATTCACGAAGGAGCTGAACGAGGCGCTGCATGGGCGCGGCGGCGGAAAGCCGCATTTTGTGCAGGGCAGCGCCGCCTGCACGCGCGCGGAAGCGGAAGCGTTTTTTGCAGACTGAAAACAGCCTCACCCCTTCTTGAAGGTCGAAAAAGCGGCAAAGCCGCTTTTTCGAGTCTTTTGCGCGGCGACGCGTCACCCGCTTACGCGAGAAACTCGGTGAGACCTTTTTCGAAAATCTAAAAAAATAAAACGCTGCAATGCAGCGTTTTATTTTTTCCCTTTTTACTTGCTCTCGCGGTCGTAAGAGACAATGATGCGGCGGTTCGGCTCCGTACCGACAGAAAACGTGGTCACGTTCGGCGTATCCTGCAGTGCGGCGTGGATGATGTGACGCTCATAGGCGTTCATCGGCTCCAGCGTCACGTTGCGGCGGTACTTGACGACCTTCGAGGCGACCTTGGCAGCAAGGCGCTCAAGGCTCTGCTCGCGCTTTTCGCGGTAGCCCTCGGCGTCGACCTGCACGCGGATACCCTTGGACTCACTGCGGCGGTTGACAGAGTAGTTCGTAAGCTGCTGGATAGCGTCGAGCGTCTCACCGCGGCGTCCGATCAAAGCACCGAGCTTTTCACCCTTGAGGATGACCTTATAGCGGTTTTTCTCCGCCTCATAGATCTCGATCTGGGCATTGCTCTCCATCTTTTCAAGAAGACCGGTGAGAAATGCGCGGATCTGCTGCGCCCTCTCATCGTCGACCTGCTCACCGAGCGCAGCGCTCTCACTTTCGGCAGGAGCGGCAGTCTCCTCAGCAGCGGCAGGCGCAGCCTTCTTTTCCTTGCGCTCACGCTTTTCACGGCGCTCTGGCTTTTCCTTGCGGGGCGCTTCCTCCTGCACGGCAGGCACGGTCTCGTCGGGCGCTTCATAGGAAATGCGCACAAGCGCGGGCGCGCTTCCGATACCGAGGAAACCGGCTTTAGAGCGCTCAAGGATCTCAACGGAAACGTCATCGCGCTCAAGACCAAGCTCGGCAAGACCCTTTGCAACGGCGTCTTCCTCGCTCTTGGCACGAATATCAATGTATTTTGTCATTCCAAAACTCCTTTTGTCAAAAAAAGTTTTAAGGCTTCACGCAATTCGCGTCTTTTGACGTGAACAAAATCAAATCATTTTCTCCGGCGGCGTGTACTGCGCAGCCGTTGGCGGCTTTGCCGCCCTACGGATGCGGCGTGCCCTTTACGGGTACGTCGGAGAAAATTCTTCCCACGGCGCAAGCGTGCGAGCGTAGCGAGTGCGGCGCAGCACCGTGTGGAAAACACAACAAAGAGGCTTTGCCTCTTTGTTGAAAGGCGTCAGCCGTCGTACCTGTCCTCGCGGAACGACCGTCCTCTTGCGTACGGTCTGTCACCGACGCGGCCGGCTTCGGTGGTGGCGCTCTTTTTATCGGCGTTTGCCTTGGCAGCCTGCTTTGCAGCACGCTTTTCGGCGATCTTCTTCTGTCCTTTTGCCGTTTCCATTGCGGCACGCTCCGCGTCCAGTCTCTGACGCTCGCGGCCTTCGGCAATGCGGCGCTCACGGTCTTCTTTGATGCGGCGGGCGCGCTCTTCCTCCTCAGCGGCGATGCGCTTGGAGAAGAACTTGTTCATGAGAACTTCCTGGATGAACGAAAACACGCTGTTTGCGATCCAGTACACGCACAGTGCGCCCGGCAGGATGAAACCGATGTAGAGCGACATCAGCGGCATCATCCACATCATCATCTTCATCGAACGCGCGGTGGGGTCCGCGTCACCGGCGGGCGCCGTCTTCATGCTCGCCTTGGAGAGCATGAAGCTTAAAGCAGCGGAGATGACCGGCATTAGGAAAAGACCGATGATCGGCCAGCCGCCCGTCGTCACCTCGCCCCAATGCTCCTGCGGAACGAGGGAGAGGTCCATGCCGAGGAAATGATAATCGAGGTTGATGATCCCCTCAAATTTCGCGGAAAACGCGTCAAAATGCTCGGAAATGAACTTCGCAAGACCGATCTGCTCGTATCCGGCGCCGCCGGAGGCAACATAACCGATCTCTGATGCAAACGCGGTGACCTTTTCAAGCATTTCGCTCGAAACGAGCATAAAGTGCGTCAGCGGCTGACGGATGATGGAATAGAGCGCGATGAGAATGGGGAAGGGGAGAAAGCTCCACAAACAGCCGCTCATGGGCTTGACGCCCGTTTCCATGTAAAGGCGCTGCATTTCCTCATTCATCTTGGTGGGGTTGTTGGCATACTTTTGCTGGATCTCCTTCAGCTGCGCCTGAATTCCGCTCATGCGCATCATGCTGCGCTTTGACTTGAGCTGGAAGGGCAGAAGCACGAGCTTGACCGCCAATGTAAAAAGAACCAGCGCCCAGCCGTAAGAGCCGGTCAGGTTATAAAACAAAAGCAGCAGCCATGCAAACGGCACACAGATCCAGTATCCGATGGTCGAAAACATAGTTTGATTTTCCTCCGTTTGTAGGTTTCCTTACGGAACGGGGTCGTAGATGTCATTCCCTTTGTGGAACGGATGGCACCGCAGGATACGTTTCAAAGCAAGGAATCCCCCGCGCAGCGCGCCGTACTTTTCGATCGCCTCGACCGCATACTTCGAGCAGGTGGGGATATAGCGGCAGCAGGGCGGCCGCATGGGAGAGATATATCTCCGGTAAAACCGTATGAGCGCAAGAAGAACACGCTTCATCTGCACACCTCCTCCGCGCGAAGCGGCAGCTTTGCCGTCAGACGGAAAAAAGCCGTCTCCAGCTCGCGATACGGCGCGTTTACGGCACGCCCGCGCGCAACGATGACGATGTCATACCCGACGGCAAGCTTTTGTGCGTTCAGCCGATAGATCTCACGCAGGCGGCGGCGAATGCGGTTGCGGACAACGGCACAGCCGAGCTTTGTGCTCACAGTGATGCCGATACGGTTCACATCAAGCTTGTTTTTCCGACAGTAGATCACAAGATACGGCGAAACAGCCGACGCACCCTTTGCATACAGCCGGCGAAACTCGTGATTTTTTTTGATCGTAACGACTTTACTCACCGTAAATTCCTTTTCCAAAAAACGATATTTGCCGCCCTCGCAGCAAATTTTTCTACATAGTCATAGAGGGACGGGAGAATGATCTACCGTCCCTGAAATGATCTATATGCGATGCACTCCGCGCATCTCAATGGGTCAGACGAGCGCGGCCCTTGGCGCGGCGGCGGGCGAGAACCTTGCGGCCGTTCTTGGTCGCCATTCTCTTGCGGAAACCGTGCTCCTTGGAGCGCTGACGCTTCTTGGGCTGATAGGTACGCAGCATTGCATTACACCTCCTGTTAGATTTGCCGGCGTCATTTTTTGAAAATGACACTCTTACTCGACGGCGGGAGGGATACCCTCCCCGCAGTTGACAATTTTACGCGCCGTACAGAACGACGCAGATGACATTATACATATTTTTTTTTCGCCTGTCAACACAAAAGCTTCCCATTTTGCGCCATTTTTGTTCCGTTTCCGCGCAGTGCTTTTTCCCTTTTCAAAGATACGCAAGATATGGTGCTTTCCACGGATATAAAAACGCAAGATATGTTCTTTCGCAGTTTCAAAAAAAGATTTCTTATTATTAGAATATGTATTTGCTTTTTTTCTCTTATTTTGCTATACTATATACTGTCAAAGCATTGGCGCGCGGTGATTTTTTCGCGCGAACGGATAAAATTTTCTCCGCGAAGGGAGTGTATTTTTTTGAATTCCATTTCCGACATCTGGAAAAGTGTTCTGGAGCTTTTGAAAAATGACCTTTCAGAAATTGCCATCAAGACATGGTTTGATGAGGTCGAGGCGCTCGACATAAAGGATAAGACCTTTTTTCTCCACTGCCCCAACACATTCAAGCGCGACACGATCGAATCGCTTTTTGTCGATAATCTTCGCGCCGCACTCAAAACGCTCTTTTCTCACGATTTTGAGGTAAAGATCCTTGACGACGCGGGACGTGAGCAGCTTTTTGCAAGCGCAACACAAAAGCCAACCTCCCTTTTGGAGTCCGGTGATTTCACGTTTGACACGTTTGTCGTCGGAGATTCCAATAAGCTTGCCCACGCTGCCGCGCGCGCCGTTGCCGACGCTCCGGCGGAGCATTACAATCCTCTTTTTATCTACGGAAACTCAGGTCTCGGCAAAACACACCTGATCTACGCCATCGCACACAAGATCAAGCAAAATAAAGCGAATGCAAAAATCGTCTATATCAAAGGCGACGATTTTACAAACGAACTTGTTACCGCCATCCGCGAAGGTAAAAACTTCGAATTTCGCAGCAAATACCGTGATGCAGACCTCCTTTTGATGGACGACGTGCAGTTCATCGCCGGACGAAAGCAGACGCAGGAGGAATTTTTCCACACGTTCAATACGCTTTATGAGTCCAAGCGTCAGATCGTTCTGACCTCTGACCGTCCGCCGCAGGAGATGATGCAGCTTGAAGACCGCCTGCGCACGCGTTTTGAGTGGGGTCTTCTTGTGGATGTGCAGCCGCCCGACTTTGAAACGCGCCTTGCCATCGTCAAAAACAAAGCCGCACAGTGGGGAACGTTTATCAGCGACGATATTGCAAAATACATCGCCGAGAATGTCACAACAAATGTGCGCCAGATCGAAGGTATGATGAATAAGATCCTCGCCTACCGCGACCTTCTGGGCGACGAGATCGACGAGGAGACAGCAAACCGCGCCGTTCGCGATATGCTCAAAAAGAGCACGGAGTTCGTTCCCACTGCCGCAGACATCATCGAAGAAACCTGCAGCTATTACGGGATCGAAGAATCTGTCCTTCGCGGACCGTCGCGCAGCCGCGAGATCGCAAAGGCGCGCCAGATCGCAATGTTTCTTATCCGCCGCATGACGCGCCTTTCAACCGTTGAGATCGGGCGTGAATTCGGTGACCGCGACCATTCGACCGTGCTGCACTCGATCGAGCAGATCGAAAAGCGAACATCCGTCGACCTTGCACTTGCCGACACAATCAAAGCTCTGACGATAAACATAAATACAAACAGGCGTTAGACCCTTTTCAACAAAGTTCACAACACGTTTTGCACATGCCTGTTGAAAAATACATGCTCTTAAAAACCCTGTTGAAAACGCTCTTTTCTTTCACAAGACCCTGTTGAAAAGTTTTCCTTTGTTTTCAATGCTTTCCAGCTGTTTTCAACAAAAATTTACTCTACTGCTACAACGACTAAAAAAATATATTCTATGCTCTCTTAAAGAGAAACATTCCACCTTTTTCCGGCGGCGTACACGCCGGAGATGGTACCCCTTGCAAAGCGGAGCGTATAAGCTGCCCTTTGGGCAGACTATGCGCGAAGTGAAGCGCAAAACCGCAAAAGGGAGACTCCTCCTTTTTGAAAGATCAATGAAAGGAAAAAGAATATGAAATTTTCCTGTGAAAGGGCACTTTTGCTCGATGCTATCAACACTGCCTCGCGCGCTGTTCCGTCAAAAACCTCCGTTCCCGCGCTGGAGGGTCTTCTTATCCACGCCGAAGGGGATCTCACTATCTCCGGCTTTGATACGAGCACAGGTATCCGCACGAAGGTGTCCGCCGAGGTCACGGAAGCGGGTGAGATCGTTCTCGGCGCCCGTCTTTTCGGCGACATCGTGCGCCGTATGCCCGATGATGTGATCACCTTTGTCAGCGACGCGAAAAACACCGTCAAGCTTTTCTGCGGCGACGCACATTTTGATATTGCGGGTATTTCTGCCGATTCGTATCCGGAGCTCCCCGAGGTCGAGGATACATATTCCGTATCCATTCCGCAGGATGTTCTTCGCTCAATGATCGCGCAGACTATTTTCTCTGTCAGCACAAACGATGCGCGCCCTGTCCACACCGGCTCTCTTTTTGAGGTGAACGACCAGGGGCTCACAGTCGTTGCTGTCGACGGCTTCCGCCTTGCCCTTCGCCGCGAAAAGATCGAGCGTATGGAAGGCGGCGCATTCACTTTCATCGCGCCGGGCAGTGCGCTGAGCGAGGTGGAAAAGATCTGCAATGATATCGACGAGCTTGTGACGATCATCCTCGGCAATCGCCACATTCTGTTTGAGATCGGTGAAACGCAGCTCATCTGCCGCCGTATTGAAGGTGATTTTCTCGATTACAAGTCTGCGATCCCGCGCAATAATCCCATTTCGCTGATCATCGACACGAAGGCAATGATCGAAAGTCTTGACCGCGTGAGCGTTATTATCAATGAAAAAGTAAAAAGCCCCGTTCGCTGCATCTTCAAAGACGACAAGGTCTTGCTTTCGGCAAAGACCGGCAGCGGGGAGGCAAAAGATACCTGCGTTGTTGCCGGCAGCGGCGGCGATCTTGAGATCGGCTTCAATAATCGCTATCTTTCCGAAGCGCTTCGCTTTGCACCGGCGCAAAGCGTGAAAATGGAGCTTAATACGGGTATTTCGCCGTGCGTCATCGTTCCGACCGAGGGAGAGGAAAACTTTATCTATATGGTCCTTCCCATCTTGCTGCGGGAACGGCAGTAAAAAATTTTTTTAAGGAAAATATTGCGCTTTGCGCAATGACTTCGTTCGTACATGCGTTTTTTTGAACGCTTAAAAAGGAACTTGTTTTATGGAAAACATTACCATTACAACAGAATATATCAAGCTGCAGGATCTCTTGAAATTTGCGAACGCCGTTTCGACCGGCGGCGAGGCTAAAAATATCATTCAGGACGGACTTGTATCGGTCAACGGCGAAATCTGCACCATGCGCGGGCGCAAGATCCGCCCGGGTGACAGTGTAAAATTCGGCGGCGAAGAATTTTCGGTATCCTATGCGGATCGATAAGCTTACGCTTGAAAACTTTCGAAGCTATGTCCGTGCGGATATTGCCTTCGACAGTGCGTGCAATGTGATCTGCGGCGAGAATGCGCAGGGGAAGACGAACCTTTTGGAGGCGATCGTGTATCTCTCGTGCGCACGCTCCCCAAGAAGCCGCTCCGACCGCGAGCTTGTGCGCTTCGATGCGGCGCAGAGCTTTATAAAAGGGAATGTCTTTTCGCGAGAGCGTGACTTTTGCGTGGAGATCGACCTTTTTACCGCGCGCCGCCGGCGCATGAAGGTCAACGGTGTAACGGTAAAAACAGCGTCGGAATTGTCTGACGTTTTGAACACGGTGTTTTTCTCACCGGAAGACCTGCACCTCATCCGTGAGGGAGCGGCTGCAAGGCGGCGGTTTATGGACAGCGCGCTTTGCCAGCTTCGTCCGCGCTATGCTGCCGCACACGCTGAATACGCGCGCGCGTATGAGCACAAAACGCGCATCCTGCGCGACAGCGAGGAACATCCGTCGCTTCTTGACGCGCTGCCGGAGTTTAACGAGCAGCTCGTCCGTGCCGGCGCGGCGATCATCCACTACCGTGCGCAGTTTTGCAGGAGGCTTGCGGAATATGCTGCCGCTGCGCATTTTGACTGCTCCGGCGGGCGGGAGCAGCTGCAGCTTTCCTATCAGACGGTCAAAACCGTCGAAGATCCGTTTGCGGATGTATCTCAAATTGAAGCGGCTCTTCGCGCGCACCAGGCATCGCACGACGCTGCCGAGCGTGCATCGCGGCTGTGTCTTTCCGGGCCGCATAAGGACGATATTTTTGTCACCATCAACGAAAAAGAGGCGAAGGCGTTCTCCTCGCAGGGACAGACGCGCACCGCCGCGCTTTCGATGAAGCTCGCCGAGCGCGAGATTTTCAAAAATGTCACGGGAGAATACCCCGTGCTGCTGCTCGACGATGTTCTATCCGAGCTTGACCCGCGGCGGCAGGAATTTGTCCTCAACCGCATCGGCGGCGGGCAGGTGTTTATCACCTGCTGCGAAGATGACCGGCTGGCTTCGCTCACGGGCGGGCGCGTTTTCACAGTTCAAAACGGGGAGGTTTTTTGATGTATCTGCATATCGGAAACAGCGTTATGATCCCCGAGCGTAATATCATCGGCATCTTTGACCTCGATAAAACGTCGCAGTCGAAGATCACGGCGGCTTTTTTGAAAAACGCGCAGGAAGAGGGCGTCGTCATCGACGCGTGCGACGATATCCCGCGCACGTTCCTTCTGTGCGACCATCCGTATCATCGGCAGATCGTGTATCTTTCGCAGCTTGGAAGTACGACTTTGCAAGCGAGGGGAAAGAGATAGATAGTTTGTTATGTTTTGCGCGGGGGAAAGTTTCGCGCTTCCGAGCGCGAGGTCCTTTCTATTTTAGCTTTTGCATTGACGCGGTGCCTACAAAGGGGATATTCCGCGTTCCGACGCGGAGTTCCTTTTTCCCGCCGAGGAAAAAGGAACCAAAAAGTCGGCTTAAAAACCTACGGTTTTTAAGAATTTCCCTTTGTTCTATTGCTGCCTTTCGGGTAAGCCTCGGCGCGTGGGAAACGAATCGACTCTGCTCTTTTTCTCGGGCGTTACGCCCTACATAGTGGTCAACGCTGGTGGGTGCGATTTAAGTACGGCGCCTACTGCAATTTCAGCCTCGATGGAAAGAGGTCGTCTGCCGTCCGTCTACGCATTTCATCGGAACGCAAACCGCAGTAGGCGCGGCTGCAAAGACGCAAGCATACGCAACAAATAAAAGGGCAGCGCGTAACGCGCGGAGGAAGAAGCAGAGACAAATCCGATGCCGTGCGCCGAGGCTTATATGGGCAGACGCAGTATAGCGGAAGGAAGTTTTTAGAAACCATGGGTTTCTAAACCGCCTTTTTTGCATCCTTTTTTGGCGGCGCAAAAAAGGATGTCCGCGTCGGAACGCGGAATCACCCCTCCGTAGGCATTACGATCAGAGAAAAGCGCAAATAGAAGCTCGCCGCCGGAGCGGCGAAACAAACCATTTGCAGGCATTATCGAAAATAAAAAGAGGAAAACAGAACTTTTTTAAGGTTTAGGAATAGGAGAATTTTGTATGTCTGAAAACGAGATCTTGATGTCCTCTCAAACAGAACACGAATACGGTGCATCGGAAATTCAAGTCCTGGAGGGTCTTGAAGCCGTCAGAAAGCGCCCGGGTATGTATATCGGCTCGACCTCCTCGTCGGGTCTTCATCACCTTGTCTATGAGATCGTCGACAACTCCATCGACGAGGCGCTTGCCGGCTACTGCACGGAGATCGTCGTGCAGATCAACGAGGGCGACACCATCACCGTCACCGACAACGGACGCGGTATCCCCGTCGATATCCAGGCGCAGACGGGACGCCCCGCGCTTGAAGTCGTTTTCACCGTTCTGCACGCGGGCGGCAAGTTCGGCGGCGGCGGCTACAAAGTCTCCGGCGGTCTGCACGGCGTCGGCGCGTCGGTCGTCAACGCCCTTTCCGAGTGGCTGACGGTCGAGGTCCACAAAGACGGCAAGATCTACCAGATGAAATTTTCCCGCGGCAATATCACGCAGGAGATGACCGTCACCGGTACGACCGACCGCACCGGCACGTCCGTCACGTTCAAGCCGGACGCGGAGATGTTTGAAACGCTCGTTTACGACTACTCCATCCTCCACACAAGACTCCGCGAGGAGGCGTTTTTGAACGCCGGACTTCGCATCGTGCTCGAAGACCTGCGCGAGAGCGCGGCAGAGCGCGCTGAAGCTGACCGCCGCGCCGAGATGTGCTATGAAGGCGGTATCCGTGAGTTTGTGACGTGGCTCAACAAGAATAAAGACGCACTGCATCCGCAGGTCATCTACATGGCAGGGACAAAGGATGACTCGATGGCGGAGATCGCCATGCAGTATAACGACGGCTACAACGAAACGACGCTCTCTTTTGCAAACAACGTCCACACGCCGGAAGGCGGTATGCACGAAGAAGGCTTCCGCCGCGCGCTCACGACCTCGCTCAACGCCTACGGGCGCAAGATCAAAATGCTCAAAGATGACGAAAAAGTCTCCGGCGAGGACTGCCGCGAGGGTTTAACGTGCGTCATCTCCGTCAAGCTGACCGACGCGCAGTTTGAGGGGCAGACAAAAGCGAAGCTCGGCAACAGCGAGATGCGAACGCTTGTTGCAAATATTGTTTCCGATAAGCTCGAGCAATTCCTGGAGGAAAATCCGCAGGTCGGGCGCATGATCTTAGACAAGGCGCTCACTGCCAACCGCGCACGCGAGGCGGCGCGAAAGGCACGCGAGTCGATCCGCCGCAAAACGGCGCTCGGCGGCGCGGCGATGCCCGACAAGCTGCGTGACTGCAACGAAAATAATCCCGAGCTTACCGAGCTTTACATCGTCGAGGGCGATTCGGCAGGCGGCAGCGCGACGCAGGGACGCGACTCGCGCTTCCAGGCGATATTGCCGCTTTGGGGTAAGATGCTCAACGTCGAAAAGGCGCGCGCCGACAAGGTGTACGGCAACGACAAGCTCCAGCCTGTGATCGTCGCGCTCGGCGCAGGTATCGGTGAGGAGTTCGACAGCGCGAAACTGCGTTATCATAAAATCATCATCATGGCCGATGCCGACGTTGACGGCTCGCATATCCGAACGCTTCTTTTGACGTTCTTCTTCCGCTTCATGCGTCCGCTTATCGAGCAGGGATATGTCTACTCCGCCGTGCCGCCGCTTTTCAAGCTCTCGCGCGGCAAGACGACGCGTCTTGCCTTCAGCGAGGAGGAGCGCGACCGCATCTCCGCCGAGCTTCGCGGCGACAACCCCAATGCAAAGGTCGACATCTCGCGCTTTAAGGGTCTTGGTGAGATGAACCCGCATGAGCTGTGGGAGACGACGATGGACCCCGAGCGGCGCACGCTGCGCCGCATCACGCTCGACGACGCGGTCAAAGCCGACGAGACATTCACTATTTTGATGGGTGAGAAGGTCGAGCCGCGCAAGGAATTTATCGAGCGCAACGCAAAGTACGCCGTCAATCTGGACTATTGATGAAAGGGTGGCGAAATGAGTAAAAAACCGCAGTACGATCCGGAAGAGATCCGGTATCCAAATCAACGGATCGTTGACTCTCCCCTCGTTCCCGAGATGGAGCAGTCTTATATTGAATACGCGATGAGCGTCATCGTCGGGCGTGCGCTGCCCGACGTGCGCGACGGCCTCAAGCCTGTCCACCGCCGCATCCTCTACGCGATGTATGAAGACGGTTTGACGGCGGATAAGCCCTTCAAAAAGTCCGCCACCTGTGTCGGTGACGTGCTCGGCCGGTACCACCCCCACGGC
>JAFQUN010000045.1 GCA_017408525.1 Oscillospiraceae bacterium
GCGATGCGCACTTTGAGTTTTTCGGAAGCCGTGAAGGCATCTTCCGCGCAAAGTGCGAGATATTTGAAAATCTTGACAAAGATGGTTTTGCCGTTCTCAACGGTGACGATGCGCTTTTGAAGACGGTGGAGCTTTCGCAGACTGTCACTTTCTGCGGCGAGGGGGAAAACTGCGCCGCGCGTGTTTCGGATATTGCCGGCGGCGACATCGGCGGCGTCTCCTGCACGGTGCAAACGGCGCGCGATGTGTATAAGCTGCAAATCCCTGCGCCGGGGCGCTATATGGTCTATCCCGCCGCGCAGGCGGTTGCCGTTGGTGAGCTGCTGGGACTGACGCGCGAGGAGATCGAGCGCGGTGTGCGCGCCTACGAACCGGCAGGTGAGCGCATGAAAGTCGAGCGCCTTGCAGGAGAGCGCGTCGTTCTCAACGACAGCTATAATGCAAATCCGCAGTCGATGGCGGCGGCGCTCGGCGTTTTGGCGGAGTGCGGCGGGCGGCGCATTGCGGTACTCGGCCCGCTTGGTGAGCTTGGCGCGATGAATGAGGAAGGTCACCGCAGCGTCGGTCGACTCGTTGGCGAACTTGGGATCGATACATTTTTCGCCATCGGGGAAGACCCTGTGCGCTACATGGCGCCGGAGGCGCGCGCGGCAGGCTGCCGCGATGTGCGGTGCTTCGATAAGAAAGAGGACGCCTACGGGGAGCTTACATCTGCGTTTTCGGAGGGCAGCACTGTCCTTTTGAAAGCGTCGCACTATGCGGGGCGTTTCGACCTGATCGCGGACTACCTGCGAAGCTATTCTTTTTAATTTTCAGAAAGAGAACACTTTGCCATGATCGATATTGGTGTCAGGGAACTTGTAAAGTCCTTTGACTTGGAAAAGAAAGTGCTTGACGGGTTGACCTTCCAGGTGGATTCCGGCGAGCGTGTAGGTTTGCTTGGAAAAAACGGTGCGGGGAAAACGACGCTCTTCCGTATTCTGACCGGCGAGATCCCTTACGACAGCGGCGAGGTCATCATTCCCGCCGCGCGGCGCGTGGGTCTTATTTCGCAGATCCCTGTCTATCCGGAGGGGTACACGGTAGAGAATGTTTTGAACACCGCCTTTGCGCGCACGAAGCGGCTTTCCGAGGAGATGGACGCGCTGACCGAAAAGATGAGCGCGGGCGATGCGTCGGAGGAAGTGCTGCGCCGCTACGGCGACATTTCCGCGCGCTTCGAGGCGCTCGGCGGATACGATACCGAAACGGCGGTCAACAAGGTCGCAAACGGACTTTCGATCGGCTCTGCCATGCGCGCGCAGCTTTTTGAAAGCCTTTCGGGCGGCGAAAAAACGCGTGTGAACCTCGGGCGGCTCATCTTGGAGGATACGGATATCCTCCTTCTCGACGAGCCGACGAACCATCTCGACCTGCACGCGACGGAGTGGCTGGAGGACTATCTATCGCACTTTCGCGGCACGGTCGTCACCATCTCGCACGACCGCTATTTTCTCGATAAGACCGTCACGCGCATCATTGAGATCGCGGACGGACGCGCCGAGTTTTACGGCGGGAATTACAGCTTCTACGCCGTTGAAAAGGAGCGGCGGTTCATCGAAAAAATGCGCCGCTATGAAAAAGAGCAGGCGAAGATCGACCAGCTCACCGAGGCTGCCGAAAAGATGCACCTTTGGGCGTTTATGGGAAACGACAAGCTGCACAAGCGCGCCTTTTCGATGGAAAAGCGCATCGAGCGGATGCGGACAGTCGATAAGCCCACGCGCACGCGAAAAATGCACGAGCAGTTTACAAGCTCGGAGTTTGTCGCTGACGAAGTTGTGACGCTCAAAAAGGTCGCCAAGGGTTACGGTGACAGGATACTTTTTTCAAACGTCGATCTTGCGGTCGAGGGCGGCGAGCGCATTGCGCTCATCGGCGACAACGGCATGGGAAAAACAACGCTCATCCGCCTTTTGATGGGCGAGGAGTATCCCGACGAGGGGCGCATCAAAACAGGTCCGTCTGTCCGCGCGGCGTATCTGCCGCAGGTCATTCATTTTGACGTGCCCGAGCGCAATCTGGTCGACACGATGCTCTACGCAAAGAAGAACATGAGCGTGCAGAGCGCGCGAAACCGCCTTGCCGCGTTTGAGTTTCGCGGTGAGGACGTCTTCAAGAGCGTGCGCGTACTCTCCGGCGGCGAGCAAAGCCGGCTGCGGCTTTGTATGCTGATGGATGAGGAGGTCAACTTCCTCATCCTCGACGAGCCGACAAACCACCTTGATATCGCCTCGCGTGAGTGGATCGAGGAGGCGGTGGAGGCGTTCGACGGGACGCTTCTGTTCGTGAGCCACGACCGCTATTTCATAAACCGCTTTGCAACGCGCGTATGGGAGATCGAGGGCGGTACGATCCATGATTATCCGATGGGATTTGCCCGCTATCGCGCCGCGAAGGCGGAAGCAGAAAAGAACGCCGTGCGCGAGGTCGAAAAGCCGCGCGAGAAAAAGGTCACGTCCGCGCGCGGCAACCGCGAGCAGCAAAGCGCGAAGCGGCAGCTGACCATCTGTGAGCGGGAGATCGCAAAAAAAGAGGACGAGATCGCGCGGCTTGAGGCTGAAATGGAGCTTGCCGCGTGCGATGCGCAGAGGCTGAACGAACTTTTTGAGGAAAAGACGGCTGCGGAGACGGAGCTTGACGCGCTGATGGAGCGCTGGGAAGCGCTTGCGCTGGAAGCCGGAGAGTGAGCGGCACAAATTTCCTTTTGGGAGGATATGTATGAGAAATGATGTTTTATGCATCTACTATTCGCGCACAGGCAAGACGCGCCGCGCTGTGCTGGAGATCGCGGAGGTGCTTGGCTGCGAGGCGGTCGAAGTGCGCGACAATGTCAAGCGTGAGGGAACGCTGGGGTGGCTTTTCTGCGGCTTTGACGCGATGCGAAAGGGCACGCGGCGGCTTCGTAAGTTCAACACGGCGCAGCCGCTCGACCGGTACAAGCTCGTCATTCTCGCAACGCCCGTGTGGGCGGGGCGGTGCAGCTCCATCATCCGCGGACTTCTCAAACGGCGCGGATATGAGATGCAGAATGTTGCCTACGTCATCACGCACGCAAGCGACAACCTGTACCCGATCGTCTTTGAGCAGATGGATAAATATTCGCTTGCACCGCGCGTCGCCGCTGTATCGCTTCGCATCGACTCGGTCGGCTACCATTTCTGGCGTGACCAGTTCATCACGAAAGTAGAGGACTTTCTTGCGCATGCGGAGGACATTCCGCAGGTGGAGGAGATCGACGAGGAAGAGGACGAATTCAAGGAGCTTGAGCGCCTTTTCCTCCGGAGAGGAGAGGAAGAGGATGCTTGAACGGCTTGCGCTTTTGGAAGAGCGCTATGAGGAGCTTTTGCGTATGCAGGAGGACCCTGCCGTGTACGGCGATGTTGCCGCCCTTCGCAAGGTCAACCGCGAAATAAAGGAGCTTACGGATGTCGTGGAGGCGTACCGCGCCTACCGCGCTGTTGAAGACGATATCGAAGCGGCGACGCAGATGCTCGCAGACCCCGAGATGAAGGAGTTTGCGCAGGAGGAGCTTGCGCTCGGAAAGGAAAAACTTGCCGCGATGCAGGAGACACTTCGCGTTTTGCTGCTGCCGCGCGACCCGAACGATGAGAAAAACGTCATCATGGAGATCCGCGGCGGCGTTGGCGGCGAGGAAGGGATGCTCTTTGCGGCGGATCTTTTTCGCATGTATTCGATGTACGCGGAGTCGCGCCGCTGGAAAATCGATGTCGTGAGTGCAAACGAAACGGAAATGGGCGGCATCAAGGAAATAAGCTTTGTCATTGAGGGGGAGGGCGCGTATTCGCGGCTGAAGTTTGAAGCCGGCGGACACCGCGTGCAGCGCGTGCCGGAGACCGAGTCGGGCGGGCGCATCCATACGAGCGCTGCGACGGTTGCCGTGCTCCCCGAGGCGGAGGAGGTCGAGTTTGAGATCAACCCCTCCGATTTGCAGATCGACACATTCCGCGCATCCGGCGCGGGCGGGCAGCACGTCAACAAGACAGAGTCCGCCATCCGCATCACGCACCTGCCCACAGGCGTTGTGGTCGAGTGTCAGGACGAACGCAGCCAGCACAAAAACAAAGACCGCGCAATGAAGATCCTGCGCTCAAAGCTCTATGAGGCGGAGCAGGAAAAGCAGAACGCCGCTATCGCAGCCGAACGAAAAAGTCAGGTCGGAAGCGGTGACCGCTCTGAGCGCGTGCGCACCTATAATTTTCCGCAAAACCGCGTGACCGATCATCGTTTGACGGGCGATGTGAAGAATTTCAATATTTCCGCCATCATGAACGGACAGCTTGACGAGCTGATCGACGCGCTTACTATGGCGGATCAGGCGGAGAGACTTCGAGAAAGAGGCTGAGCCTCTTTCTCGCGTTCTTGCGCTCCGCTTCGTGCACTCACTCCGCTTGCACACTCCGCGCCGCGAGAAGTATTTTATCCGACGTACACGCCGCCGGATAAAATGATTAAACTCTTTTGCGTGCAAATGTAATTGGGGAGAAGCTCTTTTGGAAACGAAGCGATTTACGATACAGGATGAAAATGACGCGCCGCTCATTGAGGAAGCTGCGCGCATCATTAAAGACGGCGGACTTTTGGCGATCCCGACAGAAACGGTCTACGGACTTGGCGCGAACGCGCTTGACGCGGATGCCGTACACCGCATTTTCGAGGCGAAAGGTCGTCCGCAGGACAATCCGCTCATTTTGCACATTGCCGATGCTTCGTATCTTGCGCGGTACTGCACCGATGTGCCGGAGAGTGCGTACCGTCTTGCCGAGCGCTTTTGGCCGGGACCTCTCACGATGATCCTGCCGCGTCGTGACTGCGTTCCCGATGTCACGACAGGCGGACTTTCAACCGTTGGGATGCGCTGTCCCGACCATGCGGTGACGCTTGCGATCATCCGCGCGGCGGATGTGCCGATCGCCGCACCGTCTGCCAATTTGTCCGGAAGACCGAGCTGCACGACCGCTGCGCACGTTTTCGAGGACATGGACGGGCGCATCGACGGCATCGTTGACGGCGGCGCGTGCGCTGTCGGTGTGGAGTCTACGATCATCGACCTCACCTGCGACCCGCCGCGCCTTCTGCGTCCGGGCGGACTTGCGCTGGAAGATTTGCGCGAGGTGCTTGGTGAGATCGCGGTCGACAAAGCGGTGGTATCGCAGCTTGCAGAGGGTGAAAAACCGCGCGCACCGGGGATGAAGTACCGCCACTACGCACCCAAAGCGCCGGTCACGGTCGTTTCGGGAGATGCAAAGCGTGCGGCGAACTACATCGCGCTTCGCGCCGAATGCGGCGCGGGCGTTATCTGCTTTGACGAATATGCGCCGCTTTTTCCGCGCTGTACGGTTCGAACCATCGGCGCGGCGGCGGACGAGCGCGCCCACGCGCAGCGTATTTTCGACGCGCTGCGCTCGTTCGACGAAACGGACGTTTGCGCCATTTACGCACAATGTCCGGACGCACGTGGGCTTGGACTTGCGGTCGGGAACCGGCTTAAAAAAGCGGCTGGATTTCATGTGATCGACATGGATGCGATGCGAACGGTCGGTATTACAGGTCCGACCGGTGCGGGGAAGACGAGCGTTTTGCGCGCACTTGCGTCACTTGGCGCACATATCATCGACTGCGACGCGCTCTACCATGAGATGCTGCAAAGCAGCGAAGAACTGCGAAGCGCGATCGCGGATGCGTTCGGTGATGTCTTTGCGCCGGATGGCACGCTTGACAGAAAGCGCCTCGGCGCGTGTGTGTTTTCCGACAAGGACGCGCTTTTGCGCCTCGACCTTACCGTGCGTGAACATCTTCCGCGCGAGTTGATGCGCCGGATGGAGGGACACAGTCTTATTGGTATCGACGCGATCAAGCTTATTGAAAGCGGAATTGCAAACGTATGCGATGTGACGCTCGCCGTCACCGCACCGGAGGAGGTGCGCATCTGCCGCATCATGGCGCGCGACGGTATCGACGAAGCGTATGCGACAGCGCGCGCCAAAGCGCAGAAACCGTCGGCGTTTTACGAGGAAAACTGTGGGCGTGTTTTCGTGAATACAGCGGCAACGCCTGCACAGACTGAAAAGCAGGCGAGGGCGTTTTTTGAAACGATCCTGAGTGAATTGGAGGTAAAGGGAAATGGCTGAGAAGAAAAATGCGAAAAAGAATGAGGCGCTGCGTGAAAAGCTGCTCTATGCGCCCAAGAACGGATACGACACCATCAGCGAGAAGGAACTTGCCGAGATGGAGGAGTACTGCAAAGGCTACAAGCTCTTCCTTGATAACGGCAAGACGGAGCGGATGTGCGTTGAATACTGCATCGAGCTTGCGACGGCGCGCGGTTTCAAACCGTACGAGCGCGGCATGAAGCTCAAAGCCGGTGACAAGATTTATGTAAACAACCGCGACAAGGGCATCATGCTCGCCGTGATCGGTACGCAGCCGCTTGACAAGGGTGCGAACATCGGCGCGGCCCATACCGACGCACCGCGCCTTGACCTCAAACCGCGTCCTTTGTACGAGGATTCGGAGATCGCATATTTCAAAACGCACCATTACGGCGGCATCCGCAAGTACCAGTGGGTGACCGTGCCGCTGGAGCTGCACGGTGTTGCCGTACTGCGCGACGGTACGGTGCAGAAGATCTCCGTCGGGCGCGACGAGGGTGATCCGCAGTTTATTATCAACGATCTTCTGCCCCACCTTGGGCGTGAGCAGAATAAAAAGCCGCTTGGCGAAGCGATCCCCAGTGAAAACCTCAATGTTCTCGTTGGCAGCCGTCCCTTTGCCGATGACGAGGGGAAAGACCGCGTGAAGCTGTCGGTGCTCGACCATCTCAACAAGACCTACGGCATCTCGGAAGAAGACCTTATCTCCGCCGAGATCGAGATGGTGCCGGCCGGTACGGCGCGCGACATCGGCTTTGACCGCAGCTTGATCGCCGCTTACGGACACGACGACCGCGTGTGTGCGTATGCCGAACTTGCCGCGCTTTTTGCGGTGGAGAAGCCGGAAAAGACAGCCGTTTGCATCTTTGCGGATAAAGAAGAGATCGGCTCGGAGGGCGTTTCCGGTATGCAGAGCGGTGCGTTCGATGCGTTTATGGAGGACCTTTGCGAAAGTCAGGGCGTTGCGCTGCGCGCATGCTATGCAAATTCGTTCTGCCTTTCCGCCGACGTTACGGCGGCGTATGACCCCAACTTTGCCGAAGTTTACGAAAAGCGCAACAGCGCCTATATCAACTACGGCGTCGGCGTTTGCAAGTACACGGGCGCAGGCGGTAAGTCCGGTGCATCCGATGCTTCGGCGGAGGTCGTGGGGAAGCTTCGCAAGGCACTCAATGACAACGGTGTTGCATGGCAGATGGCGGAGCTTGGAAAGACCGACGCAGGCGGCGGCGGCACGGTTGCGATGTTTATGGCAAAGCGCAACATCGATACCATCGACGCAGGCGTTCCCGTCCTTTCGATGCACGCGCCGTACGAGACGGTCGCAAAATACGACTGTTATATGACCTACCGTGCGATGAAGGCTATATTTCGCATGAAGTGACGAAGTCACTTCATGCGAGGTTTTACACTTCGCTGCGCGCACTCGTCGCCGCAAGGCGACTCGCACACTCCGCTGCGCGAGAAGTATTTTTCCCGACGCGCATGTCGTCGGGAAAAATGATTTGATTTTATTTCACGCCATTGGCGTGAAACTCGGTGAGACCTTTTTCGACAAAAAATACGCTCCACGCCATGCGTGGGGCGTATTTTTTGCTTATCGTGGAGCATACTACCACAAAAAGGAGGGATCGAGGCATGACTGAAAGAAGTGAACCGACGGTAACGGATAAAGAGAGGGAAAAAGAGGGCGATAGGGTGAACGAAAAAGAACCCATCGAGCAGATCCAGCAGATCGTCGATATGGGATCGACGACTGTAAAGAACTCTCGCGGTGCGGTGCATTGTCTGACGATCGTTGGACAGGTCGAAGGACACCAATCACTTGCGCAGGGCGTCAAAGCAACACGCTACGAGCATGTTTTGCCGCTTTTGGCCGCCATCGAAGAGTCGGAGGAGGTGGAGGGGCTGCTCCTGCTTCTCAACACGATGGGTGGTGATATCGAGGCAGGGCTTGCCATCGCGGAGATGATCGCAGGGATGCAGACGCCGACCGTTTCCATCGTACTTGGTGGCGGACACTCCATCGGGATTCCCCTCGCCGTATGTACGAAGAAATCTTTCATCGTTCCCTCCGCGTCGATGACGGTGCATCCTGTGCGCACGGGCGGAACGACCATCATCGCGCCGCAGACGTTTCGTTACTTTGAGCGTCTGCAGGAGCGCATCGTGCGCTTTGTTTCCAAAAACGCGAATATCACCGCCGAGCGGTTTCGGGAATTGATGCTCTCGGCAAAAGACATGGCGGCGGATGTCGGGAGCGTTCTCTATGGCGAGGAGGCGGTCGAGGAGGGGCTTGTCGACGAGATCGGCTCGCTCTCCGACGCGCTTGATGCGCTCTATGAGATGATCGCGCTCGATCGGAAGCGGGAAGAAGAGCGGCGTCGCGACTGGCAATAGAGAATTCAAAAAAGTGACACAAGTCACTTTTTTGAGTTTTCTGCACTCCGCTCTGTGCACTCGTCGCCGCAGGGCGACTTGCATACTCACTGCGCGAGAAGAATTTTTCCCGACGCATATGTCGTCGGGAAAAATAATTTGACTCTTTCCTGCCGCTGCACGGCAGAACGCGGTGAGACCTTTTCGAAAGGCGGTTTTCGGATGCGCGAAAACCGTCCTTTTTCTGCTTTTTTGCTGCGGGCAGTGCTTGCAAAGCGCGGATACTTATGCTACATTATATAAGTTAGAATATAAACTACCGCTATTGGCGTTATTTTCCGCCGAGGGCGAGAGCACGAGGTTTTGCAGATGTACCTAAGGGCATTGGAAATACAGGGATTCAAGAGCTTTCCCGACAAGACCGTTTTGAACTTTGGCGAGGATATCACCGCCATCGTCGGTCCGAACGGGAGCGGAAAATCGAATATCTCCGACGCGATCCGCTGGGTCATGGGCGAACAGTCGAGCAAGAGTCTGCGCGGCGCAAAGATGGAAGATGTCATCTTCGGCGGCACGGAAAAGCGAAACCAGATGGGCTTTGCACAGGTGACGCTCGTGCTCGACAACACCGAGCATATCTTCCCTCACATGGACGAGGTGGAAGTCGCCGTCACGCGCAGGTATTATCGCAGCGGCGAGTCGGAATACTATATCAATAAGCAGTCTGTGCGCCTTAAGGACGTCAATGAGCTTTTCATGGACACCGGCATGGGCAAGGAGGGCTACTCCATCATTGGACAGGGCCGCATCGACGAGATCTTGTCCGTCAAAAGCGGCGAGCGCCGTGAGATCTTTGAAGAAGCGGCGGGTATTTCCAAGTTCCGCCACCGCAAGGAGGAGGCGGAGCGAAAGCTCGCCCACACCGACGAGAATCTCGTGCGCATCAACGACAAGATTGCAGAGCTTGAATTGCAGGTCGAGCCGCTTCGCGAGCAGGCGGAAAAGGCAAAGCGCTTTTTGATCCTGCGCGACGAGCTGCGAAGTCTGGAGATCTCCGTGTGGCTGCACAATCTTGAGGAGCTTCGTGCGAAGAAGGTCAAGATCGACACCGACTGTTCGATCGCACAGCAGGAGCTCGCGCGTGTGAGCGAGGCGCTCGAAAAGCTCTACGCCGATGCGGAGATGTTTGCCGCGCGCGTGCGCGAGAATGATATGGAGCAGGAAACACTCCGTGCGGATGCTGCACGGATGGACGCTGCTGCCGGTGACGAGGATGCAGCCATTGCTGTTCTCAAAACGAACATCGCGCACAACGACGAGAGCATTGCGCGCGCGGAGGAGGAACTTCGTGACCAGAGCGGCCGCGCGGAAAATCTTCGCGCGCAGATCGATGAGCAGCACACGCGCATCGACGAGCTTTCCGCGCAGGCAGAAGAACTTGAAGCGGAGCTTTCCGAGCTTGTTGCACAGGCGGAGGAAGCGGCGAAAAACGTTGGCAGTGCCGCCGATGAGGTGGAGAGCCTTCGTGCAAAAGAGGCACTTGCCGTTGCCGCAGCCGCGGACGAGCGTGCTGCAGTTTCCGCGCTTGAAGCGCAGCGCCATGAGATGACGGAGCGCAGCGAGACGGTCAAAGCGGAGCTTGAAGCCGCCCGTACGCAGCTTGACGAAAAGCGGGCTGAAGCGAAAAAGTGCCGCCGCGCACTTGAAGAGGCGCAGGATGAGGCGAACGCCGTTTCCAACATCATCACCGGTCACACGATGAAAATGGAGGGGCGGCAAAAGTGCGACGAGGAGGCAAACGAGCGCAAGGTGCAGCTTACGATAGAGCAAAGCAACCTTGCCTCACGCATCCGGCTTCTTGCCGAGATGGAAAAGGAGTATGAGGGCTTCAACAAAGCGGTGCGCTTTGTAATGCAATCGTCCGAACGCGGCGCACTGCGCGGCGTACACGGACCTGTTGCAAATTTGATGGAGACTGACCGCGAATACGCTGTTGCCATCGAGATCGCGCTTGGTGCGGCGATGCAGAACATCGTTGTTGACCGCGAGGAGGTCGCGAAGGCTGCGATCACGCTTTTGAAGCAGCGCGACGGCGGACGCGCGACATTTCTCCCCATGAGCGCAATTCGTGCAAATGAGCTGCGCGAAAAAGGCGTTGGCGATGAGTACGGCTTTGTCGGCATCGCGTCGGAGCTTGTGCGTCACGATAAAAAGTACGATGCGATCTTTGCAAATCTCCTCGCGGCGACTGTCGTTGTCGAGGATATGGACTGCGGCATTGCGATCGCGCGGAAATATCAAAACCGCTTCCGCATCGTCACGCTTGACGGACAGATCATCAACCGCGGCGGTTCGATGACCGGCGGCAGTGTCAGTAAAAACGCAGGTATTCTGAGCCGTGCAAACGAACTGAAAGAACTGCGTGCGCGCGAAGAAAAACTCGCCGCACAGCTGGAAGATGCCGAGCGCGAAGCGGCGGAAGCGCGGCGCGAGCTGACGGCGGCGCAGTATGAGCTGGAAGTTGCGCAGTCGCAGCGCCGTGAGGCGGAAGATGCCGTGCTGCGCCTTACGGGCGATAAGAACCATTACGATGTGCTCCTTGGCGCGATCGAGTCGAACTGCGAAGCGCTTGAAGCTGAGCTTGAAACGCTTACAGCGCGCATTGACAATTCGGCGAAAGAAGCAGCGGCGCATGAGGCGCGCATCCGTGAGCAGGAAGCGCTTGCTGCCGATTTTGCCGCACAGGCGCAGTCGCGCCAGAGCGGACAGAGCGAACTTGCCGCGCTCTCCGGAAAACTTGCCGAAGATATCACTGAGCGAAAGACCGCCCTCGCGGGGCTTACTTCCGAGCGCGAAGCGACAACGCGTGCGCTTTCCGATCTCGAACGCCTTTGCGCCGATATGCAGGGTGACCGGGAAAGCCGCACCCGCCTTGTGGAGCAGTACCGCACGGCAAATGAGCAGGCGCGCGCACAGATCGAAGTGCATGAAGCGAAATCGCAAAAGTGGCGCAGCGAATCTGCTGCACTGCGGGAGAAGATCGCGGCGCTGAGTGAGGAAAAATTGCAGCTTGAAGCCGAGCGCGGGTCGACCGACCGCCGTGTGCGTGAGATGAACGGCGATATTTTGAACCATCAAGGTACGGTCAGCAAGCTCGAACAAAAGCGCACGCAGGCGGCGATGGAGGAAAAACAGATCCTCGACAGGCTCTGGGAGTTTTATGAGCTTTCCTACTCCGCTGCGACGGAGCAGGCGACCCCGCTTGAAAGCGTCACGAAGGCGAACCGCCGTATCGGGGAGCTTAAACGCGAGATCGCATCGCTCGGCAGCGTCAATGTCGGCGCGATCGATGAATTTGAGCGTGTCAATACGCGCTATACATACCTTGCTGAGCAGCGTGACGATGTTTCGCATGCCAAGGAGGAACTTGTCGGCATCATCGAAAATATCACGCGCGAGATGACGAAAATTTTTGCTGAGCAGTTCAAAATCATCAATGAGAGCTTCTCTGAAACATTCGTTGAACTTTTCGGCGGAGGTAAGGCGACGCTCGAACTTGAAGATGAGAATGACATTCTCAACTGCGGTATCGAGATCAAGGTGCAGCCGCCGGGCAAGACGCTCAAAACGCTGATGCTGCTTTCGGGCGGTGAGAAGGCGTTTGTCGCCATCGCGCTGTATTTTGCCATCTTGAAGGTGCATCCGACGCCGTTTTGCGTCATGGACGAGATCGAGGCGGCGCTCGACGAGGCGAACGTGGTGCGCTGCGCGAAGTATATGCGCCGCATCGCGGGGAAGACGCAGTTTATCGTCATCACCCACCGCCGCGGTACGATGGAGGAGGCGGACGTGCTCTACGGCGTTACGATGCAGGAGCGCGGTGTGAGCCATATCCTCACCATCAATATGAACGACCTTGCAAAGGAATTGAAGATCAAGTAAAGGGAAACAAAACATGGGTATTTTTGCAAGAATCAAAAAAGCGTGGTTTGACACCATCGTGTGGGAGACCATCGACGACGAATTTTACGATGAGCTTGAAGAATCGCTCATCCTCGCCGACCTCGGTGCGACGGTCGCTGCCGATGCGGTAAAGAAGCTGCGCGATGTGGTGTACAACAACTCCATCCAGTCGGGCGAGGGCGTGAAGCAGGCGCTGCGTGACATTTTGAAGGAAAAGCTCAACGTCGGTGACACCGCGCTTGACCTTTCGACAAAGCCGAGCGTGCTGCTCATCATCGGTGTGAACGGTGTGGGCAAGACGACCTCTATCGGCAAGCTCGGAAACCGGCTTCGCAAGCAGGGAAAGCGCGTCCTTTTCTGCGCCGCCGATACGTTCCGCGCTGCCGCTGCCGACCAACTTTCCATCTGGGCGGAGCGCGCGGGCGTTGAGATCGTGCGCCAGAATGAGGGTGCAGATCCCGGTGCGGTTTTGTTCGACGCGCTTGCCGCGGCGAAGGCGCGCGGTGTGGACGTGCTGCTGTGCGACACGGCGGGACGCCTGCACAACAAGGCGAACCTTATGAACGAGCTGCAAAAGCTGCGCCGCATCATCGACCGCGAAGCGCCCGATGCCGTGTGTGAAACGCTTTTGGTACTCGATGCCACAACGGGACAAAACGGTCTTATTCAGGCAAAGCAGTTCCGTGAAACGGCGGGACTTACGGGCATTATCCTCACAAAGCTCGACGGCACGGCGAAAGGCGGCATCTGCGTCGCAATCGCGCAGGAGCTTGGCGTTCCTGTCAAATTTGTCGGGCTTGGTGAGGGCATCGATGACTTGCAGCCGTTTGATGCGGATGAATATGTAAAGGCACTTATCTGATGTGTAGAATCTGACGGGAGGGTGACGGTATGGAACGTTTGGATGGAAGACGATGGAACGAGCTTCGCAGCGTGAAGATCACGACTGATTTTATCAAATTTGCGGAGGGGAGCTGCCTTATTGAGTGCGGCGATACGAAGGTGCTTTGCGCTGCCTCCGTTGAAGAGCGCATCCCGCCGCACGTTCCTTTCGGCACGGGCTGGGTCACGGCGGAGTATTCAATGCTCCCGCGCGCGAACCGCGAGCGCAGCAAGCGCGACGTTGCAAAGCTCAAGCTCAGTCCCCGCAGCGCCGAGATCCAGCGCCTTGTCGGACGCAGCCTTCGCGCGGCGGTCGATATGGAACTTTTGGGCGAGCGTACCATCACCGTCGACTGTGATGTTTTGCAGGGCGATGGCGGAACGCGTACCGCGTCTGTGACGGGCGGCTTTATCGCGCTGGCGCTTGCCTGCCGCAAGCTTGTTGAAGAAGGGACGATCGCAAAAATGCCTATCCGCGGTTTTGTCTCCGGTGTTTCGGCGGGCATTGTCGACGAACAGCCCATGCTTGATCTCTGCTACGCCGAGGATTCCAATGCGATGGTCGACCTCAACTGCATCATGAACGATCTCGGTGAGATCATCGAATTGCAGGGAACGGGTGAAGGAAGAGCCTATACTGTGGACGAGCAAAGAACGCTCGTGGAGCTTTGCACAAAGGGCAACCGTGAGCTGCAAAAGATCCAGCGTGAAGTTTTGGGGGTTTTGTAATGAAACTGGTACTTGCAACGCATAATCCGAAAAAGCGTGAAGAGATGGCAGCGATTTTGGAAAGCCTCGGTGTTGAAGTTGTGCTGCAAAGCGACCTTGGCATCGATGTTGATGTTGAGGAAACGGGTGAGACGTTTGCCGAAAACGCAAAGCTCAAGGCGGTCGCCGTGATGAAGGCGAGCGGTCTTGGCGCGATCGCGGACGATTCGGGGCTTTGCGTCGACGCACTCGGCGGCGCACCGGGCGTTTACTCCGCGCGCTACGGCGGCGAGGAGCTGGACGACCGCGGGCGCTATATGCTGCTTTTGCAGGCGCTTCGCGGGCA
>JAFQUN010000002.1 GCA_017408525.1 Oscillospiraceae bacterium
AACTGGTTGACCGCGTCAACCTGTATGGTAAAATCGACAATAAAGTGGATGATGTAAAAAATGCCGAGCCAAACGACCGTACCGACGATGTTGAAAAAAAGATGCACCGCCGCTGCGCGCCGCGCGTTGCGGTTCGTACCGACAGAGGCAAGGATCGCCGTAATGCAGGTGCCGATATCCATGCCCATCAAAATGGGGACCGCCGCGCCATAGGTCACCTTTCCCGTAGACGAGAGCGCCTGCAAAATACCGATGGACGCACTCGACGACTGGATGATCGCAGTCAGACCTGCGCCGACGAGGATGCCGAGAATGGGGTTGGAGAACATAAGCAGCAGATTCTGGAACTCCGGCACATCGCGCAGTCCCGAAACGGCATCGCTCATCATCTCCATACCGAACATCAGCGTTGCAAAGCCGAGCAGGATCGTGCCCGTATCCTTGCGCTTGCTGTTTTTTGCCGACATATAGAGGATGATGCCCAAAAGGGCAAGCACCGGCGTAAATGACGAGGGCTTGAGCATCTGCAGGAAGGGGTTGTCGCTCGTGATGCCCGTAAGGCTCAATATCCACGCTGTCGCCGTCGTGCCGACGTTTGCACCGATAATAACGCTGATCGCCTGATGCAGCGTCATGATGCCGGAGTTTACAAAGCCGACGACCATGACAGTCGTTGCCGATGATGACTGGATCACCGCCGTGACGGCAAGGCCCGTCAAAAAGCCGATCATGCGGTTGCTCGTCAGCTTCGACAAAAGCGTTTTCAATCCACCGCCCGCGCGCTTTTCAAGCGCCGAGCTCATCACGCTCATGCCGAACAAAAAGAGGCTCAATCCTCCAAAAAGTCCAAGAACATCCATTTTGCGTATCCTTCCTGCCGCATTTTCGCGCGGCATATTCGTGTTCTGTCCAAAAGGGCATCTTTTTTGCTTTTCATTCTTTTACAGTCTTTTTTATTGTATCAAATTTCCACAATGTCCGAAACCTTCTAAACGTTGAATTTTTGAGAATTTTTCGTCAGATTTTGGTGAAATTATACACGCGCCCGCTTCCGCTCATTGTATTTTCCGATATAAAAATTTTATCACAAACTCTTGCACTTCAACCTCTATCGGTCTAAAATATAAAAGCGCTCATGCGTATGCAGAATAGAGCAGAAGGGAGGCACTGTCATGGAACGCGACATCGATTTTAAGGAGCTGGAAGCCTTTGTCAATGTTCTGGAGCTTCGCAGCTTCTCCAAGGCAGCGCGCCGTCTGTATCTGTCCCAGCCTACCGTCAGCGGTCATATTGCCTCGCTTGAGCGAAAGCTCGGCAGCAAGCTCCTCATCCGCACGACAAAGGAGATCTTCCCCTCCGAAACAGGCAACCTTGTTTACAGCTATGCAAAGGAGATCCTGCGTCTGCGCGAGGCGACCGTGCAAAGCGTTAAAAGTCTCCATACCAAGATGAAGGGTGTCATTTCCGTTGCAGCGTCGACCATCCCCGGGCAGTATTATCTTCCCAGGCTTCTGCGTGCCTTTCGCGAAAAATACCCCGACATCTCCTTCAATCTTCAATCGGTTGACAGCGCAGAGGTCGTCAACCTCGTGACAACGAGAAAGGTGGACATTGGTTTTGCCGGCGCGCGGTTCAATAACACAAAGTGTGTCTTTTCCGAATTTGCTGATGACCGCCTTGTCATCATCACGCCGAACGAGCCGCGTTTTCAGCCCTTTTCGCAAGCCTCCTTCCCTGCCGAGCAGCTTGCAAGAGAAACCTTCATCAGCCGTGAGGAAGGCAGCGGCACACGCATGGAAGCAGAACAGTTCCTGCGCCGGATGGGTGTTGACCCGGGTGCGATCGACTTTGCCGTGGAGGTCCGCTCCACGGAAAGCATCAAGCAGCTGGTAAGCGAGGGGGTCGGCATTTCCATCATTTCCGAACGTGCCTCGCGCGACTACTGCCGCTTCGGGAAACTGCTCGCTTTTGATATGGACAACGTTAACATCCGCCGTAAGCTCTACATCCTGCGCCACAAAAACGGTATCCTCTCCCCCGTCTCTCAGGTTTTTTTCGACTTCGCACAGGTGTACTACCGCCGTGCGGAGAATGTGGAAAGCGAAGACTGAACGGGGCTCGCCGCTTTTGCGCCGTCAGGCATAAAAGGAAAGGAGGTTCGCTCATGGAAAAAGATATCCCCCTCACCCAATTGACAACTGCCGCTGGGTGAGCTGCCAAGCTGGGACCGGGTGTCCTCACAGAAATTTTGTCGGGTCTTCCCAATACGGTCGACCCCAGACTCATCGTCGGCTTTGACACAAGTGACGATGCGTGCGTCTACAAGCTCACAGATGAGCTTGCGGCGATCCACACCGTTGACTTTTTCACCCCCATCGTCGACGACCCCTATCAGTTTGGGCAGATCGCCGCCGCAAATGCCCTGAGCGACGTATACGCGATGGGCGGCAAGCCTGCGCTTGCGATGAATCTTTTGTGCGTTCCTACCTGTCTTTCTCTTGAAACCGTCCGCCGCATTTTGGAGGGCGGACATGATAAGGCGGTCGAGGCCGGCTGCATCATCGCCGGTGGTCACACCATTCAGGATAACGAACCGAAGTACGGTCTGTGCGTCACCGGCTATGTCCATCCGGACAGGATCCTCAAAAATGTCGGCGCGCGTCCGGGCGATGTCCTCATCCTCACAAAGCCGCTCGGTACGGGTGTGCTCACCACCGCTGCCAAAGCGGAAATGCTCGGAGATGACGCGCACGCGGCGATGGTGCAGAGTATGTCGACGCTCAACGCAGCGTCCTCCGCCGCGGCACAGTCTGTCGGCGGGCTGCACGCATGCACCGATATCACGGGCTTCGGTCTGATCGGTCACGCTTTTGAAATGGCGCACGGCAGCGGCGTCACCATCCGTCTGCACAGCAGTGCCCTCCCGCTTTTTGAAAGCGCGGAGAGTCTTGCCGAAATGGGTATTATCCCTGCCGGAGCGTACCGCAACATGGACTTTGTCAAGCCGCACCTGCACGTTGAGCCGAGCGCGAAACAGGCGCGCGTCGACTTGATCGCAGACCCGCAAACATCCGGCGGACTTCTCCTTGCCATCCAAAAGGAATGTGCAGATGAGCTGCTTGCCGCTTTGCGTCCCTGCGCGCCGCAAAGCGCCGTCGTCGGCATCGTCACCGAAAAAGATACGCACGATCTTATTATCGAGTAAAAGGAAGGACAGAACTTTTGTTCTGTCCTTCCTTTTACTCGCGTCACGACGATTCGACAATTTCCAGTATTCTCCTCTCCACATTGACACAAAAATGTGGTATGCTTTGGGTGTTACACTACAAAGTGCCATTACAGGAGAAACAAACATGACCAAACTTTTCAAACCGATCCTCTCCATCCTGCTCACCGCAGCTATCCTCCCCTTCCCCACCGCCTGCGCGGCACAGTTTACCGACACAGATTCGCACTGGGCGGCAGAACAGATCGAGCAGCTTTGTCAAAACAGCACTCTTTTCACCGGTTATGAAGACGGCTCCTTCCGCCCCGATGCGTCCATCACGCGCGGCGAGATGGCAGTCGTCCTCAACCGCATCTTCAATTATCAGGAAACCGCTGAGAATACCTTCTCTGACATCTCCGGCGATGACTGGTACGCCGATGCCATTTTGCGCCTCCGCGCGGCAGGCGTGCTTCTTGGCGACGGAGAATTTGCAAAACCGCGCGAGGGCATCTCCCGCGAAGAAGCTGTAACGCTCATGGCGCGCGCGTTTGGCTTCGCGGAGGCGCCGGGGCTTCCCTCTTTCACCGATGCGGCACAGATCGCACCGTGGGCGTGCGGCTATGTAAGTGCGCTTCAGCGCCGAAGCATCGTCTCCGGCAGCGGCGGCAATTTCCGCCCGCGCGACCTTCTCACCCGCGCCGAGGCGGTAACACTTCTGCACGGTCTTATCACCTACCGCGACACGCAGGCAGAAGCCGCGCAGCGTCCGGATGAATTTCTTTATTTCGGCGAGTGGCTCCCCGTCGCGCAGGGCGTTGCAAAATCGCCGTATGACAATACGCTTTTTCATTATGGAAGTGACGGTCGGATGCGCTACGGCGACGGTTCCATCCCCTACCGGATCGGCGTGGACGTATCCTCCTGGCAGGGCGATATCGACTGGAATGCTGTCGCCGCTGACGGCATTGACTTTGCCATGCTCCGCCTCGGCTACCGCGGATACAGCGTGGGCAGCTTAAATACGGACGCATATTTTGAGACGAATCTGCAAGGCGCAGCGGCGGCGGGGCTTGATATCGGCGTTTACTATTTCTCACAGGCGGTCAACGTCGAGGAGGCGCGGGAGGAGGCACACTACCTTCTTGCACAGCTTGACGGCGCGCGGCTTACATATCCCGTTGTTTTCGACTGGGAGCTTGTTTCCGACAAGCGCGGACGCGCCAACCGTCTTGATACCGATACGCTCGTTGCCTGTGCCAACGCCTTTTGCGGCGAGATCCGCGCCGCCGGCTACACGCCGATGATTTACTTCAACCTCTATACCGCCTATGAGCGCTACGACCTCTCGCGGCTCGACTGCCAGGATTTCTGGAGCGCAGAATACCGCGAAACGCCGCTTTTTTACTATGAGGCTAAAATATGGCAGTATACCGATTCGGGGCGCGTGAACGGCATCGACGGCGGCGTTGATATGAATATCAGCTTCGTTGACTATGGGGCATCGTCTGCTCCTCCCACGGAAGAACAGGCAGAGGTTCCCGTGGTATAGTGGTTTGATAAAGGGGTCGTTCCACGCTCAC
>JAFQUN010000046.1 GCA_017408525.1 Oscillospiraceae bacterium
CTTCTTTATCGGAAAACAGATCGGTGTAGGTTTTGAGATTTTGCTCCTTTCTGTATTTGTGACGCCGTCGTTTGCTTACATGACGATGTATGAGAAGAAATACAGGGCGATGGCAGCAAAGAGAAAAGGCGGCAAGTGAACAGAAACGCTGTGGGGGTGTGTGAGAAATTTCTGTTGACTTTGTGCCGGGTTTGAGGTATGGTAGGCGTAACTTGATAAGTCATGGGCTGCCACCGGGCAGCGGAATGTCGATGCATTCGTTTGCACATCGTTAGGTCTTGGAAGATGTGCATGCGGATGCTTATTTTTTTGGAGGTCATCATGGTACGGGCAAAAAACTACTTTTCTTCTTTTGAGATCGCTTTGTGGTGTTCATCCGTAGCGCTGATCGCAGGTTCTTTTCTTATCTTTGACAAGGAGAACTACTTGACACTGTTTGCGTCTTTTGCAGGTGTGACATCGCTCATTTTCAACGCAAAGGGGAATCCGTTTGGGCAATTTTTGATGATCGTATTCAGTTTGCTCTATGGGATCATCTCTTTTTCCTTCCGCTATTACGGAGAGATGCTCACATATCTTGGGATGACGATGCCCATGGCGGTTTTTGCGCTTATCTCCTGGCTGAAAAATCCCTATAACGGGAACAGGGCAGAGGTAAAGGTGAACGCTATCGGCGGAAAAGAGGCTGCGCTGATGTGGATGGGTACGGCAGCCGTAACGGGCGTTTTTTATTTCGTGCTGGAATACTTTGACACCGCAAACATCGTACCAAGCACGATCTCTGTCACAACGAGCTTTGCCGCAGTATACCTTACATTCAGAAGGAGCCCGTATTTTGCGCTGGCGTATGCGGCAAATGACATCGTTTTGATCCTTTTGTGGAGTCTGGCAAGCATCTCCGACAGCAGATATGTTTCCGTCTCGGTGTGCTTTGCGGCGTTTCTGGCAAATGATATATACGGTTATTTCAGTTGGGAAAAGATGAAAAACAGGCAAAGCGCCTTGACAGCGGGAGGAAAAGTGTAGTAGAATCAAGGCGGTGTTAAAATAGGATATCGTCAAAGTGATGATGGGAAGAAGTACCGCATTTTTTGCCGTGAAGAGAGCCTTCGGTCGGTGCGAGAAGGTCGGCAGTGTGCGCGAATACATCCCGGAGCTGCCGGCTGAACCGCCCCTCTGCGGCGCAGTAGGTCCGGTCGGGTGCGCCCGTTACAGCGTGTGAGTTGCAAAACTCCGTGAGGCTGCACCTGTGAGGGTGCGGCAAGCATGAGGTGGTATCGCGTTTTATTTCGCCCTCTGTCGTTTGACGGGGGGCTTTTTTATCGGAAAGGAAGCAGACCATGCAGCAATACGCATCGCACATTTTATCAAATTTTCCCGTGCGGCGAAAAGCCGAGGAGCGGGAACGGTTTACAGGATATCTTTCCTGGGAGCTTCGCGAGCGCGGATACACGCCGCGCATTGAGTCCGGCAGGTCGGGGACGTATTCCAACGTTGTTGTCGGCGACGTGGAGAAGGCAAAGCTCATTTTTTCCGCGCACTATGATACGGGCGCGCGGGAGATGGTGCCATCCTTTTTGTCACCGACGCGCCCTGTCGTGTATCTTTTGACGCAGGCGGCGATTGCTGTTGCGCTTACGCTTGCGGCGTTCGTTATCTCTTTTGCGGTGACGTTCGTACTGTCGCTGCCCGGCTTGACGCTGCCGATGTTTCTTGTTTTGATGGCGGCGGTGATGTGCTACCCGCGTTTTGCGCCGTCTTCACAATACACGGTAACGACAATACCTCCGGCACGGCTGCGCTTCTGGAGCTTGCAGCTGCGCTCTCACCGCGCTTTCGCAATGAAGTTGCTTTTGCCTTTCTTGACAAAGGTGCCGATGGCGCCGGCGGTGCGCGCGGCTTTGCGCGTGAACATGCCGAGGTGCTCGATCAGAAGACGGTGATCGATCTTGACTGCGTTGGCTCAGGCGACACGGCGATCTTTGCGGCAAACAAGCTCGCGCGGTGGGACGGTGACCTGCTTGCGGCACTGGAGGAATCGTTTGGAGAAAAGGACGGGATGCACGCGCTCGTGCGCTACGAAGGGCTTTTCTATTTCCCCGGTGATTCGAGAAAGCTCCGCAATCATGTTGCAGTCTGTACGGCAAAAAGGCTTTCCGGCTTCGGGTATTTCATCAGCGCACCGCGTACAAAGCGCGGCGATGCGCTTGAGGAACGGAATATTTCGTATATTGTCGAGGGACTTAAAAAAGTGATCGAAAAATACTGCGTATAAGTGCGCATAAGAATATAAAAGGAGAGAAAAAATGGGAATTTATGAAGAACTCGTTGCACGCGGTCTGATCGCGCAGGTGACGAATGAGGAAGAGATCCGCGAGATGATCAACGGCGGAAAGGCGACCTTCTACATTGGCTTTGACCCGACTGCGGACAGCCTGCACGTCGGACACTTTATGGCGCTTTGCCTGATGAAGCGCTTGCAGATGGCGGGCAACAAGCCTGTCGCGCTCATCGGCGGCGGTACGGCGATGATCGGTGACCCCTCCGGCAGAACGGATATGCGCTCGATGATGACGCGCGAGACGATCGAGCACAACTGCGCGTGCTTCAAAAAGCAGATGGAACGGTTTATCGAGTTCGGCGAGGGCAAGGCGCGTATGGTAAACAATGCCGACTGGCTGATGGATCTCAACTATATCGAAGTTTTGCGCGAGGTGGGCGCGTGCTTCTCCGTGAACAATATGCTGCGCGCGGAGTGCTACAAGC
>JAFQUN010000047.1 GCA_017408525.1 Oscillospiraceae bacterium
GCCGCGTCAAGCCCGCTGTGGAGCGCGAGTGCCTCGCCCACCTGCGGACCGATGCGCATGAGTGGGTCGAAGGCGGTCATCGGCTCCTGAAAAACAACGCCGATCTCGCTGCCCTGTATCGCACGAAGCTCACCGCGCGGAAGTGTCAAAAGCTCGCGCCCGTCCAGCGTGACGCTGCCGGAGATGGCTGCGCGCCGCCGTTCGATAAGTCCCGCGACGGTCATCGCGGTGACAGACTTTCCGCTGCCCGATTCTCCGACAAGACCGACGATCTCACCGGAGGCGATGTCAAGGTCGATGCCGCGCACCGCCTCGTGCGAGTCGTCGAGAAAGCGAATGTGCAGATCGCGTATTGAAAGCATTATGACACCTCCTGTCTATCAAAGGGTCTCACCGAGTTTGCGGCGTTCCGCCGCAAAGAAAATAAAATCATTTTCTCCGGCGGCGTGTACGTCGGAGAAAATACTTCTCACGAAGCGAAGTGTGCGAGCAGCGCGAGTGCGCAAAGCGAAGTGCAAAAACTCTAAAAAGAGGCGCAGCCTCTTTTTAGACTATCTGCGCCCTCCTCTCTGAAGTCCCTCGGCAATCAGCCCCACCCCGAGCGTCAAAAGCGCGATGGCGACGCCGGTCGAGATGGCGTACCACGGCGCACGGGAGAGATACCCCTGCGCCTCGGAGAGCATATAGCCAAGGCTCGCGCTGGGCGGCTCGACACCGATGCCGAGAAAGCTCATCGACGACTCTGCAAGCACAGCGTTGTTAAAGCCGATGGCAAAGGACGAGAGCAGAACAGGCGCGGCGTTCGGCAGAATGTGGACGAACATCACGCGTGCGTGCGGCGCGCCCATGAGCCTTGCCGCACGCACATAGTCGAGCGTGCGCGCGCGGGCAAACTCACCGCGCACGATACGCGCAAAGCTCGGCATGAAAACAAGCGCGAGCGCAAAAATGACATTGGTGCGGCTGTCCGGAAAGAGAGAAAAGCCGTGCCGTCCGAAGACGCTTACAAAAACAAGCGCGAGAAGAACGGAGGGAAATGCGGTGAACGCGTCGCAAAAGCGCATCAAAAGCTCGTCCGCCCAACCCCCGAAATAGCCTGCCGGTGCGCCGACGGCAACGCCGAGAAGTGTGCCGAGGAGAGTCGTCAAAAGGGCGATGGAAAACGTTGCGCCCATACCCTCCATCACGCGGCTTAAAAGATCGCGCCCGAAGTTGTCCGTGCCGAGCAGATGCTCTGCACACGGCGCAAGGAACGGAGCGCCCGCGCCGATCTCGGTGGACACATACGGCGTCCAGAAAAAGCTCAAAACAGCCGTAAGCGCAAGTGCGCAGGTGAGGACAAGACCCACGGTCAAGAAGATGTCGTTTCGTTTCATTCTGCCCACCTCACTTACTGCGCAGACGCGGATCGATGCGCCGGTTCAGCGCATCGGCGGCAAGATTTGCCAGAACGACAACGAGCGCAAGCAACACGACGATCGCCTGCACCACCGGTGCGTCGCGGTTTGAGATGGATGCGAGCAGCAGCCGTCCGATCCCGGGCAGCACGAAGATCTGCTCGACAACGACGCTTCCTGCAACGATGTCGGCAAAGGTCATCGCAAGAAATGTCACAACGCTCGGCGCGGCGTTTCGCAAAACGTGCGCATAGAGGATGCGCGTGCGGCTCATGCCGCGGCTCATCGATGTGCGGACATAGGGGCGTGCCGCCTCGGTGAGAATGGCGCTTCGCAGGAGTTTTGTCGTCATTGCGATGCGCGGGAGCGCAACGGCGAGCGCAGGGAAGAAAAGATAAACGAGATGCCCCGCAGGGTCAGCCCTCCATGCAGGAAGCGAGCCGACGACAAAAAGCTTTGCCGTAAGACCGAAGAGGTAGGTAAAGAGAATGCCCGTAAAAGAAGGTGGGACCGCCATCATGATCTGGCAGAGCACGGTCACGCTGCGGTCAAGCAGCCCGCCCTCGCGCTTGGCACAGACGATGCCGAGAGGGATAGAGACGCAGACGATGATGAAAAAAGCGATCAGCGTGAGCGCCCCCGTCAGCGGCAGCTTCTGGGCGAGCATTTCGGAAACGGGCATACTGTAACTGTAAGACGTTCCCATGTCGCCTGTCACGAACGCACCGAGCCAGCGGAAATACTGCACGAGCTGCGGCGCGTCAAGCCCCATTTCCGCGCGAAGCGCAGCAAGGCGCTCGGGCGTTGCCTGCGTGCCGAGAAGACGGCTTGCCGCGTCGCCGGAGATCGCACCAAAGGCAAGAAAGACAAAAAGAGAGACGAGAAACAGCGTACAAAGAATGGTCAAAACACGTTTCATTCCCGCGCGCATATCTCTCGCCTCTTTCTCTTTTGTTTTTGGAAAGCTTTTCCAAGGGGATCGTTTCGCCGCTCCGGCGGCGAGCCTCTTCTGTTTTAGCTTTTTTCTTGACGCAATGCCTGCTGAGGGGTTGGTTTCGCGCCTCCGGGCGCGAGGTCCTTTTGCCGTCACGCAAAAGGACCCAAAAAGTGATTTAGAAACCTGCGGTTTCTAAAAACTTCCCTTGCGGTCTATTGTTTGTGCATTGCTATGCCCCGGCGCGTGGACATCGACCATCGGTGCCATTGCGCCGCGCTTCGCGCTCGATTGGGTGGTTGATGTCAGTAATTGCGTTTTAGCAACCGCGCCTTCTGCCAATCAGCCGCGATGGTCTGGGGTAGTTAAGCTTTTCACCTCTCAGTCAGCTTCGCTGACAGCTCTCCTTAAAAGGAGAGCCAAGTGAGTGCGCGCGCGTCCGCCTGTGCAGCGTCATCGGTACTCAAACCGCAGTAGGCGCTGTTCCAAAACCGCAAGCATCGTCGCTGACCAAAAACGGAGCGCGTAACGCGCGGAAATAGACGCAGAAGCAAGTCCGTTCACCATGCGCCGTGGCTCATCTTGGCAGTTGTAGTATAGCGAAAAGGAAATTCTCAAAAACCTTGGTTTTTGAGCCGCATTTTTTGGCTTCTTTTTTGGGCGGGAGCAAAAAAGAAGCTCGCCGCCGGAGCGGCGAAACAAGCTCCTTTGCAGAAGCTGTTAAACCGCAAAATTAAAATAGAAAACCTCACTTAATATAATGCACCGTGCTCATGTCCATCACATAGATGGGATAAAACTCGTAGCCTTTCAGATTCGGCGCCGTCGCGACAAGATCGCAAAGATCCTGAATGTAAACGTTGGCAGCGTTTTCGCTGAGGATCGCCTGCAGCTCCTTGTAGAGCGCGATCTGTTCGGCTTCATCCGTGCAGGCGATCGCCTTTGCATACAC
>JAFQUN010000048.1 GCA_017408525.1 Oscillospiraceae bacterium
ATGTCGAGATGCTGCAGGATCTCATCATCGGCGCGGTGAACGAGGCGCTGCGTCAGGCGGACGAGGCGATGAACGCAAGCGTTGGGTCCCTTACCGGTGGGCTGAACCTCGGCGCGTTTGGACTATAAGCATTTCGGAGGAAGGGGCGATGCCCCTCCCTCCGATTTTTTGCACCTCGCCGCAGCGCACTCGCCGCCCTGTGGACGGCTCGCACGTTTGCGAGGCGAGAAGTATTTTTGCCGACGCGCATGTCGCCGGCAAAAATGATTTAACTTCATTCGCCGCCGGAGCGCGGAACCATCCCCTTGGCAGCGACTGCCGACAAGGGGGATACGAGAGAAAGAAGATCAGCCTCTCTTTTTTGTAAAATTCGACAAATTCATGCACGCATTTCAAAAACTGTATGGATATTTTATTGCTTTGCAAAAGAATATATGGTAGTATATGTGACGATCAATAAGACGAGGAGGTCGTTTTTTAATGTTTACTGATAATTACCTCGAACGGTTCAAGCTCGCGCCGGAGGTCATGGCTGCGCTGAAAAAGAGCCGCTGCCTTGCGTTCATCGAAACGCGCGAAGAGCTGGAGGAAATGGTCTACGGTCCTACGCACACTTCCCGCTACGACGTGGTCTATCAGATCGAAGGCGTCGGCGCCGTCAAGGAAGCCGAGGTCGTTCGCTGCAAGAACGGTCCCGTCGTCAACTTTATGGAGGACTATATGCGCCGCCGCGATCCCAACTGCATGGTCATCGGCGACGATCTTCCCACCGATAAGCCCCGCTTTGCGGACCGCTTCGGTTACGATTTTTCCAAGCTCCGCCAGGAGACGCTTGACTGGCTCGCAACGCAGCAGCTGATCGTCCTGCCCTATCGCGCGGGCGATCCCACCTACGGCTATGACAGCCTCATGATCTGCCCGGTGAACGCGGCGTTCTTTGCGTTCAGCCTTGCCAATATGCAGGGCTTTACCAGCATCACCGACGTCCATGCCGACTATGAGCCGCGCTCCATCATCTATGTTGCGCCGCCGTTCCGCCACACCCACTTTGAAGGCAAGCAGGTCTGCGTTCACAACCGCACCAAGACCATGCACGAGGTCTTCTCCTACAACCTGTATCCGGGTCCGTCCGCGAAGAAGGGCGTTTTCTCCATCCTGCTCGACATCGGCGAACAGGAAGGCTGGGTCTGCTGCCACGCTTCTGCGGCGATGCTCGAAACGCCGTATGAAAACCAGGTCGTCTTCATGCACGAGGGCGCGTCCGGCGGCGGCAAGAGCGAAATGCTTGAGGACTTCCACCGCGAGGAGGACGACCGCCTTCTCATCGGTACGCATACCGTCACGGGTGAAAAGTACTACATGAACCTCGGCGAGAGCTGCAAGATCCACCCCATCGCCGACGATATGGCGTGCGCTTACAGCAAGCTGCAAAACGACTCCGGCCGCCTCGTCATTCTCGACGCGGAGGACGGCTGGTTCCTGCGTATGGACGGCATGACCGCCTACGGCAACAGCCCGCTCTATGAGCGCATCACCATCCACCCCAAGGCTCCGCTGGAATTTTTCAACATGCACGGCGTGCCCGGCGCGACCTGCCTGATCTGGGAGCATTATATCGAGTCTAACGGCAAGCCCTGCTCCAACCCGCGCGTCATCATTCCGCGCGACATGGTTACCAACATCATCCCCGCGACAGAACCCGTCGAGGTCTCCGTCCGCAGCTTCGGCGTTCGTATGCCGCCGTCCACTGCGGCTGAGCCCAACTACGGCGTTATGGGTATGCTGCAGGTCGTTCCCCCCGCACTTGCGTGGCTGTGGAGACTCATCTCCCCGCGCGGCTTCAAGAACCCCAGCATCGCTGACGCGAATGCCGGCAGCGGTCTGAAGGCGGAGGGCGTCGGTTCCTACTGGCCGTTTGCGACCGGCAAGAAGGTCACGCAGGCGAACCTCCTGCTCGACCAGATCGTCGCCTGCCCGAACACGCTCAACGTCCTCATCCCCAACCAGCACATTGGCGCGTACAATGTCGGCTTCATGGGTGAGTGGCTCTCCCGTGAGTATCTTGCCCGCCACATCGGCACCGTCCGTCAAAAGCACCTTGTTCCCGCGCGCTGCGCCCTGTTCGGCTTCGCGCTCGACGAGATGAAGGTCGACGGTCAGTATATCCGCCAGACGTTCCTGCGTCCCGAAACGCAGTCCAAGCTCGGCGAGGCCGGTTACGACGCCGGTACGAAGATCCTTGCCGACTTCTTCAAAGAGCAGCTTCCGCAGTTCCTCACCGACGATCTTTCGCCCCTGGGTCGCGAGATCATCGAGTGCTGCATGAGCGACGGCACGCTTGAAGATTACCTCAAGCTCACCCCGATGGCTCTTAAATAATGAAAGATAAAATAAAGAGAGAAGGAAATGGCGAAAGCCATTTCCTTCTCTCTTTTGCAAGCGGAACTCCCCCCTTTAAAAAGACCGCCCGCAAGGCTGGCGCAAAATTCCCTCTCGACGGATAGGAAAGTGTGCTGTAAAATAGGAAAGAAAACGCAATTAAAGAGTAAACTTTCGGAGGGATCGCTTATGAAACGTGAACGACTCGGAAGCCGTCTCGGCTTTATTCTTCTTAGCGCAGGCTGCGCCATCGGCTGCGGCAATGTCTGGAAATTCCCGTGGTTGGCAGGGCAAAACGGCGGCGCAGGCTTCGTTTTGCTCTACATTTTGTGCATCATCCTCATCGGACTTCCCGTAATGACAATGGAGCTTGCACTCGGACGCGCGGCGCAGGCAAGCCCTGTGAAAATTTACCAAAAGTTGGAACATCAGGGGCAGAAATGGCATCTGCACGGCTATCTTTCCCTTTTTGGAAACATCTGTCTTATGAGCTTTTACACGACTGTTGCCGGCTGGATGATCTATTACTTTTATGGCTTTTTGGTCGGTCGCGGCAGCACGCTGACCTTTGACGCTATGCTCTCGAGTGCGCCGGTCAATGTCGGCTTTATGGCACTGGTGGTGATTGTCGGCTTTTTTGTTGTCAGCTTTGACCTGCAAGGCGGGCTGGAACGCGTTACGAAGTATATTATGGCTGCACTTTTGGTCATCATGCTCATTTTGGCGGTGCGCAGCTTTACCCTAAGCGGTGCGGCAGAGGGGCTTTCCTTCTACCTTGTGCCCGACATCTCCAAAATCAGCGGCAAAACCATCGTCGCGGCGATGAATCAGGCGTTTTTCACGCTCTCGCTCGGCATCGGCTCGATGGCGATTTTCGGAAGTTACCTGGGGAAAGACCATTCGCTCATGGGCGAAGCGTTCAATATCGCCGCGCTTGACACGTTCGTTGCGATCGTTGCGGGACTGATCCTCTTCCCTGCGTGCTTTACCTACGATCTCGAGGTCGGCGCAGGCCCGGGACTCCTTTTCACCACGATGGCGACCGTTTTCAACCACATGGACGGCGGGCGCTGGTGGGGCACGCTCTTTTTCCTCTTCATGGTCTTTGCGGCGATGTCCTCCGTTTTCGCGGTGTTCGAAAACATCCTCGCCTGTGCGCGCGAACTGACCGGCTGGGGACGCCGCAAGGGGAGCGTCGTGTGCGGCATCGTTCTTTTTGCGACCTCGCTCACCACGGCGCTCGGCTATAATGTTTGGAGCGGCTTTACGCCCTTCGCCGCAGGTACGAGCGTTTTGGATATCTGGGATTTTATCGTGAACATGAATCTTCTTCCCATCGGCTGCATCATCTACGCGCTCTTTTGCTGCACGCGCTTTGGCTGGGGATGGGAGAAATTCGTTGCCGAGGCGAATGCCGGCAGCGGCTTGAAGGTCAAAGCGTGGATGAAGCCGCTTTTTCAATATGTTATCCCTGCCGCAGTGCTGTTTCTTTATATCTATGGGCTTGTGACATTTGCGTGGCGGTAAAGGCGTCCCGCGTCTGCTGCGTTTTTTGACATGATAATACCCCCCTGATGCAGTCA
The DNA here is from genome assembly GCA_017408525.1 of Oscillospiraceae bacterium. Classification (GTDB taxonomy): domain Bacteria; phylum Bacillota; class Clostridia; order Oscillospirales; family Oscillospiraceae; genus RGIG2163. The sequence continues at coordinate 3,963 of JAFQUN010000048.1, forward strand.
CTTCCAGTTTCCTGCATCAGGGGGGGTTATTTGTTTGTTATCCGTTTTTACCGGATCCGGTCACAAGTTCGGACCGGAGATTTCGTTGGACCGCATCATCCGCGATTAGCCGTCATATTGCGGATCACAAGAAGCGTTCCGATCATCAGCACGATACCGAGCGGCAGCATGACCCATGCGCTCTGGACAAAGCCTGCGATGATGTAGCAGACGAACGACACGCCGGCGACGGTCATTGCATAGGGAAGCTGCGTGGAAACGTGCATCACGTGGTCGCACTGTGCGCCCGCCGACGCCATGATGGTCGTGTCGGAGATGGGGGAGCAGTGGTCGCCGCAGACAGCACCGGCGAGGCACGCGGAGATGGAGATGATCATCAGCTCGTTGGACATGGATGCGTTGAAAACGTCAACCACGATGGGGATGAGGATGCCGAACGTACCCCAGGAGGTACCGGTCGCAAAGCTCAGACCCACGCCGACCAGGAACACGATCGCCGGCAGGAAGGACATGAGCGCCTCACCGTGTGCCGCGCTGTCAACAAGGGCGGCAACATACTCGCTCGCACCGAGAGAATCGGTCACGGACTTGAGCGTCCACGCAAGGGCGAGGATCAAGATGGCGGGGACCATCGTCTTGAAGCCGTCGGGCAGCGAGCTCATGCAGTCACGGAAGGAAAGCACGCGTGTGATGAGGTAGAAAGCGATAGTAAACACAACAGCGATGAACGAGCCGTACATAAGACCAACGGAAGCATCGCAGCCGGAGAAGGCGGTGATGAAGTCAACGCCGTCAAAGAAACCGCCGGTGTAGACCATGCAGACAACGCAGGAGATGATCAGCGCGACAACAGGTACGACAAGGTGCATCACGCGACCCTTTTCGTTCACGGTGTGAGAAGCCGCCATCTCGTCGACCAGTGCGCCAAGACCCTGCTCATCGGCGCGGCGCATCGGACCGTAGTCAAGGCGCGAAACGGAGAGGACGATGAGCATCACGATCGTGAGGATCGCATAGAAGTTGTAGGGGATGGAGCGGACGAAAAGCGTCAGACCGTTCGTACCTTCCACAAAGCCGGAAACGGCGGCAGCCCAGGAGGAGATGGGGGCGATGATGCAGATGGGTGCGGCTGTCGCGTCGATACAGTAGGCGAGCTTTGCGCGGGAGATGCCCTGCGCGTCAGTGACAGGACGCATCACCGAGCCGACGGTCAGGCAGTTAAAGTAGTCGTCAACAAAGATCAGGCAGCCAAGCGCGATCGTCGCAAGCTGCGCGCCGACGCGGGACTTAACGTGCGTCGATGCCCAGCGGGCAAAGGCGGCGCTGCCGCCCGCGCGGTTCATCAGCGTTCCCATCACGCCAAGCAGCACGAGGAAAACGAGGATGCCCATGTTGTACGGATCGGTCAAAACGCCCGAGACAGTTTCGACCTCGCCGTATGTACCGACCATGCCGGTGACGAAAATGTGCTCGATGGCACCGACGATATTAAAACCTGAGTAGAGCAGCGCGCCGACGAGCGCACCGGCGAAAAGGGAGGAATAGACCTCCTTCGTGATCAGCGCAAGACCGATCGCGATGATGGGGGGCAGCAGTGAAAAAATCGTTCCGTAGACTTCCATGTGTTTTCTCCTTTCCCGCGCATTGGCGGACAAAAATAATAAGCCATGACTTTCCATCATGACTCAATAGAGAAACGGCATAAACGCGCAGCTTCCATATTCATCATCATGACAGCTCTCCACTTTCGTGACAGTCCGGCGGATATTCTCCGACGACCCAGGCAGCAAGCGGTCAAACACCCGCCTGTACCTTCGGCAGCCGTCCCTTTCGTCCCTCACCCGTGTTTGCGGGATATTAAAGGAACTACTGATGACGACCGCGCCTCTATCAAGACTTATGTTATGTGCGGATAATAGTACATTTTTCCGCATTTGTCAAGCAGATTTTTTCGAAATTTTACAGACTCTTTTGTACTGTGCTATAAAGCGAAGAGTTTCGACTTGTGCAATATCACTAAATATGAAAAATTTTTGCAAAAAATTTTAACATTTTGTATTGCAAACGTTTCCAGAAGCCGCTATAATAGATGTGTCTTATAGAAAAGACAAATAATTGTTGGGAGGAATCTTATGCAAAAGAAAAAACTTTCCTTGCCGGTACAGATCGTCATCGCGCTGTTCGCCGGTATCGTGGTCGGTCTTATCTGCTACTTCGCGGACATTGCGGATTTCACCACGAATTATCTCAAGCCCTTCGGTACGATCTTTGTCAACCTTCTCAAGTTCATCGTCGTTCCCGTCGTTCTCCTTTCGATGATCGAGGGTATCATCTCGATGGGCGACATGAAGAAGGTCGGCTCGGTCGGCTGGAAGACGGTCGCTTACTTCCTCTGCACCACAGCCATCGCCTGTATCATCGGTCTTGTTATTGCAAATGTCTTTAACAGCGCCGGTCTTTTCCCGACCGCGATGCAGCTTGCGGAAGGTCAGACGTGGGATAAGGCGACCTCCGCGAACTTTATGGATACGCTGGTCGGTATCTTCCCGAGCAATATGTGGGAAGCCTTCCGCACCGCCAATATGCTCCAGGTCATCGTGATCGCCCTCTTCCTCGGCGGCGCGATCATTGCAGCGGGCGAAAAGGGAAAGCTCACCAAGGACATCGTCTCTTCCTTCTATGCCGTGATCGAAAAGCTGATGACCTTCATCATCAGTCTCTCCCCCATCGGCGTTTTCACCATGATGTCCTGGGTCGTCGCGACGCAAGGTGCGGAGATCCTCGGCTCGCTCGCGCTCGTTCTTCTGTGCGCGTACATCGGCTATCTGATCCACGCCCTTTTGACCTACTCCACGGCGGCAAAGGTCTTTGGCGGTGTCAGCCCGCTCAAGTTCTTCAAGGGTGCCTCCGCTGCGATGATCTTTGCCTTCACCTCCACCTCCTCCGCCGCAACGCTCCCCGTTTCCAAGGAGTGCGCGGATGAGCTGGGTGCTGACAGCGATGTTGCCTCCTTCGTCCTGCCCCTCGGCGCGACGATCAACATGGACGGTACCGCCATCTACCAGTGCGTTGCCACTGTCTTCCTTGCAACGCTTTGCGGCATGAACCTCACCCTCAGCCAGATGGTCACCGTCGTCGTCACGGCGACGCTTGCCTCCATCGGTACGGCGGGCGTTTCCGGCGCGGGCATGATCATGCTTGCCATGGTCCTCGAGGCGATGAATATCCCCGTCGATATGATCATGATCATCTACGGTATCGACCGTCTTTTCGATATGGGTCGTACCTGCCTCAATGTCACCGGCGACATCTCCTGCTCGCTGTGCGTGAGCCGCTGGGAGAGCAAGAAGCTCGCCAAAAAGTGATTGACAGCGCATACATAAAGGCATAAAGTTCAACAGGGGGCTTCGGCATACCGCCGAAGCCCCCATACTTGCAAAAGCCCGCGGGAAAATGCATTGTATTTCCCGCAAAAAAGAAAAGGAGCGGTCATGGAACAAACGCTTGACAAGCGGCGCATCGGCTATATACTCATCGCCATCGCTGCCGTTACCTACAGTACAACGGAGATCGCCATCGGCAGCCTAAACGGCGTTTTTGCGCCCATGCAGCTGACGGTGGAGCGCGTGCTCGGCGGCGCGCTGGCGCTGCTTCCTTTCACTGTGCGCGACCTTCGCAAAAGTAAGGTGCGTCTTACGCGCGGCGACGCATTGTATTTCGCGCTTATCGGATTTTTGACCGTCGCGCTGCACATGACATTTTTGCAGCTTGCCATTATGAACGCAAGCGCGTCGGCTGTTGCCGCGATCTACTCGGGCAATGCCATCTTCGCTGCCATTGCCGCGTATTTCATCCTGCGTGAGCCGCTGCGCCGGCGCAACATCGCGGCGCTCGCGCTGGAGCTTATCGGCATTTTGATCCTTGTCGACCCCTTCCATCCGCAGATGAGCATGACGGGCTTTGTGCATACCATGCTTGCAACTGTTTTGTTTGGCATTTACGGTGTTTTGAGCAAGCTGCGCATCGAAAAATTCGGCAGCATCGCAACGTCGTGCTTTGCGCTCATTTTCGGTGGGGCGGAGCTTTTGGCGGTCCTCCTTTTGGGAAAGCTTGCGCCGGTTGCCGCGTTTTACGAGCGCATCGGGCTTTCCATCTATGCCGACGTGCCGTTTTTTACAGGCTTTACGCTGCGCTCCACGCTGATTTTCCTCTACATCTGTGTTGTCGTAACAGGATGCGGCTTCCTCCTCATGACGCGCGCGGTGGAGTACACCTCTGCAACGGAGGCGTCGTTCATCTATTTTGCAAAGCCGGTCATCGCGACGATCTTCGCCGCTGTGCTCATGGGTGACAAAGTGACGCTACATCACGCGATAGGGCTTTGCTTTTTTGCCGCAGCGTCGCTTGTCGTACTGATCCCGACGATGCGGGAGCTTCGTGCGCATCGAGCGCAGAACGGATCATAAAGGATCCCTGCGCTGATGCCCCGGATCATATGAACAGCAAAAACGCCCCTCTGATGCAGGAAAATGGTACTGCATCGGGGGCGTTTTGTCTGTCGTTCTTCCTTTGGCGGAAGGGCACGGGATGGTGGCAGGATTCTTTTTGCTATTCTTTCTGTGCCGTTGTGTTTGTGCGGAGCGTCGTTTTCTTCCGCTGCCCGCGCACAACGACATAGACCATCATCACAACGGTGATGAGATAGGGGATGATGGAGGTAAGGTCGGAGCTTATGTAGCTTTGCAGGCGATAGCCCAGTGCATCGAAAAAGCCGAACATCAGCGCCGCGATGTACGCTTTTGCGGGGTTCGCCGCACCGAAGATGACGCAGGCGAAGGCGATGTATCCGCGCGAATTGCTCATCCCTTCAACAAACGAGCCGTTGAGATAGCCGAGCGACAGATGTGCGCCGGCGAGACCGCAGCAGATACCGCACAGGATGCTGGCGATCCACTTCATGCGCTCGGGGCTGATGCCCGCCGTGCGGAGCGTCTCCGGCTTTTCACCCGCCGCGCGGATCCAGAAGCCGCAGGGCGTTTTGTAGACAAACACCCACATCAGCGCGACAAGCCCCCATGTGAGGTAGATAAAAAACGAGTTGTCGTTCAATATCTCGCCGAAAAACGGGATCGCATCGAGAAAATCGAGGTGCACGGTCGGAAGGTGCGCGATATCGTGTCCCGACGTACCGGAAAGACCGAAAATCGAGCGCGAGAGATACGCCGTAAGCCCCGCTGCAAACGTATTGAGCGCGCAGCCGATGATAAACTCATCGCTTTTGAACTTCACAACAAAAAGTGCGAAGAAAAGCCCCACAGCGACCCCAAGCAGGACCGCCGACGCAACACCCATCGCTGCGCTTGCGCAAAGGTAACTTCCAAGGACGCCGATGAACGCGCCCATGAGGATCATGCCGTCCATACCGATGTTCATAATTCCCGCGTGCTCGGTCAAAAGTCCGCCCATCGCGGCGAGCGCAACGGGCGTTGCACTGCGGAGCATCTGGTTGAATGTGCCGGCGGAGAAAATGTGGCGCAAGATCTCATCCATTTCTCGCACCTCCCTCCGCAAGACGCGCGCGCGCCTCTTTCTGCGCCGTGCGCTTTGCAGCCGCTGCGCGTACCGACGCGGCGATGCCGCGCTGCGCTGCCATGAAGAAAATGATGACCGTCTGCAAAATGAGATAGATCTGGTTCGGAACACCGGCGTTTGCCTCCATCCCCGCCGCGCCGATCTTCAAAAACGCGAAAAAGAGGCTCATCAAAATGATGCCCGCCGGATTATACTGTGTGATCATGGCGACCATCATACCATCAAAATAATATTCGTTGCTGATGCTCGATTTGAAGATATGCTCCGCACCATAGACGCGGAACATGCCGACCGCACCGCACATCGCGCCGGAGACAAGCATGGCAAGGATGACGATGGTATCGGTTTTCAGTCCCGCAAAGCGCGCAAAGCGCGGATTCTGCCCTGTAAGACGCATCTCATAGCCGACGCTTGTTTTCTGCATGATGTACCACACCAAAAACGCGATGACCGCCGAGGCAAAGATCGCCGAGGAGAGCTTCGACCCTGCAATTGGACGGGCAAGCCAATAGCCCTGCGCGAGATTTTCCGTTCCCGCGATGATGTTGGGGTTGGAGTTGCGCCACGGACCCTTTGCAAGATACTGGCAGATGTAGATGGCGACGGTATTGAGCATGATGGTGGTGATGACTTCGTTGACCTTGAGCTTGACCTTCAAAACGCCGGGGACGAACGCGTATGCGCCGCCCATCGCCATCGCCGCAAGTGCAGCGCACACGATCACAACGATCTTCGGACTCCCCTCCATCGCAACGCCCACCTGCGCGGCAACGACCGCGCCGAGGAGAAGCTGTCCCTCGCCGCCGACATTGAAGATGCCCGCGCGAGAGCCGACGGCACACGCAAGTCCGCAGATACAAAGCACCATCGCGTACTCGAGCGTGTCACCGATGTGGCGCGCGTTCGACAGTGAACCCTTGACCATCTCCGTATACGCATTGAGCGGTGCGTGACCGGAGACTGCGAGGATGAGCGCGCCGATCAAAAAGGCAAGCGCGATGCTCAAAAGCAGCGATGCCGCGTAGCCGAGGTCAATTTTGCGCCTTTGCATACTGCGCCTCCTCTCTGCCGCTGCCGGTCATGTAATAGCCGATCTCCTCTTTTGTGATGGCATCCGCCGCAAATTCACCGGTGATCTCGCCTTCGTACATGGTGATGATGCGGTCGCTGAGGCGGAACACCTCGTCAAGGTCGGCGCTTGCAAGCAAAATGGCACAGCCCTCGTTTCGCTTTTTAATGATGTGCGAGTGGATGAACTCCATCGCGCCTACATCCACGCCGCGCGTCGGTTGGGAGATGATCAGCACGTTCGCGTCGAGCGAAAATTCGCGCGCGACGACGACTTTTTGCATATTGCCGCCCGACATCGAGCCGACCGTGGTATCCACACCCGCACCGCGGATGTCATACTCGTCGTAAAGCTGCTGCGTGTAGTCGCGGACAGCTTTCGTTTTTTGATGGAGACCCAAAATATTGAACCGTCTCTCCCTGTGCCGCCCGACAAGCAGATTGTCCGAAACGCTTGCTGCCGTCGAAACGCCCGTTGCGATACGGTCTTCGGGAATGTGTGAAAGTCCGCGCGCGCGGCGTGCCCCGGGGGAGCTTCCCGTCACATCCGCACCGCCAAGGAGAACGCGTCCGCTTTGCGCGCCGCGCATCCCCGTGACCGCCTCCAAAAGCTCGCTTTGCCCGTTGCCCTCGATGGCGGCGATGCCGAGCACCTCCCCCGCGCGGACGGTGAGCGAGAGGTCGCGCACGGCGGTAAGACCACGGTCATCGCAAACATTCAGCTTTTCAACGGCAAGCCGCACCTCGCCCGCTTCGCCCGCGCGGTCAAGGCGGCCGAGCAGTACCTCGCGCCCGACCATCATGGAAGCGAGCATTCGTTCATTGACGTTTTTCGTTTCCTCCACGCCAATGAGCCGCCCCTGCCGCATCACGCCGACGCGGTCGCTGATCGCCATGACCTCATAGAGCTTGTGCGTGATGATGATGACGGTCATATTTTTCTCGCGCACGATGCGGCGGATAACGGCGAAAAGCTCATCTGTCTCCTGCGGCGTGAGCACGGCAGTCGGCTCGTCGAGAATGAGGATGTCCGCGCCGCGGTAGAGCGTTTTCAATATCTCCACACGCTGCTGCAAGCCGACGCTGATCTCCCGCACGACGGCGGTGGGGTCAACCGTGAGCGCATACTCCCGGGCAAGACGCTGCGCCTCAGACACTGCGGCGCGGTCGTCGAAAAGAACGCCGAACTTCCTCGGCTCACGGCTCAAAACGATGTTTTGCGCGACGGTGAAGGATGGAACAAGCATAAAATGCTGGTGTACCATGCCGATGCCGCGTGCGATCGCGTCTTTGGGACTGAAGCGTTCCACGCGCTCACCGCGTACAGTCAGCGTTCCGCCGGTCGGCTCATTGATGCCGTAAAGGATCTTCATAAGCGTCGATTTGCCTGCGCCGTTTTCACCGACAAGTGCAAAGACCTCCCCGCGCCGAATGTCGAGCGAAACATCGTCGTTTGCAAGGACGCCGGGAAATTCCATGCTGATGTGCTCAAATTTTACAACTGTCTCCTGCAATCAAAAATCGCCTCCTTAGCAAAATGGTGTGACATTTGCTAAATGTCACACCATTTTCAGCTTGTCAAAAAGGGTCTCACCGAGTTTCGCCGCTTTGCGGCGAAAAACTCAAAAAAGATGCTTTGCATCTTTTTTGAAAGCCCCAAGGTGATCAGCGGGTCGTTTCGACAACGATGCTGCCGTCAACGATGGACGCCTTGAGCGATTCGACCTCAGCCTTGATCTCATCGGAGACCTGCTGGGTGGCACCCTCGTCGCCGTAGCCGACGCCGACGTAGCCGTTGGACATATCGGCGACCCAAGTGGTGCCCCACAGGGACTTGTCACCGCCGACATACGCCTTCACGGCGTCGTAGATGGAGGTGCCGACTTCCTTCATCATCGAGCAGATGATGACGTCGTCCGCGATGTACTTCTGGTCGCTGTCAACACCGATGGCATAGAAGCCGCGCTCCGCGCCCGCTTCAAACACGCCGTCGCCGCACTTGGAGGCGATCTGGAAGATCACGTCCGCGCCCTTGTCATTGAGGGTGATGGCACACTCTTTGCCGATGGCGGGATCGTCATAGGTATTGGAGTAGATGGTCTCGACCTTGATATCGGCATTGGCGTGCTTGGCACCCTGCGTAAAGCCGACGATAAAGTCGTTGATGGTTGCGCTGTCCTCACCGCCGACGGCGCCGACAACACCGCTTTCGGACATCTTCGCGGCAACGTAGCCAACGAGGAAGGAGCCCTCATTCTGGGCATAGGTGATGTTCAGGACATTGGAGACAGGAGCGGAGGTGGCGTTGTCGATCCAGATGAAGTCAACGTCAGGATACTCGGGTGCGATGGTCTCAATGTTGTAGAACTCCCAGCCGACGGCAACGACGATCTTGGCACTGTCGGCTGCGTTGCGCAGCTGCTGGTCGTGGTTTTCGTTGTTGCACTCGATGGTCTTGACGTCGATCTTTTCAAAATCGGCGGCAAGACGGTCAACACCTGCCTTGGAGGAGTCGTAGAACGAGCGGTCGCCGAACGTTCCGGCGACGACAAGCGCGACGGCGAGCTTGTCCTCCGTCTGTGCGGCATCATTCGTGCCGGACGGGGTTTCACCCTGTGTGTCGGTGCCGGTCGTGCCGCCGCAGGCGGCGAGCGCAAGCGTCATCACAAGGGCGAGGAGCATTGCGAGAAGCTTTTTCATGGTGTTTCCTCTTTTCATTCTTCTTCCAAAATTTGACATCGTGCCAAAAAACGACACGCATCATTACAATTATACTCATCCGCACAAAAATAGCAAGGGGCATTTTGCGTTTTCACACGTTTGTCTGCCGCAACGCCTGCAAACGGGTCCATCCCGCATGCATCCGGAGATGTCGGTGGGATATTGCGCGGCAGCGCAATATCCCACCCATTTTATTATTTCATCAAGCTGCACACAAGATCGGTATACTCGCCCGGGTCTTCAAGCTCCAACCCCGCGATAAGCGCCGCCTGGTCGCAGAGGATCTTCGCGTAGGTGGCTGCCTTTTCGCGGTCGGACTCCATCGCCGCTTCGAGCGCCGCAAAGGCAGGATGGTCGGCGTTGAGTTCCAAAATGCGCCCCACCGCAAAGGGAACCTCCGGCTGCACGGCGCGCATATACTTTTCCATTTCAAAGCTCATGCCTTCGCCCGCCGTCATGCAGACAGGGTGGGTCTTGAGGCGCTTGGAGAGGCGCACCTCGCGCACGCGGTCACCAAGCGTTTCCTTGACGAAGTCGAGGACGCTCTTCTTCTCTTCGGAGGCGTTCTCCTCTTTGTCCTTTTCATCGCCAAGCTCCAAATCGCCGTCAACGACCGAGCGCAGCGGCTTTTCTGCGTAGCTTCCGATGACCTGCACGGCAAATTCGTCAATGTCCTCGGTAAGATACAAAATCTCCCAGTTCTTCTCCTTCAAAAGCTCCGTCTGCGGCAGGCGGTCGATCTGGGCAACAGACGTGCCGGGTGCGTAGTAGATATACTTTTGCTCCTCGCTCATGCGGTCAACGTATTCGCGAAGCGAAACGAGCTTTTTCTCCGTAGAGGAATAGTACAAAAGAAGTTCGCAAAGCGCATCTTTGTCGCTTGCGCCGCCGCGTGCCGAGCCGAGTACGCCGTATTTGAGCGAGCGTCCGAACGAGTGAAAGAACGCCTCGTAGCTCTCGCGTTCCTCGCGCATGAGCTTTTCGAGATCGCCGCGGATCTTCTTTTCAAGGCTCGTTGCGATGACTTTGAGCTGACGGTCATGCTGCAAAAGCTCGCGCGAGATGTTCAGCGACAGGTCGGGCGAATCGACAACGCCGCGCACGAAGCGAAGATAGTCGGGCAGAAGGTCCGAGCAGTCTTCCATGATGAGAACGCCGGCGCTGTAAAGCTGCAAGCCGCTCTTGTACTCCTCGGCGTAGTAATTGTACGGGCGCTGCGAGGGGACATAGACGAGTGCCTTGTACGTCACCGCGCCCTCGACGGAAACGGTGAGGATGCGGCGCGGCTTTTGCCAGTCATGGAACTTTTCCATGTAAAACTTTTCGTACTCCTCGTCTGTGACCTCGGAGCGCTTGCGCTGCCAGAGGGGGACCATAGAGTTGACGGTCTGCTCTTCGTAAACCGTTTCAAATTCCGGCTTGTCGTCGGGAGAACCCTCCTTGCGGCGGCTTTGCGGCAGCGTCATGCGAATGGGGTAGCGGATATAGTCGGAGTATTTGCGAACAAGCTGCGCAACGCGCTGCGCGTCAAGATACTCGCTGTACGTCTCCTCGCCCTCGTCTTCCTTGATGACCATGATGACGTCCGTTCCGACGCTCTCTTTTTCGCACTCGGTCACGGTATAGCCGTCCGCGCCGGCGGAGTGCCAGCGATACGCCTGCTCCGCGCCGTACTTGCGCGTGACGACCGTGATCTCGCTTGCGACCATAAACGCGGAGTAGAAGCCGACGCCGAACTGACCGATGATGTCCACGTCCGCACCCTCTTCGACCTCGTCACGGAACTTGAGCGAGCCGGACGAAGCGATCACGCCCAGGTGGTTTTCAAGGTCATCTTTGTCCATGCCGATACCGTTGTCGGAAACGGTGATGGTGCGCGTGTCGGCATCAATGCGAACGTCGATGCCGAAATCTTCGCGCCGAAGCTCGATCTTGTCATCGGTCAGCGAAAGATAGGCAAGCTTGTCCATTGCGTCGCTCGCGTTAGAGAGGATCTCTCGCAGAAATATCTCCTTGTGCGTATAGATAGAGTTGATCATCAGGTCAAGAAGCCGCTTTGACTCCGCCTTGAATTGCTTTTTTGCCATTTGTGGAAAACGCCTCCTTCAAAATTCATCTTCTCGATTATAGCACTGCTGCACAACAAAGAAAATGACGAATTTGTAAAATTTCGCGCGCACACTTTACGGCGGCGGAGATGCGCGGTAAAATAGAGGCAGAAATTAAACACAAGGAAGTGTCTTTATGGGTTTTATGTATCGCCTGCGCGAAGCGCTCGCACGGTTTTTCTACGGACGCAACGGCGTGGATGCGCTCGGCTGGGCGCTGCTTTTCGCGCAGCTCGCGCTTTCGATGCTCTCCTCGCTTTTTGGCGGCGTGCTTGGACGCGTACTGAATTCGGTGGGACTTGTTTTCTGGTTTTTGCTGATTTTCCGTATGCTGTCGAAAAATCTCGGAAAGCGGCGCGAGGAAAACGCGCGGTTTCTGCGTTTTTGGAATCCCATCAAAGCGCGGCTCTCCAGTGCGGCGGCAAGGCGGCGTGACACGGCGCATAAGTATTTCCGCTGCCGCTGCGGGGCGTATTGCCGTGTGCCGCGCGGTGTCGGCAAGGTGGAGATCACCTGCCCGAAGTGCGGGAGTAAAATTTTTGGGAAAAGCTGATCTTTTCAAATAGAGGCTTCTTTTGAAAGTTTTTGCAAAAAAAGAATCCTGTCGCAAGGCGGCAGGATTCTTTTTTATTTATGCCATTGTTGCTGCGCCGTCGGAGGATGCGACAGCTTTTGCGGTCATCTCGCGCTTTTCTTCCAGCGCTTCTTTGAGCAGCATATCCTTGACTTTCATCAAACGCGTCGTCGTCGAGCGGTCGTTCTCGTCGAGCTTCATTGTGATATAACGGATGTTTTCCTCCGTCTGCGGGATCACAACATACTCCAGCGCGTTGACGCGGCGGCGTGTCTTTTCGATCTCCTCCGCCATCAGCTGCGCCGATTTTTCGATCTGTGCGAGCTTGAGCATCTTCTCAAAGACGCCGCCGAGCGCACTGACCGCCGTATCCAGCTCGCCGGACGTTGCGGCGAAACCGTAGGGGTAGATGTCGGATGCGGACTGCGTCTTCGTCTGATACGCATAAACGGGAACGTTGACCGACATGATGTTCTGCATCGTCATGGTCAGCTCCACGCTCTGCTTGGGGAGGATGAGCGCCTGCTCGAGTGCCTCGGAGCTCATGATCGCGGAGGCGACGGTGAACGAGCGGTGCACGCGCATGAGCTCCTCTTCGACCTCGGCGCGCAGTGCGCGCACCTCGCGCACAGTCTCAAGAAATTCCTTCATCAGACCGTCGCGCTTGTCTTTGAGCAGCTTGTGACCGCGCCGCGCCGTTTTGAGCTTGCCCTTCAGGCGCGTCAGCTCCATTCTTGTCGGGGTGACTGTGATATTCGCCATCGATCACCCCTCCTTACTTCTCGTCCTTCTTGGGATAATACTTTTCGATATACTCCGGCTTGATACGCTTGAGCTCGCCCTTGGGGAGGATGGACAAAAGCTCCCAGCCGAGGTCGAGCGTCTCTTCGATGGAGCGGTTTTCCTCGTAGCCCTGGTTGACATAACGACGCTCAAATTCGTCCGCAAACTTCGCATAGAGAAGGTCGGTCGGCGTGAGCGCGGCTTCGCCGAGGATGGACATCAGCTCCTTGTTGTCCTTACCGGTCGCGTAGGCGGCAAAGAGCTGGTTCATCGTGCCGGCGTGATCTTCGCGTGTTTTGCCGGCGCCGATACCCTTGTCCTTCAGACGCGAAAGCGAGGGCAGAACGTCGACCGGCGGGTGGATGCCCTGACGGTACAGCGCACGGGAGAGGATGATCTGACCTTCGGTGATATAGCCGGTGAGGTCGGGGATGGGGTGGGTCTTGTCATCTTCGGGCATGGTGAGGATGGGGATCATCGTGATCGAGCCTTCCTGCCCGAGCTTGCGGCCCGCGCGCTCGTAGAGCGTTGCAAGGTCGGTGTAGAGGTAGCCCGGGTAGCCGCGGCGTCCGGGGACTTCCTTCTTCGCGGCGGAAACTTCACGAAGCGCTTCGGCGTAGTTCGTGATGTCGGTGAGGATGACAAGAACGTGCATGTTCTTCTCGAACGCAAGATACTCTGCGGCGGTGAGCGCCATACGCGGGGTGGAGATACGCTCAACGGCGGGGTCGTTTGCAAGGTTCGTGAAAAGCACGGTGCGGTCGATCGCGCCGGTGCGCTTAAATTCGCTCACGAAAAACTCGGACTCTTCAAACGTGATGCCGATGGCGGCGAAGACGACGGCGAAGTTCGCCTGCGCGTCACCGCGCACCTTCGCCTGACGCGCGATCTGCGCGGCAAGGTTCGCGTGCGGAAGACCGGAGCCGGAGAAGATGGGCAGCTTCTGCCCGCGAACGAGGGTGTTCAGACCGTCGATCGTGGAAACGCCCGTCTGGATAAACTCATTCGGGTAGTCGCGCGCGGCGGGGTTCATGGGAAGACCGTTGATGTCACGATACTCCTCGGCAAGGATATCGGGACCGCCGTCGATGGGTTGCCCCATGCCGTTAAAGACGCGGCCGAGCATATCGCCCGAAACGCCGAGCTGCAAAGGATGACCGAGGAAGCGCACCTTTGCATCGGCAAGGTTGATGCCGGCAGAGGATTCAAAGAGCTGAACAACGGCGGTGTCACCGTTGACCTCCAAAACCTTGCCGCGGCGGATCGTGCCATTGTGCAGCTCGATCTCGACGAGCTCATCGAATGTAACGTTTTCGACCATGCGGACCATCATCAGAGGACCAGAGATCTCCTCAACCGTTTTGTATTCACGGATCATGCCTGTTCACCTCCCTCGGCGGCAATTTTTTCGATCTGCGCCTGCATATCGGCGCGCATCTTTGCGTACACAGCTTCGTACTCTTCGGCAGGGACGCTCTTGGCGCGGCCGATCTCCTCACGAACGGGGATGTCAAAGAGCTTGGCGGCGCTTGCACCCTTTGTGATGGCGGCGCGGCAGAGCACGTCGTAATCGAGGATGATGGAAAGGAGTTTCGCCTGACGGTCGTAGGACGAGAAGCCGTCGATATCGACGAAGGCGTTTTGCTGCAAGAAGTCCTCGCGGATCATACGCGCGACTTCAAGCGTAAGCTGGTCGGCGGGAGAAAGGGAATCCTTACCGACGAGCTGAACGATCTCGTTGAGGCTCGCTTCGCTTTGCAAAATGCCCATCGCCTTGGTGCGGCTTTTCATAAAGCCGTCGCCGAAGTTTTCATCAAACCACGGTTTGAGCGTGTCAAGATACAGCGAGTAGGAATTGAGCCAGTTGATCGCGGGGAAGTGACGCTTGTAGGCAAGCGACGAGTCAAGCGACCAGAAGACCTTGACGATACGCATCGTCGCCTGGGAGACAGGCTCGGAAAGGTCGCCGCCCGGAGGGGAGACTGCGCCGACTGCCGTAAGGCTTCCGCGGCGCTCGTCGCTTCCGATGCACTCGACGCTTCCGGCGCGCTCGTAGAACTGCGCAAGACGGGAGGCAAGGTAGGCGGGGTAGCCTTCTTCACCGGGCATCTCTTCCAAACGACCCGACATTTCACGCAGCGCCTCCGCCCAGCGGGAGGTGGAGTCGGCGATAACGGCGACGTCGTAACCCATGTCGCGGAAGTATTCGGCGATGGTGATGCCGGTGTAAACGCTCGCCTCGCGCGCGGCAACGGGCATATCGGAGGTGTTGGCGATGAGCACGGTGCGCTTCATCAGCGACTCGCCCGTGCGGGGGTCTTTGAGTTCGGGGAACTCACGCAGAACGTCGGTCATCTCATTGCCGCGCTCACCGCAGCCGATGTAAACGACGATATCAACGTCCGACCACTTGGCAAGCTGGTGCTGCACGACGGTCTTGCCGCTGCCGAACGGGCCGGGAACGGCTGCCGTGCCGCCCTTTGCAATGGGGAACATCGTATCGATGATACGCTGACCGGTGCAGAGGGGACGTGCGGGGGGATATTTATGGGCATAGGGTCTGCCGACGCGGACGGGCCACTTCTGCATCATCGTGAGGGGAACTTCACGACCGTCCTCTGCTTCAAGAACGGCGACCGTTTCCAAAACGGTGAACGCACCGCTTTTGATCTCCTTGACCGTGCCGCTGACATTCGGCGGCACCATGATCTTATGAAGCACGGACGGCGTTTCGGGGACAGTGCCGATGATGTCGCCGCCAACGACCTTGTCACCGGCTTTGACGGTGGGCGTAAAGTCCCACTTCTTGTCATGGTCGAGCGCGGCAACTTCGACGCCGCGGGAGATGTTCGCGCCGACCTTTTCGACGATCTTTTCCAGCGGGCGCTGGATACCGTCGTAAATGCCCTCGATCATACCCGGGCCAAGCTCGACGCTCATCGGTGCGCCGGTCGTTTCGACAACGGCACCCGGGCCGAGACCGGACGTTTCTTCATAGACCTGAATGGAGGCGGAATCGCCCTTCATGTTCAAAATCTCACCAATCAGGCGCTGCGGGCCGACGCGGACAACGTCGGACATATTTGCATCCGCAAGTCCCGTTGCGACCACAAGCGGACCTGATACCTTTACAACTTTACCACTCAAAATAGCATACCTTCTTCCATCGAAAATTGTTTCGAGGTCGTATCATGCAATACGCCGCGTGTCGCGCGATTTACAGAATATCTGCGCCGACCGCACGCTCGATCGCCCGCTGGATATCGCGTTTTCCGATACCCAGTGAGCCTTCCCGCCCGGGGATGAGGATGATCGCGGGGCGAAGCTCGTCTTTGTAGCGCGAGAGCGTGTCGCCCATGTCCTTTGCAAGTGTTTCCGTGAGGTAGATTACCGCGCAGTCGGTCTTAGCAAGCTCGCGCACGCGTTCGCGTGCCTCGTCCGCAGAGGTGACAGGATAGGTGTCAAGACCCAGCGCGCGAAAGCCCATCACGGACTCCCAGTCGCCGATGACGGCGATTTGATATGTTGCAGCCATAGTTCCACCGCCTTACACATAGCTTGCGCGAAGGCGCGAGCGGATTACGTCCGCGTCAAGTCCCGCGCTGCGCCCGAGAAGCAGGATGCGGAGGTTCGTATACTCCGTCTCCCTTGCTGCAAGGTACGCAAGAAGCGGCGCCTCGCCAAAGGGTACGAACTGCGCGTCGGCAAGATATGCACTCACCGCGTCGTCGCAGAGCTTTTCAAACTCCGTCAGAGGCTCCCCGTGCAGCGCCTGCACGCCGACCTCCGCCGCCTCCGCAAGGCGCGTAGGCTCGTACAGTTCACCGAGCGCACCGGCGTTTTCGCCGGCTTTGAGGACGGATTCCATCGGAATTTCGCCGCCCGTAAGAAGCACACCGCGCAAAAACTCGTTGTTTTTGCCCATGCGCATCGTGCGAACGAGCGTGCGCAGATTGACCGCGTCGATCTGCGCGCGGACATACCCGCAGAGAAATTCGCTGCCGGTCGCTTCCGCAACGCGCTCCATATCAAGGTAGCACCAGCGGTCGAGCACAGCGTCGCAAAGCTGACCGTCGCCTGTCGTGTCGAGCGCATCCTTCGCCTCCGCCGCCGCGTCGGCAAGCATCTGGGAGAGGACATCCAGCTCGCCCTTTGCAAGCGCGTCTTTCAGCTCCTCCGCGCGATAGCGGCCCATATCCGTGAGCATATGGTCGGGCGAAACGCCCATCGCTTCCGCTTTTAAGATCGCCTTTATGTTATGATAGTCGTATTTCAGTTTGAAAATATCGATATACCTGGCATCGGGTGCAGTATCGGCAATGTCGCGCAGCGTTGCCTCGCGCGCGGCAGCGATGGCCGCGTCCATGCTTTCGGGGTGCTTGGGGTCAAGCTCTCCGTAGCCGCAGTCCTGCAAGATCTTCGCCGCCTCCTCGTCGGTGCGTGCGTCGAGGACCTGCTCCATCCGCTCGCGCGTCAAAAGAGCGTTTTCCATCGCGCGGATCCGCGTTGAGATACCCAGGTAATCGGTGTCTTTAATTGCGATATTCAAGACACTTCCTCCTTGCTCCGTTATGAAAACAGCAGCTTTGCGACCTCGCCCGCCGTATTCGCCTTTTCAAGGCGGACCAGCGTTTCGAAGGTGCAGTTGACCTCCACATTCTTGTCTTTGAGGATGAAGCCGCCGCGGATGGGTGCGTTTTGCGCCGAGAGGACGAGCTTTTTGCCGGCCGCTTTGTTGACCTTTTCGATCGCAGCCTTACCGACCGCCGCATCCTTTTCGGAGAAAACGACCTCGCCCGTTTCGCCGGCAGAAGCCTTTTCCAAAAGCGCGGCAAGCACCGCCTCGTACTTGGACGGCTCCATCGCGCAGAGCTTTTCAAGCGCGAGGTCATACGCGGCGTCGAGCATCTCCTGCTTTGCGGCAAGCTGCACCTTGCGCGCGTCCATATGCGCGGCGCTGACGAGGCGCTCCTCGCGTTCGGCGGCGGCGCGCTCGTTTTTTGCGCGAAGCTCGGCGCGCTCACTGTCTGAGAGCGACTGATATTTCGCGCTGATCTGTGCCGCCTCCGCCTTCGCAGCGTCCAGCACGCGCGCGATCTGCTCGGAAGCGTCGGCTTCAATGCGCGCGGTGATCTTTTCGATTCCGTTCATAATAAGTCCCCTTTCCGTGGGGTCAGATCCACAGCAGCATCAGCATGGAAGCAAGCAACGACAAAATGGCATAGAACTCAACGATACCGCAGAGGATGAGACCCTTGGACCAGTCGTCCGGCTTCTTTGCAAGAATGTTGATCGAACCTGCGGCAACACGACCCTGTGCGATCGCGGAGAGAAGTCCGCCGAGCGCCATCGGCATACAGGCGGCGAAATACTGGAAGCCCTGCACAAGAGTAAGACCTGCGGCGGAGCCGTCCATCATGCCCATGCGGATGAGCGCGAAGAACCAAACGACAAGGCCGTACAGACCCTGCGTACCGGGGAGCAGCTGCAAAACCATGACCTTACCGGACTTGGAAGGATCCTGGCTCAAAAGCCCCGTACCGGCTTCACCGGCAATACCTGTACCCTTTGCCGAGCCCACGCAGGAAAGTCCGACCGCAAGACCGGAACCGAGCAGTGCGATCGCAAGACCGCCAATGTTTTCCAGAAACATAAGAAATTCCTCCTCAAAACTTTTCTTTATTTTTCGACAATGTCTACCAGTTTGGGGTCGACCGCCAGAGGACGGAACGGCTTTCCGCCGTCCTCATAAAATCTGCCGAAATACTCCAGACACTGCAAACGCATATCGTGGACGTAGCACCCCAGCAGATTGAGCGCAAAGTTGAGTGCGTTGCCGATCATCGAGATGATGAAAAATGTGACAACGTTGCCTGTGATCGCGCCGAGCGTGTTGAAAACCTGCGCGATGACCGCGCCGGCAAGCATCAGCGCCATCAGGCGCGAGTAGGACAAAATATCGCTGAAATAACCCGTGATGTTGTTGTAGATCGATCCGCCGATGCCCATGAGCTTTCCGACAAGACCCTGTTTACCGTATCCCTGCGTCAAAACGAGCAGGACCACGATGGCAATGAGCGCGATCTTGATCTGCCCGAGGACGATACCGCCTGCCAAAAGCGCAAAGACGAGATACCACGCGCCTTCGTTGCAAAGGGCGGCGAGAACTTCGCCGCGCTTGATCTGGCGGTACATACTGATCGCCATACCAGTGAAGATCTGCACCACGCCGATGGCGAGCGAGCCGATCAAAACGGCAAGTGCGTCGTCAAGCGGAGAGAAAAGCGCCGGCAGCGCCGTAAACGTCGTGTCGGGGTCAAGCATCATGGCAAGCTGGGGCAGAAGGTCGCCGAAAAAGCCGCCTGTCAGCGCACCCATGATGAATGTGCTCACGCCGCAAAGCCCCAGAAGCGGGATCATGTGGCGCATCGTCGCACCATTGGGCTTCGCCTTTTTCATCACAAAGATGGATGCAAGCATCATCAAAAGTCCGTAACCCATATCTGCCATCATAAAGCCGTAGGAGAAAATGAAAAACGGCGCCATAACGGGGTTGGGGTCGACGCTTCCGTAGGCGGGGAGCGAATACATCTCCGTGACCATATTGAGCGGTCTTGTGAAGAAGTTGTTTTTCAGCTGCACCGGAACGTCGGCATTTTCCTCGGCGGTCGGCTCACTCAGCTCAAAAGCGCAGCCGCTTTCGGTCAAAAATTTCTCGACCTCATTCGCGCGCTCGGCATTTGCCCAGCCTTCAAAGAGGATGACCGTGCCGTCGGTGAGAAGGCGCTCACCACTCTCTTCCTTCGATTCCTCCGTGTGCAGACGTTCGACGTAGAGCTGTAAAAGATGCCGTTCGTCCGCAAGCGCGGCGATGGCACTGTGCGCCGCCTCCTGTGCCGCCTCATTCTCGGCAAGAAGACGGGTGATCTCCTCCACATTTTCCGCCGCTGTGCCATGCATGGCGTGAAGGTCGGTCACGCTGAAGTTATAGAAGCGGAGGTGCTCCATAACATCGAACTCGTCGTCTTTATGGAAGACGACAAAATAGTACGTTTGCAGTTTGTCGGTGCTGATCTCATAGACCTCCGACATGGTCTGCGAAAGATCGACGCGCATGGCGCCGGTATCCGTGCCGCTCGGACACACGCCCGTACGGAAAACGGTGTGCGCCGTGCCCTCTCGTTCAAGCGGGACATCGAGCGGCGTCCACGGCAGAAGTGATGCGCGGCGCGCCGTAAGGCGCGATGCCTCTGCCTGCAGTGCCGCGATCTCGCGCAGCCGCTCGCCGACAGCCTGGCTCACCTCCCGCGCGCGAGAGAAGGTCTCCTCGCCGAGAAGCTCCTCCCGTGTAACGGCGGCGCGCGGCGTGAACATGCCCTCTTTCACATTGGCATAGCGAGTGACGGCATCAAGCGCTGTTTGCGCGTCGGCAAGCTCCGTTCGTGTCTGCGCAAGCGACGAGGCGGCTTTTTTGAAAAGCGGTGCCCACTGCGCGTCGGCAGTCATGGCGTCCGGTTCGCTGATCTCCACACAGCCGAGGTGCAAAAGCCCTCCCAGCAGAGCATCCCGCCGGTCGGCAGTCGTCAGGACACGGAGCTTTTTCATTTTTACGATCGCCATCTCTAAACACTCACAACCCTTCCGACAATAAACTCTGCAGCCTTATCAAGGCACGCACGGGAGGCAGCTTTCAAAGCCGCGCTCTCATCCCCGGCGACCTTTGCGATCTGCTGCGCCTTTTCTGCGGCGCGTGCTTCGGCTTCCTTGCGCAGCGCACGACCTTCCTCCAGTGCGTCGGCGCGCACCTTTTCCAAAAGGGCGAGACCGTCGCGCTGCGCGGCAGCGACAAGCTCCTTTGCCTCCGCCTCAGCAGCGGCCGTGCGCGCTTTTACATCGCTTTCGCACCCTTCAATACGGGCGATCATTTCCTCAAGCATGGGTTCACCTACTTTCCGCATAACGTTGGTAAACGCTTCCCCGGCTGTCAAAAAATAACAACCGATCCAATAACAAATTACATTTTATAATAAGGATTGCCCAAAAGTCAACAGCAAGTATGAAAGCAAGACTTCTTTTTATTGATTTTATCTATAAATAAAACGAATCGTTGCAGCCGCTCACGCCGCGGCGGCGCAAGCCACTCATACCACACCATGCTTTGTGCATATACTCCAGCAGAACCGAAAACAGGGAGTGTTGCGAAATCAAAGGCAATATCGAGCAAAGGGCGTGTGATCTCGCCGTTTACATCATAGAAAACCGCACGACGGTGCGTGCTGCCGCGCGCAAATTCGGCGTGAGTAAGTCGACAGTACATAAGGACTTGCAGGATCGTTTGCCGCTTTTCAACCGCTCGCTTTATCTGCAGGTCAAAGAGGTCCTTGACGAAAACAAGGCGCAGCGGCACATCCGCGGCGGTATCGCAACGCGGAAGAAGTATAAAGGGGCATAACCACATTTCATTTACGCGTTGTTTGCCCAAAAAGGGGATGTTCCGCTCGTTCGCGAGCGGAGTTCCTTTTTGCTCCGTCAAAAAGGAACCAAAAACCGGCTTAAAAACCTACGGTTTTTAAGAATTTCCCTCCGCTATACTACGACTGCCAAGATGAGCCACGGCGCCCGTTGACGAATTTGCCTCTGCATCCGTTTCCGCGCGTTACGCGCTGAATTTTTTCTTAATGATGGTCTTTTCGTTTCAATAACAGCGCCTACTATGCTTGAGTACCGATGGCACTTGCGCGACCGTGAGGTAAGACGGCGCAAAGTACGTATAACGAAGCGTTTTCCACACCGCACCCGTGAGCGGCAGCGGAGCAAGAAGGATCTGTTTCGCAAAGCGGCACCGCGCCGGGCGTGCGACGCACGCAGCCGAGGGCTGAAAGGAAATTCTCAAAAACCATTGGTTTTTGAGCCGCATTTTTTGGCTTCTTTTTTGGGCGGAAGCAAAAAAGAAGCTCGCCGCCGGAGCGGCGAAATAAAACCCCCTTGCAGGCATTGCGTCAACGCAAAGGAAAAAAGAAGCACCTCACCGCCGGCGAAACAAATACAGTTTTCCCTTGTGCCAAACAGCGCGGCGTATTATAATAAAGGCGTAGAATCTATCGCTCAAAGGAAGTGTACCTTCTTCGCATGGCAGGCTATAACAAGAAAAAGAAAAGAAAACGCGAGATCATCATTCCGTTTCTCACCGCCGTTCTCTTTTGCACGGCGACAGTTTGGGGGTTTCTCGCCCACATCATTCGTGCGCCGGAGCTTGATGCGCCCGCCTATTCGGGAAACGCAGCTGTGTCGGCGGAAAACGAAACGACCGCCCAGAATACGCCGGACCTTCCCAAGCGGCGGGCGTACTGCTATAACATCCTTGTAAGCGGTCTTGATGACAACAACGGCGGCAGCGACACGAATATTCTTGTGCAGTTCGATGCGCAGCAAAAACGCATAAGCGCCGTAAGTCTTCCGCGCGATACGCTGCTCAACCACGCATGGGCGAGCAATAAGCTCAACTACGCTTATGCAAAGGGCGGAACGGAGCTTTTGCGCGCAGAGATCACAAACCTGCTCGGCGTTCCCGTTGATTTTTATGTAACGGTCAGCCTTCAAGGTTTTGTGACGCTCATCGATCGCATCGGCGGCGTCGACTTCAATGTGCCGGTCAATATGGATTACGACGATCCGGCGCAGGATCTCCACATCCATTTTGAAGCAGGGATGCAGCATTTGAACGGCGAGGACGCGCTGCGCGTTGTCCGCTGGCGAAAGAATAACGATGGCACGGGCTACGCCTCTGCCGATATCGGGCGCATTTCGACGCAGCAGGCTTTTTTGACTGCCGCTGCCAAAAAACTGCTCTCGCCGGAAAATATCACAGATGTGGACGCGCTTGCGGACATTTTTCACACCTATGTCAAAACCGATCTGACGGTCGGAAACCTTGTCTGGCTTGGCAAGGAGACATTTTCCATCGGCTTTGACAGCATCACTTTCCAAACGCTGCCCGGAAACGGCGCGGCATGGTACAAGGGCGAATCGGTCTATGCGCTCGACCCTGCCGCGACGCTCGCGCTTGTGAATGAAGCGCTCAACCCCTACGACGAACCGCTCACCGCTGAGCAGCTCGATATTCTTGTTCCATGAGAAAGGGTGGCCGCTTATGAAAAAGAAAATTCTGACGCTGTTTCTCTGCCTCGCGCTTACGATCCTTCCTGCATATGCCGCAGAGGACGCCGTGCCTGCCGAACCGCTGCAGGGGGCGGAGAGTGCGCAGCTGCCGGACAGCATGGAAAATGCGGATGCGCCCGCAGACACGCAGTCTCCTGAAGATGCGCAGCTGTCCGAACAGCCGGAGGATGCGCAGGAGGCGGAAATTCCGGACGAGGACGGTCAGAACGCCCCTGTATTTGCGCGCACACTTTTGTATGAAGGCGCGTTTTCCGACCTTATGCCCGAGAATGGGCAATATGAGAGTATTGCCGCGCTTTATGAATACGGCTTTGCGAAAGGGCGCGATGACGGCACGTTCGGCGCAGATGACAGTGTGACGATCGCGGAGCTTTTGACCTTTGCTGCGCGTATCCGCAGCACCTATGCGCTTGGTGATGCCGAAGCGGGCGCGGCAGCGGTCGAGCTTCCGGAGGATGCACCGTGGTACGCGGGATATGCAGAGTATCTGCGAACGGAAGGTGTGATCGCAGACGAGTTTGAAGGGCTGTGCGGCATGAGCGCAGCGCGCGCGCAGGTCGCGCACATACTTGCGAATGTTTTGGAGCCGTCGTGGTTCGACGCGCGAAATGCCGCTGTTGTTGCCGAAGGCTATGCAACGCGCCAGTACATCACCGATGTTGATGATTACACCGCCTATCAGCCGGACATTCTGACGCTTTACCGCCGCGGTATCGTACAGGGATTTGACGAAACAGGAAGCTTTCTGCCCGACCAGCCCATCACGCGTGCGGAGGTTGCCGCAATGCTTGCGCGTGTCGTCGATCCCGCGCTTCGCATCGATATCACATGGGTCATTCTTCCGCGATAGGGCATTGCGCCGCAGGAATTTGTTTTGCTGAAAATATGCAGAAAAAGGGGCTTCGCTCAAGAATGAGCGAAGCCCCAAAATATTTATCTGGAATTTGCCTTATGCTCCAGTGCGGCAAGAAAGCCTCCCTGCAAAACGGCGCACGCGGCGAAAAAGAGGATGCTCAAAAGATCTGATCCCTCTGCAACGGCGCACACGGAAAGCACGAATGCAAGCGACGAGAGCCACACGCAGCGGCGCGGCGTGGACACGGCGAAAGAAAGCCCTGCAAGATACACGAACGAAAGGCACAAAAAGGCAAGCGCGAGCGTGCGCGTGAAAAAGAGGGCAAGGACGGGATTGTTCCCCGTTTCGTGATAAAAAAGCACAAGCTCCACCGCAAAGCAGCATGTCGGCGCAAGAAGCGGCAGCCCGTTTGGCACACCGCGCGTGCCGCGGGCGGTGATGACGAACATGACAACACATATGCCGGCAAAAATGTTGAACGCGGAGAGGATGATCGATTTTTCTCCGAGAACGGAAACAAGCATCGTCCTTCCCGTGACAGCAGAGAGGATGCCGATCCCGATGAGCATGAAAGCGCCGATGGTGCAAAGCGTTGTCGGGAACTTGCTTTCAAAGCGAAGCGGCTGCGCACGCTCTTCGGCATACGCGTTGGAGTAGCGGCAGGCGGCGACGAAAAGCGCTGCTGCGCAGATGATCACGAACAATATGAACCAAAGCGACCGCCTTGGAAGAGGAAGTCCTGTCTGCGGATCAAACGCGACAAGGCGCGTATACAGCCGCAGCATCGCGCAATTTGCCGCGAAGAAAACGGTGAGCAAAAAGACGGGGTAGTTTCTCATCAAAGCACCTTCTGTCCTATGCAGTATTCTTTTATTCTACCACAAAACACGCGCGTTGTCCACGCCGAAGATTGTTTTTTCTCGCGCCGTTGTTTTTTTGCGAAAAACAGTGTATAATAAAAGCGCATAACCTGTGCGGCGGGATCGGCTCTCGCCGCGCGCAAAAAATGAACAAGGAGGAATCCACACATGGAAAAGAAAAATCCCTATGCCGGCACGAAGACGGAAAAGAACCTTTTGGAGGCGTTTACTGGTGAGTCAATGGCGCGCAACAAGTACACCTACTTCGCCTCTGTTGCGAAAAAGCAGGGCTTTGAGCAGATCGCAGCGCTTTTTTTGAAGACGGCGGAAAATGAGAAAGAACACGCAAAGCTTTGGTTCAAGGCGCTCGGCGGTCTTGGTGACACGGCGGAAAACCTTCTCGATGCCGCCAACGGCGAAAACTTCGAGTGGACGGATATGTACGACCGCATGGCGCGTGAGGCGGATGAGGAAGGCTTCCATGACCTTGCCGCACAGTTCCGCGGCGTCGCGGCGATTGAAAAGGCGCATGAGGAGCGCTACCGTGCGCTGCTTTCCAACGTTGAGGCGAAAAAGGTCTTTGAGCGCAGCGACGTGCAGGTTTGGGAGTGCCGCAACTGTGGTCACATCGTTGTGGGCATGAAGGCGCCCGAGGTTTGCCCCGTTTGCTATCACCCGCAGAGCTATTTCGAGCTTCGCAAGGAAAACTATTAAGCATTGTATCGGCAGGGATGCATCGTTTGATGCATCCCTGTTTCTTTTTGCGTTCTATGCAATGCCTGTAAGAGGAAATCAAAGAATAAGAAAAGGAATGATCGATATTGGATAAATCTGCGTTTTGCGGTGCAAAATAAGCTACACGAAACAAAAGCCCCGCACCGCGTGGGACGGAAAAGAGGAGAACATGGACTTTTACGAACGCGCGCTCGAACTGCGCGAGGAAACAACGGCGTACCGCCGCCATCTCCATGAAAATGCGGAGGTTGGGGTGCATCTTCCAAAAGCAGCTGCGTACGTCAAAGAGCAGCTTTCCACGATGGGACTTTCGCCGCGCGTATGCGGCGAGGGGATCACGGCGACACTCGGAAGAGGCGGCAGGACACTCCTTCTGCGCGCGGATATGGACGCACTCCCCATGCGTGAGGAAAGCGGTCTGCCGTTTGCGTGTACCACAGGCGGAGCGGCGCATTGCTGCGGACATGACCTGCATACGGCAATGCTGCTCACGGCGGCAAAACTTCTAAAAGAGCGCGAGGGCGAACTCAAAGGCACAGTGCGGCTGATGTTCCAGACCGGTGAGGAGGTCTTCAAAGGTGCGGAAAACATGATCGAAAACGGTATCCTTGAAGACCCAAAGCCCGATGCGGCGCTTGCGTTCCATGTCGGTGCGGGGAAAATGCCGGTCGGACTTTATATGTATAACGACACGGGCGCGGCAATGATGTCATCAATGGATGGCTTTAAGATCACCGTTCGCGGCAGGGGCGCACACGGCGCATACCCGCATAACGCCATTGACCCCATCCACATCGCCGCACAGCTGCACCTTGCGCTCACGGCGCTCACTGCCCGTGAAAGCGACCCTGTTCACGCGTGTGTTTTGACTGTGGGCGAGCTGCACGCAGGCTCCGCACCGAATATTATCCCCGACACAGCGCAGCTGCAAGGTACACTCCGCACCAATAACAGGGAAGCGCGTGAAAAACTCACCGAACGCATCCGCCGCATCGCGGAGGGGATCGCCGCTGTGTACGGCGGTGAGGCACAGGTGGAATTTCCTGCCCAAGTGCCGCCCCTTTACTGTGCAAGCGATATCACGCGCGCAATGGTTGGGTATATCGGAGAGATGAGCGTTCCGAATTTACAGGGGGTCGGCGGCATCACCTCGAGCGCATCTGAGGATTTTGCCCTGATCGCGGAAAAGATCCCTTCCGCGTTTATCTATCTTTCCGCCGGCTACACTGACGAGCGTGGTGCGCATCCCGCCCACAACGCAAAGGTGCAGTTTAACGAGGATGTGCTGCCCTTCGGCGCGGCTGCGTTTGCCCATTGCGCGGTGCGATACCTCGAAAATCACGACGATCAGTAATATGCGGTGCGAAATATACCATCTGTATACCATCTTGCGGCAATCCAAAAATCGAGATATTTGAATAATATTTTCAGGAATCTGCCATATGCGTATTTCTGCGCAATAAAACAAAAACTTATCTTGCGATAAAAAGATGCAGGATGTCTAAGTGCGTCGAAAGGAGGGGAACATGGTCACCTTGCGCTCGCTTCGCATCATCACAAACAATCTGCTTGTAAAAGAGAAGCTGTCTTTTATCTGCCACATGGAGTATGCGGATATTCCGCAGCACGAAATTCTTGTGCGTGTGCGTGATCTTGTCTATGCCGGACACACGCTTTGCACGCATCCGCTTGCAGGAAGCGTCAAGCCGAACGAGACACCATACCGCTCGATCGCCGTATCGCACCGCACCGCGCCGCTTGATGAGCAGAGTGTTTTACGCTGTGCGTGTGCAGCGGAGGTGCTTGACAGGTTTAAACCCTTTACACACACGCAAAATGAAGGCGTGCTGCGTGATCTGCGTCTTATCGACTATACGCTGCTCGCCGCAGCACTCGGCATAGACACGCCGAAAGAATTTTTATGGGGAGGTCGTCTGTTTGAAACTGGAACTGGGCTTTATCAAGATCCGCAGCATTCAGCTTTCAAAGGAAAGCCGGATCGAACAGGGCATGCTGTATGTGAATGAGGATGCGCTTCGCGCGTTCATCTTTGAAGACGAAGATGTGCGCACATGGGTGCGCAGTATCGACATCGACATCGCAAGACCGGGCGAGAGCGTCCGCATCACGCCGGTCAAGGATGTCATCGAGCCGCGCGTCAAGGTCGAAGGCGGCGGCGGACAGTTTCCCGGCGTCATCGCGGGAGTGGAAACGGTCGGAAGCGGCAAAACGCATGTTCTTTCCGGCATGGCAGTTGTGACGGCAGGGCGCATCGTCGGCTTTCAGGAAGGTATCATCGACATGGCAGGCGTGGGTGCGGATTACACGCCGTTTTCAAAGCTCGTCAACCTTGTTCTTGTGCTGGAGCCGGTCGAGGGATACGAAGAGCACAAGCATGAGTACGAGCACGCCGCCCGCATGGCAGGACTGCGCGCGGCGACCTTTCTTGGTGAGCTTGGGCGCGATGTCGCCCCCAACGAAACGTGCGTCTATGAAACGTGCGGCATCCGCGAGGGGATCGAAAAATATCCGAACCTTCCGCGTGTGGGCTACGTCCACATGCTGCAAAGTCAAGGGCTTTTGCATGACACCTACGTTTACGGTGTGGATGCAAAAAAGACGCTTACGACCGTCCTCTGCCCCACCGAGACGATGGACGGCGCGATCATCAGCGGCAACTGTGTTTCCGCGTGCGACAAGAACACGACCTATCACCATCAGAATAATCCTGTCGTAAAAGCGCTTTTTGAGGCGCACGGGAAAACGCTCAATTACGTCTGCAATATCATCACAAATGAAAATGTCTACCTTGCCGATAAGGAACGCTCGTCTGACTGGACGGCAAAACTTTGCCGCCTGCTTGATCTTGACGGTGCGATCGTATCGCAGGAGGGGTTCGGCAATCCCGACACCGACCTCATTATGAACACGAAGAAGATCGAGCGTGCCGGTATCAAGACAACGATCATCACCGACGAGTACGCGGGACAGGACGGACGCTCACAGTCGCTTGCCGATGCAGATCCCCTCGCCGATGCCGTTGTGACGGGCGGCAACGCAAACGAGGTGATCGTTCTTCCGCCGATGGAACGCATCATCGGAACACTCGACTATGTCGACGTTATCGCGGGTGGCCACGCGGGGTCGCTGCGCGAGGACGGAAGCATCGAAGCGGAATTGCAGGTCATCACCGGCGCGACGAACGAGATGGGATTTAATCGTCTCAGCGCGCGGTAAAACTTCAACAAAGAGGCGATGCCTCTTTGTTGATTCTCTTACGCTCCGCTCTGTGCACTCACTTCGTTCGCACACTCGCTGCGCGAGAAGTATTTTCTCCGACGTGCGTGCCGCCGGAGAAAATGATTAAATTTTTCTTTTGCCGCGAAGCGGCAAAATTCTGTGAAACTCTTTGTGGATTTGGAGGTTTGTGATGGGTTTCAAAGTGGTTCACTATATCAATCAATTTTACGCCAACATCGGCGGCGAGGAGATGGCGCACATCGCACCGCAGCTGCGTGACGGCGCAGTCGGTCCGGGAACTGCCTTTGCGCAGGTATGGGAAGACGATGCGCAGATCGTGAAAACGGTCGTTTGCGGCGACTCCTATTTTGCCGAGCATGAAAAAGAGGCAAAAGAGCAGATCCTTGCGTGGGTCGACGAGATCAAACCTGACTTTTTTATCGCCGGTCCCGCTTTCAACGCCGGACGCTACGGCTACGCCTGTGCGACGGTCTGCGCCGCCGTGCAGGAAACGGGCGTCGGCGTACTCACGGGCATGTACGCCGAAAACCCCGGCGCGGACTTGAAAGATAAAGTTTTGATGGTCGCAACCGGCAACTCCGCCGCCGGCATGCGGAAAGCCGCGCCCGTGATGGCACGGCTTGCGCTGAAAATCATGCGCGGGGAAAAACTCGGTGCGTCGGCGGAGGAAGGGTATCTTCCAAACGGCGTGCGCCGTAATTTCTTCGAATCGAAAAACGGCGCGGAGCGCGCGGTCGATATGCTCCTTGCCAAGCTTGCGGGAAAGCCCTTTACGACCGAATACCCCATGCCGAGCTTTGACCGCGTCGCGCCGGCAAAGCCGCTTTCCGACCTTGCGGGTGCGACCATTGCTCTTTGCACCTCCGGCGGCATCGTCCCCAAGGGCAACCCCGACCGCATCGAGTCGTCCTCCGCCTCGCACTATGGAGAGTATTCCATCGCGGGGGCAGACGATCTGACCGATGCGACGTATGAAACGGCGCACGGCGGCTACGACCCTGTCTATGCAAACGCCGACGCCGATCGTGTGCTGCCGGTCGACGTGCTGCGCGAGCTTGAGCGCGAGGGGAAGATCGGCAAGCTCCACGAATACTACTATTCGACTGTCGGCAACGGAACGTCGGTCGCAAATGCGAGGCGCTTTGCCGCCGAGTACGCGCAAAAGCTCCTCTCGGCAGGAGTCGATGCCGTCATCATGACCAGCACCTGAGGCACCTGCACGCGTTGCGGTGCAACGATGGTAAAGGAAATTGAGCGTACAGGTATCCCTGTCGTTCATATGTGTACGGTCACCCCCATTTCCATGACGGTCGGCGCGAACCGCATCGTTCCGACGATCGCCATTCCCCACCCGCTCGGGAACCCTGCGCTCTCGGCGCAGGAGGAAAAAGCGCTTCGCCGCAAGCTGGTTTTGCGCGCGCTCGACGCACTTTGTACGGAGGTCTCCGAGCAGACGGTGTTTGAGGTCTGATAAATTGACTAAAATCGCGAAATATTGTAAAATATGGCTTGAAGATCTCAAAACCCTGCCGCACAGCGGCACACAGGAGGAAGAACATGAGCAATGTTTATGATATCATCATTCTCGGCGCAGGGCCTGCGGGTCTTTCCGCCGGACTTTACGCAGGACGCAGCCGTATGCGCACGCTCATCATCGAAAAGGGGCAGGATGGCGGACAGATCGCCATGACAGACGAGATCGAAAACTATCCTGGTCAGGTCGAGGGCGACTCCGGCGCGTCGCTGATCGCGCGTATGACGACGCAGGCGGAGCGCTTTGGCTGCGAGCGCGTGAGCGACACCATCAAAAGCGCAGAGCTTACAGGCGCAGTCAAGAAGCTGGTCGGAAGCCGCGGGGAGTATGAAGCGCGTGCGGTCATCCTCGCCGGCGGTGCACAGGCACGCTCTGTCGGCTGCAAAAACGAGGAGGCGTTCATGGGGCGCGGCATCTCGTACTGCGCAACGTGTGACGCGGCGTTTTTTGAGGGGCTTCCCGTCTATGTTGTCGGCGGCGGCGACGCTGCTGTGGAAGAGGCGCTGTATCTTACCAAATTTGCAAGTAAGGTCACGATCATCCACCGCCGCGACGAGCTTCGTGCCGCCAAGTCCATTCAGGAAAAGGCGTTTGCCGAGCCGAAGCTCGACTTTTTGTGGGACACGGTCGTTGAAGAGGTCGGCGGCGACGAGATCTTGCAGTATATGATCGTGAAAAACACAAAAACGGGCGAGACGCGCCGCATCGAAGCAGACGGCGAGGACGGTATGTTCGGACTTTTCGTTTTCATCGGCTTTGCGCCGAATACCGCCCTTTTTGAAGGCGTCCTTGAAATGGAAAACGGCTATATCAAAACGGACGAGAATATGCACACCAATGTTGCGGGTGTTTTCGCTGCGGGCGACCTGCGCGTGAAGAGTCTGCGTCAGGTCATAACCGCCGCCGCCGATGGTGCGATCGCGGCGGTGCAGGCGGAAAAATATCTTGCAGAACATGCAAAAAAGGAGTAAGCATTTTATGCTTGAACTGGATAAAGACACGTTTGAAACCGAGGTCTTGCAAGCAAGCGGCAAGGTCGTCGTCGACTTTTACGGAGACGGCTGCGCGCCGTGCGCGGCGCTGATGCCGCATATGCACGCGTTTGCCGAAAAGTACGGCGGAGCGCTCAAATTCTGCGCGCTCAACACGTCAAAGGCGCGCCGGCTTGCCATCTCGCAGAAGATTTTGGGACTTCCCGTTATTGCCGTCTATGAAAACGGTGCGATGATCGACTCGTGCGTAAAAGATGACGCGACGGCTGAAAACGTGGAAGCGATGATTAAAAAGCATATTTAGCGGGTACACTGTCTGTATCCCCGCCGAGATGCCAACAGGCGTTTCAACCACACGGGGGCTTTTGGCGGAAAGGAGGAACAGGACAGTGAGTATCCTCAAGGGCAAAAAGGCGGTCATCATCGGTGACCGCGACGGCGTCCCCGGACCTGCGATCGAGGCGTGCGCAAAAAGCGCGGGCGCGGAGGTCGTGTTCTCCTCGACGGAGTGCTTCGTCTGAACGGCGGCAGGTGCGATGGATCTTGAAAATCAGCGTCGGGTAAAGGATTTTGCCGAGCAGTACGGCGGGGAGAACGTGGTCGTTCTTCTCGGCGCGGCGGAAGGTGAAGCCGCCGGCTTGGCAGCCGAAACGGTGACAAACGGCGACCCGACCTATGCAGGTCCGTTGACAGGGGTCCCGTTGGGACTCAAGGTGTACCACGTCTGCGAAAGCGGCGTGAGAGCAGAGTTCGACCGGAGCATCTATGATGAGCAGGTCGGCATGATGGAGATGGTCCTCGATGTCGAAGACATCGAAAAAGAGATGACCTCCATCCGTGAGCAGTATTGTAAATACTGATCGAGTGCAGGAGGACTGCTGCAAACATATTTTGCGGCAGTCCTCCTTTTTTCTTCTTGTTTAGTGATTGCCGGGGGAATTTTTCGCCGCTCCGGCGGCGAGTTACTTTTTATCACTGAATAAAAAAGTAACCAAAAAAGTCAGCTTAGAAACCGTAGGTTTCTAAATCACTTTTTGGGTACTTTTGCGTGACGGCAAAAGTACCTCGCGCTCGGAAGCGCGAAACAAAGCTCCTTTAGCGAGCACTGCGATAATAAAAACCCAACGTTAGAAGAAAGGTGAAACAACATGAAAAGTGTCATCAAAGGCACCGGCTATATCCTCGTTCACGCCCCCGACATGGTCCTCCATAGCGGCAGTACACAGCGCATGGAGCGCACCATAAACGGCGAGAGCGAATACCTCCAAAAGCTCCCCCATCACCTTCGCACCTTCGATGAGGCAGTCGCCTACTACCCCAATCAGGTCTATATCGGGAACAAGACACCGGAGGAACTTTCAAAAGTTGAGCAGCCGTGGCACGATAAGCTCTGTCCCGACGCGAAGCGCTTCGGCAAATTCGGTCAGATCCTGCCGCAGGAGGAATTTCTTCTTCTCATGCGCGCGTGCGATGTGTTCGACCTCGTCCATCTCCGGCGCGAATTTGTCGCAAGGACGAAAGCTGCCTTTGCCGCAAATGCACTTTTGGGCGAGAGTATCCTCGCGCGCGTCGGAGAGGGCGAGGACATGGACGAGATCGCGCGCCGCGTGGATGAGGGGCGCTCCGAGGGACTTTACCACGGCGGCGAGCTTGTCGGCTGCGTCGACCGCGCACACGAGATCGACGATACGCTCAGCGCCCATGTGATGCATGAGAATATCGTCTATAAAGCCTCCTGCGTCCTCGCACTTTTGAGCGCTGTCAAAAACGCAGGCATCGCGCGCGAGGATGTAGACTATGTCATCGATTGTTCGGAGGAGGCGTGCGGCGACATGAACCAGCGCGGCGGCGGCAATTTTGCAAAATCCGCTGCCGAGATCGCGGGACTTGCCAACGCCACAGGCTCGGACTGCCGCGGCTTTTGCGCTGCGCCGGCGCACGCCATTATTGAGGCGGCAGCGCTCGTCGCCTCCGGTGCCTACAAAACGGTCGTTGTGACATCGGGCGGCTCGACGGCAAAGCTCGGCATGAATGCCAAAGACCATGTCAAGCATGACCTTCCTGTTCTGGAAGATATGCTTGCCGGATTTGCCGCCGTCATCACGCAGGACGATGGTGCAAGCCCTGCCATTGACCTCTCGCTTCTTGGGCGGCACACGGTCGGAACAGGCTCCGCGCCGCAGGCGGTCATCTCGTCGCTTGTGACGGACCCGCTTGACCGCGCGGGTTTGAAAATACGCGACATCGACAAGTTCTCGCCCGAGCTGCAAAACCCCGACATCACAAAGCCTGCCGGCGCGGGCGATGTGCCGCTTTCAAACTATAAGATGATCGCGGCGCTTGCCGCGCGGCGCGGTGAGATCGAAAAAGCCGACCTTCCCGCGTTTATCGAACGTCACGGGCTTGTCGGCTGGGCGCCGACGCAGGGACACATTCCCTCCGGCGTGCCGTATCTCGGCTTTGCGTGCGAGCGCATCCGCGAGGGAACCCTCCGCCGCGTGATGGTCATTGGCAAAGGCTCGCTTTTTCTCGGACGCATGACGAACCTTTTTGACGGCGTTTCGTTCGTCGTCGAGGCAAATGACGGAAAACCCGATGCGCCATATAGCGAGACGCAGGGCAAGAAAAGGCGTCCGAAAATCGCCCTCACCGGCATGGGCGGCGAGCACGGTGAGGAAAATGCCGTTCTTGCCGCGCAGATGGCGGCATCGCGCGGCGTTGACGTTGTCTATATCGGCTCGCTCGACACGAAGGATATTGCTGCCGAGCGCGTGTCAAGTGAAACGCAGGCGCACGAACGGATGGAACAGCTCCTGCAAAGCGGCGCGATCGACGGTGCGGTCACGATGCACTATCCGTTCCCCATCGGCGTTTCGACCGTCGGGCGCGTTGTGACACCCGCGCGCGGACGGGAGATGTTCATCGCCTCTACGACCGGCACGGCGAGCACCGACCGTGCGGAGGCTTTGGTAAAAAACGCCATCTCCGGCATCGCGGCGGCAAAGGCGTGCGGCATCGCCGCGCCGACGGTCGGCATCTTGAATGTTGACGGCGCGCCGCAGGCGGAATCTCTCCTGCGCGCGCTCGGCGAAGGCGGCTATGATATTTGCTGGGCGGCATCCGCACGCGCGGATGGCGGCGCGCTGATGCGTGGAAACGACGTTTTGCAGGGTACGGCGGATGTGCTTGTCACCGATTCTCTCACAGGCAACGTGCTTGTCAAGATGCTCGGTGCGTACACGACGGGCGGCAGCTTTGAATCGGTCGGCTTTGGCTACGGTCCGGGCATCGGCAAGGGGTACGACAAGCTCGTTCTGATCGTCTCGCGCGCGTCGGGCGTGCCGGTCGTCGCAAACGCACTCGCCTTTGCCGCACAGCTTGCCGAGGGCGATGTGCGCTCCGTCGTGCGGCGCGAGTTTGAAGCGGCGGAGCGTGCGGGGCTGTCAAAGCTTCTTGCCGCGCGCGGCGGCGCGAAAGAGCGTGCGCCGCAAGACACCGCAGAAGTGTCCCCGCCGCCGGCAGAGCCTTGTACCGAGAGTATTTCGGGCGTTGATGTTCTCGATATCGAGGATGCGGCGCGTGCGCTTTGGCGCGCGGGCATCTATGCCGAAACGGGCATGGGCTGCACAGGACCGCTTGTGATGATGAGCGATAAAAACCGCATGCGCGCAGAAGAAATTTTGAAAGAAGCGGGATATATCGAATAACGGTCTTACGCTTCCCCCTTGCGGTGACATCAGCTGCCGCAAGGGGGAAGCGTTCGCCGCATGACGCAAGGTTCTGTGCAGACGCGAAACAAAGCTTGCATTTGCCCACTCTTTTTGGTATGCTCAGATGCGGCAAAAGAAAACCTCGGAGGGATCGGCACAATGGGCAATATCAAGCTGCGCGGCGCTTTGTGTGCGCTTATGACCGGCGTTTGCTGGGGCTTTTCCGGCACGGTCGGTCAGTATCTTTTTACCGAAAAGGGCGTTGACAGGGGATGGCTGACCATCGTGCGCCTTTTCGGCGCGGGTGTTGTGCTGCTTGCTTATGCCGCGCTGCGCTGTCGGGGGGAGCTTTTCACCGTTTGGAAAAACAAGCGCGACGCACTGCGTCTTGTTGCTTTTTCCGTTCTGGGTCTTATGAGCTGTCAATATACATACCTTGCCGCCATCAGCTACTCCAATGCCGGCACGGCGACGGCGCTGCAATACCTCGGACAGGCGATGATCATGGCGGTCGTCTGCATTCGTGCGCGGCGGCTTCCGACGCTGCGCGAGGGCACGGCGCTGCTGCTTGCGATGTCGGGCGTTTTTCTCCTTGCAACGCACGGGCGGCTCGACACGCTCGTCCTCTCGCCGCAGGCGCTTTTGTGGGGACTTTTGGCAGCGCTTGCGCTCACACTCTATACGCTTTTGCCCGGCGACCTTCTCAAGCGTTACAGCGCACCGGTTTGTACGGGCTTTGGCATGTTCATCGGCGGCATTGCCCTTTTCCTTATCACACGGGGCTGGACGCTCACCCAGCCGCTCGATGCAGTTGTTGTCCTCGGTGCAGCTGAGATCGCCATCGTTGGTACGGCGCTGGCGTTTACCCTGTATCTGCGTGCCATCGCCGATATCGGCAGCGTCAACGCAAGTCTTCTCATCTGTACGGAGGTCCTGTTCGCCGTTTTGTGTACGGCGGTGTGGCTCAAAACGCACTTTGCCGTGGAGGATGTAGTCGGCATCGCGCTGATCGTCGTCATGGCGGTCCTGCTCGCCCTGCCGGAGAAAGAAAAGAAAAACTAAAAGACATTTCCCCCTGCCATCCGGCAGGGGGAAATGTCTTTTATACGACTGCCATTATAATGGGCATTGCAACGAACGTCAAAAGCGTCGTCACCGCCGCACCCATCGCGGCAAACTGCTCATCGCCGCCGAATTCGCCTGCCATCACGACCGACTGCGTCACGACCGGCATCGACATCTCCGCGATAAAGACGCTGCGTGCAAGCCCCTCCACGCCAAAAAGGGCGCAAAGACCGATGGTCAAGATCGGGGCGAGGACAAACCGAAACGCGAGCACAACGGGGATGCCCGGCAGGATGCGGAGATTTTTAAGCCCGATCTCGTAGATGATAAAACCCGTGTAAACAAGCGCAAGCGGCGAGACCGTGTCGCTCATGTAACGAATAGAGGAGGCTAAAAAGCTTGGAAGCTGGATCTGCGTGATAACGAGCAAAAGCCCGATCCCGAGCGCGATGACCGGCGGCTTTTTCAAAACATGGAGCAGTGTGCGCGGCGAAAAGCGCATATCGGCGCCGCCGGAGTATTCGGCAAGCGCAAACCCGACGCTCTGGAGAAACGATGTATTGCAAAGGTAGTACAGCATCACATACGGCATCGCCGTTTCCCCGAAAAGCTCCATGCACATGGGATAGCCGATGAAGATGGCATTTGAAACGCCGCACATGAGAACGAAGATGCCGGCACGCTGCCGCGGAAGATGCAGCAGTTTTGCAGCGCCGAATGCAAGTCCCAGCATCAGCGTGATCCCTGTAAAGCCCGTAAGCAGGAGCCGCGGGGCACTGCGCAGCATATCGACGGTGAGGTTTGTCGTAAGTCCGTTGATGCAGGTGCAGGGGATGGCGATGTAGGTGATGAATTTTGTAAAAAACGACTTGTGTTCGTGCCGCATCCATCCAAGCGTGCCGACAAGATAGCCGACGGACGTTAAAAGCACGATGACAAGCACCGAGGAGATTGAATTGGAAAATGATGCCATACATGTACCTTCTTTTTTGTTTCGGTTTCTTCTTTGTGAAGCTCCCTGTCAGGGGGGAGTGTTTCGCCGCTCCGGCGGCGAGCTTCTTTTTTGTCGCTGAACAAAAAAGAAGCCAAAAAAGTCAGTTTAGAAACCTGCGGTTTCTAAAAACTTCCCTTGCGCTATCAAGCGGTCTGAAGGGAAATTCTTAAAAACCGTAGGTTTTTAAGCCGACTTTTTGGTTCCTTTTTCCTCGGCGGGAAAAAGGAACTCCGCGTCGGAACGCGGAATAGCTCCCTTTGGCAGGCATTGTGACCGGAGAAAGGTTCAAACAGAAGAAAAGCTTTCGAAAGCAGTATATCCCCCTGCGCGTGAAAAAACAAGAATGAGTTGAAAAAGAGAACGCTATGTAGTAAAGTGATGAGGAAATATATATGGGAGGTTTTCCTACTATGAAAGCAGCACTTGTCATTATGGCGGCGGGCATGGGCTCACGCTACGGCGGGAATAAGCAGGTCGACGGGATCGGTCCGTCCGGCGAGATCTTGATGGAATACTCTATTTACGACGCCATCCGTGCAGGCTTTACGAAGGTCGTTTTCATCATCAAGCCTGATATGACCGACCTTCTCAAGGGCATCTGCGGCGACCGCATCGCAAAGATGAAAACGAAGGACGGCGAGGCTGTGGAGGTGTGCTACGCCTATCAGGATTTTTCAAGCATTCCGCCCTTTTACACCATCCCCGAAGAGCGCACCAAGCCCTTTGGCACGGCACACGCCGTCCTCTGCGCAAGGGATGCTGTGCGCGAGCCGTTTGCCGTTATCAACGCCGATGACTACTACGGCATTGATGCGTTTGACGCGATGTATAAGGCGCTTTGCGCCATGCCGGAGAAGTCACACGCCGCGATGGTCGGCTACGCTCTGAAAAACACCGTGAGCGAAAACGGCTCTGTCACGCGCGGCGTCTGTGCGGTGGCGAACGGAAAACTCACGAACATCGTCGAAACGTTTAAGATCACGCTCATGCCGGATGGCACCATCCGCGACATGGCTTCGAGCGAAGAGGGCGTCATCCTTGCGCCGGAAACGCCGGTGTCGATGAACTTCTGGGGCTTTACGCCGTGGATATTTGAAAAGCTTGAAGCGTATCTCGATTCCTTTTTGCGCACGCTTGCGCCGGATGAATGTAAAGCGGAGTGCCTTCTCCCCTCGCTTGTTGGTGAGCTTGTCGCGCGCGGTGAGCTTTCGGTCGAGGTGCTGCGCTCCGATGCGAAGTGGTTCGGCGTGACGTACAAGGAGGATAAGCCCAAGGTCACAGCCGCGCTCCGTGCGCTGCATGACAGCGGCGCGTATCCTGCCAGCCTGCGGTAAGGTCAGGGGAGGATAATGCGTGTGCCATCGAAGGGGAGTGAAAAAACAGGTATCCCCTCCATCGCCGGTGCGATGGCGTACATCTGGTAGAACCAGCAAAACGTGTCGGGCGTGAGATAGAAATTCTCCGCATTGAACGAGCGCCGCAGCCGCGCCGTAAGATTTCCGTAATATTCGGCAACGCCTGCCGCCTGCTGACATTTCG
This sequence comes from Oscillospiraceae bacterium, assembly GCA_017408525.1. Lineage (GTDB taxonomy): Bacteria > Bacillota > Clostridia > Oscillospirales > Oscillospiraceae > RGIG2163. Next base: position 42,534 of record JAFQUN010000048.1, read on the forward strand.
CCTGCTCGTACGCAGCGCGGAGCAGCAGGCGGCGGATGTTTTTTTCGCTGCAAAACGCCGATAAAGGGAGCGGATATCCCTCATGCAGATCCCATGTGTCGCCGCGCCGCACAATAAGCCGCGGCGGCACGCCGCCGCGCTCGGCGGCGTCGATGTACAGGCTGCAAAGCCCTTCCTGCGACAGTGTTTTGCGGTATGTCAGCTCCGCGCGGACGCACGGCGCGTCCGTATCCGTAAGCGCGCGCTGTGCCTGCCCGGCGGCAAACAGCTCGCAGTATTTGAGATACGAGCGTGCCATGCGCTCGTAATAACGGTCGATGCGCCGCGTGCGGGAGTCATGCCCGCGGCACTGCGGAAGGCGCACGCTCGCATGCAGAACAGTGCGCCCTTCGTGTGTAAAGCCCCGTTCAAAAATAAGCTCTGCACCGTCAAGCAAAACAGGCTTTTCGTACTTCATAACCCATCCCCCTTACCAGCTTGCAAAAGGTCATCTTTTTGCCAGTGTATGAGGCGGACGCGGAAGGGGTGCGGCGCAAATATCACTTTACTTTTGCGAAGTGAAGTGATACAATTTCCTCATACAGTCCGGAAAAGGGAGGATGGCTATGGCGAACGCACAGACGGCACGCATCTCGCAAAAAGAGAAAAGCGACGGGCTCTACAAGGCAATACTGCTCCTTAAAGACGAGGACGAGTGCTGCCGTTTTTTTGAGGACCTGTGCACCATTGCGGAGCTTCGCTCGATGGAGCAGCGCTTCGACGTTGCAAAGCTTCTGCGCGAAGGAATGGTCTACACTGACATTTTAGAGCGCACCGGTGCGTCGAGTGCGACCATCAGCCGTGTCAACCGCGCACTTGCAAACGGTGCGGGTGGCTATAAAACCATCCTTGAGCGCATGGAGGGGAGCGGGGAATGATGGAAAGCTATCGTGATCTTGCCCGCTCCTACGACGCGCTGACGCAGGATGTCGGTTATGAAAAACGCGCAGACTTTATCGAAAAGCTCTTTTGCCGCGCGAAGATGCCTGTCAAAACGGTTCTTGACCTTGCCTGCGGGACAGGCTCAATGAGCGCGATCCTGATGCAGCGCGGCTACGAGATGATCGCCGCTGACGCATCGGAGGATATGCTTGCCGCTGCACGCGAAAAAACGGCGGCCCTTTCCGGCGAGCCGCCCGTTTTCCTGCACCAGTCGATGCCGAAGCTCGACCTTTACGGTACGGTCGATGCGGCGATCTGCTGTCTTGACAGTCTGAATTATCTCACAGCGCCGCGTGATGTGCGCAAAACGTTTGAAAGACTGCGTCTTTTCGTTGCTCCCGGCGGCGTGCTTGTTTTCGATGTTCTCACACCCGCGCGTATTGCATCGCTTGACGGGCAGGTTTTCTTTGACGAGAGCGAGGATCTTTATTGTACCTGGCGCGCTTTTTACAGCGCGCGCAGCCGCACCGTCACTTACTATATGGACATCTTCCGCCGCATGAAGGGCGACCTCTGGCAGCGCAGCGAGGAGGTCCACCGCGAGCGCGCCTACACTGTCGAGGAGCTTACGCGCTACCTTACCGAGGCGGGCTTTACTGCCATCAAAACGCACGGCGACTGTACGCTCTCCCCCGCACGGGAGAATGCGCAGCGCGTGTATTTCAGTTGTATTCGAGGGAAATAAGCTATGTCTGATCGTCTGGTTCGAGCAATCACATCTGATGGGATGGTCAAAGCGACCGCTGTCACCACCCGTGAGCTTACAGAACGCGCCCGCAATATCCATACGACGCTGCCCGTGGCAACGGCGGCGCTCGGGCGCACACTTGCAGCAGCGTCGATGATGGGCAATGCCCTCAAGGGCGCGGGCGCGAGCCTTACGCTGCAGATCAAGGGCGATGGCGAGCTTGGCACGATCCTCGCCGTGTCCGACGCGGAGGGGAATGTGCGCGGCTATGTGGTGAATCCCCACACTGACCGACCGCTCCGTCCCGACGGCAAGCTCGATGTCGGCGGTGCTGTCGGCACGGGCACGCTTACGGTCATAAAGGACCTCAATATGCGCGAGCCGTATGTCGGCACGGTCGACCTTCTCGGCGGCGAGATCGCGGAGGATGTTGCGGCGTATTTTGTCGAATCGGAGCAGATCCCCACCGCCTGCGGTCTCGGCGTTCTGATCGACCGCGACCAGAGTGTTCTCACCGCCGGTGGATATCTTATCCAGCTTCTCCCCGGCGCGTCGGAGGATACCATCGTCAAGGTCGAAGGCGGCATCATGGCGGCGGGCAGCGTCACCTCGCTCCTGCGCGAAAATGATGATCCGGCGGAGCTTTTACGCACGGTGCTTTCCGACTTTGATGTGCGGATATTGGAAGAGCAGCCCATCGAATACCGCTGCTACTGCAGCCGCGAGCGCGTGACCGGTGCGCTTTTGAGCCTTGGCGCGCAGGAGCTGCAAAGCATTCTCGACGAGCAGGGGCAGGCGGACATCACCTGCCAGTTCTGCGACCGTGTGCATCATTTTACCGCCTCTGACCTTCGTGGGCTTATCGCAAAGGCGTCGAAAAAGCTGCCGCGCGAGGACCGGTGAACGCGGCAAAAAATTTTTGCGGAAAGTGAAAGTTTGCCTTGACAATTCGAGGGGTGTTGTTTATAATAATCCTTGCCGCTTGTGAGTGGCGGCGCGCGGGAGCATAGCTCAGCTGGGAGAGCATCTGCCTTACTAGCAGGGGGTCACAGGTTCGAGCCCTGTTGTTCCCACCAACACACGGCCGAGTAGTTCAGTTGGTTAGAACGCTAGCCTGTCACGCTAGAGGTCGAGGGTTCGAGCCCCTTCTCGGTCGCCACTTTTTCTTTCACATACGCCTCTGTAGCTCAGTTGGTAGAGCAGTGG
>JAFQUN010000049.1 GCA_017408525.1 Oscillospiraceae bacterium
AGCAGCACCTCGCCCATGCAGTGGTTGAGCTTATGCGCGCCGGAGTGGTTCAAGTCCTCGCGCTTGACATAGAGCTGGACATTGCCGATGGAGTTGGAAAGGCGCTCAAGATGCGAGATGGGCGTCGGGCGGCCCTGAAACTCCTTTCGGATACGGCGCAGCTCGTCGATGAAGCGGCGCGACTTGCAGATGGTGAAATACGCGTCGGTCACCTCGCGCATCGCTTTTTGCAGCTCGGGCGAAACATACGCCCCGCCGTATTTTCCGAAATACCCGTTCTTATCGGGATAATGCTTGAAGTAGGTGTTGAAGTCAATATTTTCGTGCGTCATTTTATTCATCCTCCATATTGCAGAAAAAATCGTTAATTTTCGGTTTTACGCAAAAATGCGCCATCGTTTTGTGAAAAGCATCGCAGTTCCTCCCAAGTGTCGGGGAAAACAAAAAATCCCCGACAGAAAAAACTTCTGTCAAGGACGAATAGAGCCTATCCGCGGTGCCACCTTGATTCACGGCAAAGCCGTGCGCTTGACGGAGTACCGATATACTCCCGACAACTAACGTATGTCCACACGTCGCAGAATACTCGGCACAAAGCCTTTGACTGCGCCCTCGGCGGTCCATTTGATGGTCTGTTTCCCACCCGCTTCCCAGCACCGCGGGCTCTCTGTGGGGGCATAGCCGCCGTTATCTCCGCTTCAACGGTTTACAAGTTGCAGTTTAGCACCAAAGATGTGTGTTGTCAATCATTTTGTGCGTGCGGGAGGAGTTGAAGTCAGAGAAAGGCGTTACACCTGTCCTATGTCAAAATCCAAAATGTTGTAAATTCGAAGACCCTTTTTCTTTGCATATCGCACAGTATATGCAGTGCCTCCTGTCTTGCGCGTGCAGCAGCAAATGCAAAACATAGACCTTTCTGCCAATTGGCGATTGCGTGCTAAATAAGATGCCGCTCCCGGCGTGGATGAGGCACAAATATGTTCATCAAACGCGTCGAACATTTGTGCATAGATCGCTTTTTGTTCATTTGTCCAACCGTCTGTAAATCCTTCAAACGGATAGATCAAAATTACCTTTATGTAAGGAAATTCCGTCCCACGCAGGCGGAATAATATCTGTGCGGCAAGAGTATCATATCCAAGCGCACCGCCTACATAAAAATCACAAACGCCGAACGCGGATATCAATTCTCTGATTTTGATCTCCGTTTTAATAACTACACTATCAAGCTTCTCCTTCGGAATTATACGGTGACCCGTAAAGCAGCAAGCATTTGCACACATACATAAATCTCCTCTGCCTGAAGCTAAAAATACGCCCGCACACAATTATACTTAAATATTTAGACATATTCAAGTCAAAAAACCACCAATATACTTAGCTCATAAAGGGTGGTGAGACTTTTATATGATGAGCTACGAGCCTCTTTTCAGGACGATGAGGGAAAAGGGGATCACGTCTTACAGGCTGCAAAAAATGGGTTTTAACCGTGCCACCTACTACGCTATCAAAAAGGGTAAAAGTGTTTCGACCAACACGATCGCCCATCTTTGTGCATTGCTCTCCTGCCGCGTGGAAGATGTGATCGAATATATAAGTGACGAAAACTGACAGAAAACCGAGTTATCGGTTTTCTGTCAGTTTTTTCAAAGCATTCCGGCACGGTATCTTTTTCGTCTCCTCCGCATACACTCAAAAGAACATCAAATGATAAAGGGGGACGATGGACATGAAGCACGCCCTGCGTACCGCACTATTATTGATGCTGGTGCTTTTCGCCGCCGCATGGAGCCTGGCGGACCGTCCGTTTGATACGACGCCGGACGAGCCGGATACATCCGGCGATCCGCCCTCCCCTGCCGTGCAGCTTGGAAAAAACGACAGCGAAACAATGCTTCGTGTGCTGCGCGGCGAGGTGGTCGAGCAGATGGACATGGCGACGTATCTTGTCGGTGTGCTGCGCGCAGAGATGCCGGCATCTTTTGAAGAGGAGGCGCTCAAAGCACAGGTCGTCGCCGCGCGCACCTACACCCTCCACAAGATGCAAAACGGCGGTGCGCCGCGCCATCCCGATGCAGACACCTGCGACGACATCACCTGCTGCAAGGCTTATAAGGACTGGGCAGACGCGGCGGCACAGTGGGGCGCAAGTGCTGAAGTCTATGAGCAAAAGCTTCGAAACGCCGTCGCGCAGACAGACGGCGAGGTCATCCTCTACAGCGGCGAACCGATCCTTGCCGTGTTCCATTCGTCCTCCTCCGGTACGACGCGAAGCGCCGGCGAGGTGTGGCAGAACGACCTTCCGTATCTGCAAAGCGTCGCCTCTCCCGAGGGGGCGCAGAGCGTGCCGAATTATTACAGCGTTGCACGCTTTGATGCGGCAGAATTCAAAACGCTTTTTCTCGCTGCCCATCCCGACGCCAGCTTTCCGGAGGATACAAGTCAATGGATAACGAACATGGACTGTGCCGCCGACGGCAGCGTGCGCACACTCACGGTCGGCGGCATCACACTTGCGGGAACGGAGCTTCGCACAATCCTCTCGCTGCGCTCGGCGTGCTTTACCACCGTTGCAGCCGAGGACAGCCTCACCTTTTACGTCACCGGCTACGGGCACGGTGTCGGCATGAGCCAGTACGGTGCAAACACGCTCGCGCGGCAGGGGAAAACGTACCGCGAGATATTGCAGTGGTACTATACAGGTGTAAGCATCGGAGAATATCCCGCAGGTTGATATAAGTTTTCCTAATGTCAAATATAAAATATAAATACTTTACTTATGGACGCACACGCGCTATACTTGTCGAGGTCAAAAAATGCAGTGGGCGTTTTCGCCCTGTTTACGAATGGAGAAATGAAGATGGACAGAATGATCGGCACTGTCTCAAGAGGTATCCGCGCACCCATCATCCGCGAGGGTGATGACATTGCAAAGATGGTCGCACAGACCATCGAGACCGTTTGGAAGGAAGAGGGCATCGTCCCTCACGACGGAGATATTATCGCAGTGACCGAATCGGTCGTTGCGCGCGCGCAGGGAAATTATGCAACGGTCGACCAGATCGCAAAGGATGTGCGCACCAAGACCGGCGGCGGCACGGTCGGCATCGTTTTCCCGATCCTCAGCCGCAACCGCTTTGCTGTGCTCCTTTCGGGCATGGCACGCGGCTGCAAAAAGATCGTTTTGATGCTCTCCTACCCCTCCGACGAGGTCGGAAACGCGCTTGTGAGTATCGACGCGCTTGACGCTGCGGATGTTGACCCGTATGTGGACGTGCTTTCGCTCTCGCGCTTCCGTTCACTGTTCGGTGAGACAAAGCACCAGTTCACCGGCGTTGACTACGTTGATTTTTACGCCGATATCATCCGCGAGGCAGGCGCAGAGGTCGAGATCGTCTTTTCAAACCGCGTCCAGACCATCCTGGCTTACACCGACACAGTCATCACCTGCGATATCCACACGCGCGAGCGCAGCAAGCGGCTTTTGAAAAAGGCGGGCGCACGCGTCGTGCTCGGCATGGATGACATCTTGAACGAGAGCGTCGACGGCGGCGGGTTCAACGCCGAATACGGTATTCTCGGCTCGAACAAGTCGACCGAGGAGGTCATCAAGCTTTTCCCGCGCGAGTGCATGGAGGTCGCCGCGTCGATCAGCAGGCTTTTGAGCGAGAAAAGCGGCAAACGCATCGAGGCGATGGTCTACGGTGACGGCGCATTCAAAGACCCTGTCGGGAAGATCTGGGAGCTTGCCGATCCCGTTGTTGCACCCGGCTACACAGCCGGACTTCTCGGTACGCCGAACGAGCTCAAGCTCAAGTATCTTGCTGATAATGAGTTCCAGGATCTCGCGGGCGAGGAGCTGCAAAAAGCGATCGAAGAGAAGATCCGCGCCAAGACGGGTGAGAGCCTTGTCGGCAACATGGCGTCCGAGGGGACGACCCCGCGCCGGCTGACTGACCTGATCGGATCGCTGTGCGACCTCACCTCCGGCTCCGGTGACAAGGGTACCCCCATTGTCTACATCCAGGGGTATTTTGACAATTACACAACTGCGTAAAGCTGAAAAGGGGTGGTGCAAAATTCTGCACCACCCCTTTGTCACTGTCAAAACAGCCGCGTGAACGAAGATTTGCAAAATCGCAGGCTTTCATGGTATAATAGCCGCGAAGTAGTTATTGTACCATGAACGGAAGGAGGACAGCTTCTTATGCGCCGCATTACAACACGCCTTTTGGCTTTTCTTTTTACTGCCGCGCTTTTGCTCGAGCTGGTCCCCTCTGCCGTGCTCGCCGTCGAAACGCCTTATTTCACGGCTGTCAACGATATGCTCCTTGACCTTGACGACGCGACGATGCCCTTTTGGAGCGAGGGCACGCTCTACGTCCCCGATACCATCTTCTCCGGTACGACGCTCGGTGTGACCTACACACGAAGCCGCGACAAGATGTCCGTTGCCCTCTATCAGGTCGGACGGGCGCTTTTGTTCGACCTCGCCGCGGACACCGCCGTTGACACAAATGGCAAAAAATACAGCCGCACCGCCATCGCGCGCGGCGATCATGTATTTTTCCCGATCTCACTCCTTTTGAATTACTTCGGTATGGAGTACAGCTACACGCGCATCACCTACGGCTATCTTGTGCGCATCAAGACCGCCGACGCGGCACTGAGTGACGCCGGCTTTATCGACGCGGCGAATTCACTTTTTGCGCTTCGCTATAACCAGTACGTCAAGGCGAACACGCCGGAAAACACCCCCGGCAGCAGCACATCCGGCAGTACGTCCGGCAGCAGCGCGGACGATGTGCCGCCCGGCGAAACGGCAGTCTATGCCGCTTTTGCTGTAACAGACGCCGCTTCGGGTGATCGTGTCCTTACCGCGATGCAGGTGCGCAATGTACCGATCACGCTCCTTTTCACGCCGGAGTCCCTTGCAAGCTGCGGTGACCTTGTGCGCCGCGCCGTGACGCTCGGCTGTACAGTTGGGATCTACATCGACGATGACAGCGGCGCCGGAGCGGTGGAGACAGCGAACACGGCGAACGCACTTTTGTGGGCACACGCAAGCTGCAAAACGCGCATCGTCTACGCGGCAGCGGGAACAGGCACAGTGGAAGATGCACTTTCGCAGGCAGGATACCGCTGCTTCACGCCGCACCTCGATTACAGCACACGCACCCTTTCGGGTGAGCAGAGCATAAGCGCGCTTGCCGCTGCCACACGCGCGCGCGGAACAAAATGCACACTCTACCTTGGTGCAGACACGCACTTTGGTGCAAACGCGGCGCAGATCGTTACGACCATGCGGGAAAAAAGCTGCACCTTCGCAAAGCTGACAGAGCTCGTATAGGTGCATATTTTACAGATTGTTCAAAACAAAGTGTGCTTTGACGTCTATAATGGTACTTGTTGAAGATTCCGCAGAGCAAATACATCGGCAAAACGCAGGGAGGGATGCGGCATGGCACGGAATATCCTCGTCGTTGAGGACGATCAAAATATCGCAAATCTCATTCGCATGTATCTTGAAAAGGAGGGCTTTGAGGTTCGCCACGCCGCCGATGGCGCGCAGGCGATCGAGCAGTTCAACGCCAAAAAACCGGATATGATGCTCCTTGATATCATGCTTCCGGTGATGGACGGGTGGAGCGTTTGCGCCAAAGTGCGCGAAACGTCAAAGCTCCCCATCATCATGCTCACTGCAAAAAGCGAGGTGTATGACCGCATTCAGGGTCTTGAAATGGGCGCGGACGATTACCTTGTAAAGCCGTTTGAGATGAAAGAGCTCATCGCGCGCATCAATGCGGTACTGCGCCGCACCGAGATCCCCGAGGACACAAAAAAACGCCTTGCTTTTGACAAGCTTATCATCAACCTCGATTCTTACGAGCTGATCGTGGATGGGCAGCGTGTGGATACACCGCCGAAGGAGCTGGAGCTTTTGTACCACCTCGCCTCCTCCCCCAACCATGTTTATACGCGAAACCAGCTCCTCGACGAGGTTTGGGGCTTTGACTACTTTGGCGATTCGCGCACGGTGGACGTGCATATCAAGCGTCTGCGCGAAAAGGTCGAGAATGTCTCGGACGAATGGGAACTGAAAACAGTCTGGGGCGTCGGGTATAAATTCGAGCTGAAATGAAAAAAACAAGGACGAACCGCTCCCGCTTTTGGCGCGGGAGCTTTCGCACCATTTACTGGCGGCATTTCGCGCTCATGGTGGGCGTGGTGCTTTTGACCATGCTGCTGCTGGGCGTCTCCTTTTTCTCCATCAGTTATGGCTATGTCCGAACGGAAAAGGTCGTGGATATGCGCGAAAAGGCAGAGCGCATCGCCGAGATGTCGGCAGGCTATCTTTCCGGTCACGGCGTGCAGGACGGCAGCTTGCGCCAACTTGCGCTTTTTGCCGCGTCCGTCTCCTCAATGGACTTTCACATCTGCGACGCCGGTGGGAATATCCGCCTTTCGACAGACAGAGATCTTGCGGGGATGGTCGTGCGCGTACCGCAGAACATCGTGTATACCGCTCTGCAAACAGGGGAATATTCGGGCAACAGCTCACTTGGCGGGCTGTATGAGAGCACAAGGTTTGTTGTTGCTGTGGATGTACGCGCAGACGGCGAGGCGGTGGGGCTCATCCTCGCCGTAACGGGCATTGAGTCGCTGACCGCCGTGTGGCGTGCGTTTTTCTCCATCTTTTTTATGACGGCGTTTACGGTGCTTTTCATCGCATTCATCGCAAGCGCCTGGCTGAGTATGCGCCAGTCCAAGCCGATCCGTGAGATGGCTGCGGCAACACGCAGCTTTGCCGAGGGGAATTTTGACGCACGGATGCAGCGGTATGACGAGGTCGAGATCGACGAGCTTGCCGCCGCATTCAACAGCATGGCGGATTCTCTTCAGGAGACGGAACGCCAGCGGCGCGAGTTTATCGCAAATGTCTCCCATGAGCTGAAAACTCCCATGACGACCATCGCCGGCTACACCGACGGCATCCTCGACGGCACCATCCCCCCCGAGCAGGAGGAGCAGTACCTTCGCATTATCTCCGACGAGAGCCGGCGCCTTTCACGCCTTGTGCGCCGGATGCTCGACGTTTCGCGTCTGCAATCGGTCGATCCTCTCCGCACGCGCACGCAGTTCGACCTTTGCGAAAGTGCGCGGCGCGTTCTTCTTTCGATGGAAAAGAAGATCACCGACCGCGCGCTTGATGTGCAGGCAGACATTCCCGACGAGCCGCTGCTCGTCCTCGGTGACAACGACCTTATCACACAGGCGATCTATAATCTGCTTGAGAATGCTGCCAAATTTGCCCGCGCGGGGACGAGCATCTATTTCGGCATCGGCGCGCAAAATAAAAAGGCGGTCGTCACCGTCCGCAATCTCGGCGACACCATTCCTGCCGAGGAGATCCCGCGTATTTTCGAGCGTTTCCACAAGTCTGACAAGTCACGAAGCGAGGATAAAGACGGCGTCGGGCTTGGACTTTATATCGTGCGTACCATTATCGAGCAGCACAAAGAGCATATCGCCGTTACAAGCGAGGACGGTGTTACAACATTTGCCTTTACAGTGCAGCTTGCAGGTGGGCAGCAGTAAAACGAAGGGGGGCACCGGTGATGGAGCAAAATGAATATGCACACGATCCGCGCGAAGTCATTCACAGCTACGCTGCACCCAAGCCGAAGCCCATTGTTCTGTACTACGTTGCGCCGTCGCAGCTGCCCGGAAAAAGGGCTGCCTTGCAGACGCCGCCGCGCGCAGGCGTGCATCCGAAAAAGCAGCGCAAGCCAAAAAGCCGCCTGCGGCGGATCGCGCTGGTCGCGCTTGCGCTCGCCTTTGCCGTCGCTCTTCGCGCGCTTGCTGTTATGCAGGTTGCCGAAAACGTTCAGTTTTTCTTCTTCCACGGCGGCGAGGAGCCTTTCACCTTCGGCGATTTTGACGCGGAGGAATTTACACCGCAGCTTCGTGAGCCTCAGCGCAAAACAACGATCCCGCGCCACGACGCGGGCGGCGAGGCGCGTCTGCGCTTTACACGGGAACACGGACTTGCCATGAGCGCGCGGCAGATCTATGAGAAGGTCAACCGCTCGACCGTTACCGTCATCGGAGAAAGCGACGGCAAAGCAAGCGTCGGTACAGGTGTCATCTTCTCGGAGGATGGTTATATCGTCACGAATGAGCACGTCATCGCCGGTACGGAAAGCTGCACCGTCATTCTCTGGAACGGTGAAAGCCACAGCGCAAAATTCGTCGGCGGCGAGGCGGAGCGGGATGTCGCAGTCTTGAAGATCGATGTCATCGGTCTTGACGCCGCTGAGTTCGGCGATTCCGACTCGCTCGTTGTGGGCGACACGGTCTACGCCATCGGAAATCCGCTCGGCATTGAGCTGCGCGGCACGATGACAGACGGCATCGTCTCCGCCATTGGGCGCAGTCTTGGTGAAACGAGCGAGGTTCGCACAGAACTGATCCAGACAAACGCTGCGCTCAACAGCGGCAACTCCGGCGGTCCGCTCATCAATGTCTACGGGCAGGTCGTGGGCATCAACACGCTGAAGATGAGCGGCAGCGGATACGGTGATATTGCAAGTATAGAAGGACTCGGGTTTGCGCTCCCCATAAGCGCCATCGCCTATATGGTCAACGATATGGTCGCTTTGGGCAAGGTGCTGCCGGAGCCGCTGCTCGGCATGAGCGTTCTTATTGCGGGGGAAAAGCTTCCCGACGGGCGCATCGGCTTTATGGTACAGCAAGTCGACCGCGGCTCAAATGCTGACAGCGCCGGCGTGCGTGTTGGGGACTTCGTCGTTTCTGTTGACGGGATGCATATGACCTCAACAAGGGATCTTGTCTATGCGCGGCGCTGCCACGAACGCGGCGAAACAGTGCGGCTTGAGCTCTTCCGTGACGGAGAGCTTTTGTTCGTTGATGTTCCCATCGAATAGAAAGAGCCGGACGAAAAATGGACCTTTCGTTAGAAAAGCCATCGGGGGAGTCTGCAAAGCAGACTCCCCCGATAGAAAATCAAAACACTATGAATGCAGCTTACAGATCTTACCCCGTGCAGTTTTTACTTTGAAACCGATCCATCGTCCGCATCATCATCGGATACGGAAATGAACATTTCCTCCGTGGTCTGCTGCGCCAGTTTCAGCTTTTCGGTGATGTCGACCAGCGCTTTGGTGGTGGCGTCCAACGCGTCGACCGCGGTCGCCATACGCCCCGCCAAGTGATAATACATCGCCTTGTAATCCGGCATACAGAACCCTCCCAACGTTTTAGTGAAGAGTGAGAAATAATAGCCTGATCTGTATAGACTAAACTCTTGTGCAAATGAAAAGCCGACTTGCCGAAGCAAGTCGGCTTTTTTGGTGACTCGTCGGGGATTCGAACCCCGGACCCACTGCTTAAAAGGCAGTTGCTCTGCCGACTGAGCTAACGAGTCAGGTAGAAATATATCGAAAGGGCGCGCGCCCCATTCTGCGTGGCAGGGATGGCTGGACTCGAACCAGCGGATGAGGGAGTCAAAGTCCCTTGCCTTACCACTTGGCTACACCCCTATGAATAAAAAAACGGGGACTGGGATCTCTCCCAATCCCCGTATCTGGGGTGGGTAAAGGGACTCGAACCCTCGACACCTGGAACCACAATCCAGTGCTCTAACCAACTGAGCTACACCCACCACATATTCTTGTAAGTGCGACAAATCGAACGCAAGGTGTGACGACCGTTTGGGGAAACTTGGCACGCCAGAAGGGATTCGAACCCCTGGCCTACTGCTTAGAAGGCAGTTGCTCTATCCTGCTGAGCTACTGGCGCATATTGAAAATTGGAGCGGGTGACGGGAATCGAACCCGCATCCCCAGCTTGGAAGGCTGGTGCCCTGGCCATTGTGCTACACCCGCATGCGCCCTCCGCATAATCGTCAGCTTTGAGATAATAGCATAAAAAGCGCACCCTGTCAAGCAAAATTTCCGCGCAGGGCGCGCTTTTTTATTTTAGCCGCTGTCCCGCATCACGCGAGTGCAAAATATGCAAGCAGGATCACACCAAGCACAATGCGATACCAGCCAAAAATTTTGAAATCGTGCTTTTGGATATAGCGCATCAAAAAGCGGATAACGAGCACCGACACGGCAAACGCCGTCACCATACCAACAAGCAGTACGACAAGCTCTGCGGAGGTGAAATCAAACCCGAACTTGAGCATTTTGATAGCGGAAAGCCCGAACATCACAGGCACGGCGAGGAAAAAGGTGAACTCCGCCGCCGCAACGCGCGAAACACCGATCAAAAGCGCACCGATGATCGTCGCGCCGGAGCGGGAGGTTCCCGGGATGATGGAGAGGACCTGAAAAAGCCCGATATACAGCGCTGTTTTGCAGGTGATCTCCTCCAGCCGCGCGGCACGGACGCTCTTTTGCTCTCGCCCCTCAATGATGATAAACGCCGCACCGTAGACAATGAGCGCGGCGGAAATGACAGCCGGCGTATGCAGGTGCGCTTCGATGTAATCGTCGAAAAGGAGCGTCACTACCGCGCCGGGGATACAGGCGATAACGACCTTGAACCATATGGCGAAAACATCCCGTCGGATGGCAGCCATCCCCTTTTCACCGGCACGGAACGGCCACATCTTTTTCCAAAAGAGCAGCACCACAGCAAGGATCGCGCCGAGCTGGATGACAACAAAGAACATCTCCTTGAACGCATCGCTCATATCCATCTTGATGAACTCGTCAACAAGCAGCATATGCCCCGTGCTGCTGATGGGCAGCCACTCAGTCACGCCCTCGACGACACCAAGGAAAACAACCTTCAAAATCTCGGAAACAGTCAGCATTTTTCACCGCGTCCTTTCACATCGCACTTTTCGCATTGTACGGAATTATACGGCTCTTGTCAACAAGGTATACAGCTTTTGGAAAATTGACCAAATTCCTCCTTTTGATATTAAAAAACGCAAAAGAAGCAGACTTTTATCGCACAAAGAGAAATAAAAAACAAAAAACCGCTTGCCGTTTTTCGGAAGATATGCTAAAATTGTACAATAATATTGGGTTACTGTGCGCTCTTGTGAATTTGCACAATGTTATGTAAACCAAAAGAGCGTGTATCTGTAAAAACGGTTTACCGTCTGCAAAGCTCTGCCGATGGCGTAGGAGGCGTTTTTTAATGAACAAAGATCTCTTCAAAACAAGGAAGGTGCTCTGCCTGATACTGGCGTTTGTCACGATCCTGTCGCTGAGCATTTCCGCCACAGGCGGCGACGCTTCCGGCGGCGCATACGACCTTGGCGGCGATACCTATCACATCGAAGGCGATACGGATGCTCCCTCCGGCGCGCCGCTTTCCGTTTCCGCATGGGAATGGGTCGACGACGGCGGCGTTGTGGAGGTGGGAAACACCGTGACGCTGCCCGATGTCGGCAAGGATTCTCCCGTTAGCTTTGACGTGCTTTGCGCCATTTTGCCGCAAAGCGTCACAGTCGAGGTAAACGGCGAACGCATCACGCTGCCGGTCACATGGTCGTGCGAAGAATTCCCCGCAAGCGCAGCGGGCGGAATGTACACATTCACGGCGCTGCTGCCTGCGGAGTACATATTCGACGAGGGCGTGGATGCGCCGGCTCTTACCGTGCGCCTTGGTGACCCGTCAACGTGGGTCATTGACGTGGAGGAAGAATTCAAAAACATCGTTTTCGCGCCCGATTCCTCCGGAACATACCGCATCAGTTCGATCGAAGAGCTCAATATGTTTGCCGAGCTTGTTAAAAACGGCACAGCAAACGGATCGAAAGCTAAAATCACTGCCAACATCACCGGTACGATCACCATGCCCATCGGCACAACCAGCGTCCCCTACGCAGGCACGTTCGACGGGCAGGGATATACGCTGACGCTGGGATATAATTTCTCTTCCGACAGCTACACGGGTCTTTTCGGTGAGGTGAAGGGCGGCACCATCCAAAATATCAACCTCGTCGTCAACCCGGACAGCTATTCCAACACAGCCACCACCGGCAGCGGCTTCCTCTGCGGGCGTCTTGACAGCGGCAGCGCCTATAACTGCCACGTCAGCTTTGATGACTCTTCTACTGTGCTCAATGAATCCTCCTATGCGGAAAGCTTCGGCGCATTGATCGGCGTCCTGTCAGACGAATACGCCATGTTCGCATACGATACGCAGGTGGAGCAGTGCAGCGTCAATTTCGGCTCGATGAAGCTCATATCCTCATCCAAATATTTTGGCGGTTTGATCGGACAGATCTGCACGTCGGGATATGTGGCTGAGTCCATCAAGATCCTCCGCAGCACGGTTGAGACCGTGGACGGCAATTTGCACGCAGGAAACCCCACTGTCAGTGTGGGCGGACTGGTCGGCGTTATCACCGGCGCGCAAAACGCAGAGTTCAGCTCCCCTGTTGAGATCTACCTCTGCGGATTTGCGGGCGAAATTATGTCCATCGGATCTCCTTACATGGGTGGACTGATCGGTTATATTCCAAATGATACAAGCTCTCTGCGTTCCTCCTTTACCCTTGATGATCTGCAGCTGTATGAATGCTTTTCGTACTGTTTTGATCTCGATACAGACTCCTCCCGCGGGTCTGTTGTCGGCTACCATGACAACTCCCTCAAAGACGCCAGCGGCATCGGACGGTATTTCAGCTACTACGCCAACACCAGCCATTTCCGCAACATATACACGTATTCTTATGAAAATTCCGACCCCAGCGGACTTCTTGCCGAAAACGGCTGTGCAACGGCGTGCAGCAATTCCAGATTCACAAGCGGTGAGGTGTGCTATATCCTCAACGGAGGCGTGACCAACGGTACACAACCCTTCTACCAGAGGATCGGCACAGATGTTTATCCCAGAATCATCGCGTTTTCGGACAGCTCCCTTACCAAAGCAAACGGCACAGTCTACACAGACTGCCAGGGTGCATACACAAACGTCTCTGATCCGCACAAGTGGACACTGGGCAATGGCTCGTCCAGCAACGGCTTTTGCGTCAACTGCGGCAAGTATCAGCCGGCGACGATCGACACGGACGGCACCGTTCTTATCTCCAACGCGGGCCAGCTTTTCTGGTTCGCCGCGCACCTTGGCATCGGAACGAGTATGTGCGTCGATCCACAGCCGGGCGTGGTGGGAAGCACCTCTAACGCCAGACTCACAAATGATATCACCGTAAACAGCGATCTCTACTCTGACGGTGTTCTCAACAGCAGTGCGATCGAGCACGAGTGGATAAGTCCTATGTCCGGCGACCCCATCAACTATGGTCCTGACTATGGCTATTCGGGCACGTTTGACGGAAACAACAGATTCATCGTCGGACTTTATGTTCCCGATGACGCCAATTCCCATAACGCAGGTCTTTTTGGCTTTGTGAGCGGCGGCACGATCAAGAACCTGGAGATCCGCGCATCCTATTTCGGCTGCGACAACAGTTATGCAGGCGCGATCTGCGCGTTCGCCCAAAATGGCGCTACCATCTCGGGCTGCAATGTCTGGCTCTGCGGCATCTCCACCGGTGAGCCGCAGTATTCGGGCCGCGCCTATGTCGGCGGCATCGCGGGCGCGATGTCCGACAGTACCATCCAGAACTGCCGTGTATACGGCTGCACCATCGGCAACGCAGTCGGCGAAATGTATGCCGGCGGTATCGTCGGCGAGGTGCTCGGCGGGGGCAGTGAGCATCCGCAGATCATCGGATGCATCTCCGGCGGCGAAAGAAATAACGGTCATAATACGATCTCCTCCGGTATGTGTGCGGGCGGTATCGTCGGTTTTGCATGGCCTGTCAGCGAAGACATACTGACGATCAAAAACTGCTACAACACAAGCTATATCTACGCCGCTGCCAATGCATATGGATCAGGTCAGGGTTTCTATTCCGCAGGCGGCATCGTCGGCTGGTGGGAGGATGGCAGCGGAGAGATCATCTCCTGCTTTTCCACCGACACTTTGATGAGCGGAACCGACCGCGGCTCAATTATCGGCTGCTGGTCGCAAAGCATCTATTATCCTCTTGGCACTATCTCGATCGACCGCTGCGTCTTCTTTGGATATCCGGCCATCGCCAGCAACGAAAATGGCGGCGAGATCACCGTCACCGGCAGCAAGACCGTCACCGATCTCAGCACCGGCGAGGCTACGTGGATTCTCACCGGCGGCGACACCAGTCCTTCTACGCCGTACGGGCAGAATATCGACACAGATCCCGATCTCCATCCGCATAACAGTCACCCCCATCTTATGTCGGAGAGTTGGATGCATGTAGTGTATGCCAAGGTCAACTGCTGGGGTTCGGCAACGGCTGCAACCGAATTTTCCAACTACCCGGAAAATGTCTCTTCCAGCGGGCACAGCTATGACGCAAACGGTTTTTGCAAGAACACCTCCATCGAAGGTGAAGTCTGCGGCGCATATCAACCGGCAGTCTACAACGACTCACACGACCGCTATGAGATCAGCAACACGGGTATGCTCTACTGGTTCGCCTCGCTCACGAGCGGCACGCTTGCCGAAACCTGCGATGACACCACAACGCCGCAGGATTCGGCTGCAAACGGCATCCTTACAAAGGACATCACGGATAATGCGGACGTCAATGTTGCCGACGGTCGGCGCGACTGGATCGGCATTGGCGGCACGCTTGCCGCCGGATACACCGGCACATTCGACGGTGACGGGCACTTTGTAAGCGGACTGTATATGCGCCGTGCCGGCGCGGTCGGTCTTGTCTGCTACGGCTCGGGTGGTATGACGGTGCAAAATGTAACTGTCAAAAATTCCTCTTTCACCACTACGGAGGAGACGGATCAGACCGGCGGTTCGACGCTCCACGATGTTGCCGCGGGCGCAGTCGTCGGGCGTGCTTCCGCCACAGAAGGTCGTATTCTGATCGAAAACTGCCATGGTAACAATAACCACGCCACTTGGATCACCGAAGCGTCATGGGGCGTTCACGGTGTGGGCGGCATCGTCGGCCTGGCGGGTGGTAACGGAGATCCCACCACGGACTCTGCCGGTGTCTTGATCTCCGGCTGTACCAGCACAGGCGGACAGGTCAGCGCACCTGACACCGGCGCCGGCGGCATCGTCGGCTCTATACACTACGGCGTTACGGTCGAAAACTGCACCAATTTCACGCCTGTCACCGGCGACCGCTTTGCAGGCGGCATCGTCAGCTATTCCAGCGCGCTCGGCAACGTGATCCGTCACTGCTACAATGCCGGTTCGGTCACAGTAAACGGACACTATGCTTCGGGCATCATTGCGCTCGGAAACAACACAACGATCGAAAACTGCTACAACACCGGCGCGATCACCTCGACCGGCGGCAGCGGCAGCGCATATGCGATCATCGGCGGCAGCTTTAACGGTCAAGCTACGACGAACACCGTGCGAAACTGCCACAATGTCGGCACGCTCACGGGCGCAACAGCGCTCTTCTGCGGCGCGACCGACGGCAGCAAGATCCTGAATGTTTCCAACTCCTACACACTTGGCGATGCGACCGAGGGCGCGGCAGAAACGTATGTGACGAAGTCGGCTGCTCAGTTCGCCTCCGGCGAGGTGACATGGCTGCTCAACGAAAACGAGCTTGCCGACCCGAAAAGCGCACCGCCGAAAACGCCGATGGTGTGGTATCAGAATGTCGACAACGGCGAAACGCCCAACGCATATCCCGTTTTTGAGGGCGGCATCGTTTACCACGGCTATGACCACAACTGCTTTGCGTACGAGAACAACAACATCGACGTCGGAAACAACAAAAATGCGCTCAAAGCTGCGGTCTTCAGCAACAGTCCCCTTCTTTTCTATCCGCACAATTATGTAAACGGCTTCTGCGTCAACGAGCAGGACGGCGTTGTGTGCGGCAAGTATGAAAAAGCAGTGCTCGTAACGGAGGATAATTACGAAGATCTCGACCTCACAGCCGACTATGTCGGGTACTATGCCGCGGGCAACGCGGGACAGCTTTACTGGATAACGGCACATCTTGAAGGACGCGCGCAAAACGCCGACTGCGACGACTACGGAAACTCGACATACTACGGCTTCAACACCATAGACGTGCTCGACATCGACCGCAGAGTAACGGATACGAGCGGCGTTGTCCTCACAAGCAGCATCTCCGTCAATAACGCTGCAAACCCCGCCTCGGCGCAGACGTGGGCGCCGATCGGCTCGCATCAGCAGTGGTATACATATGACGTGAACTCGCAGGATAGAGAAAACGAGTTCTATTCCGGTGTTTTCGACGGCAGAGGGCACACCATATCGAACCTGAAGGTGGATACGGATGAATACGGCGGTCTTTTCGCCATACTCGACGGCACTGCCAAAAGCTTTGTGCTGCAAGGCGCCGTGATCGCCTCCTCTGCCACCTCCACCTACCATGTGGGCGGTGTCGCGGCAAGGGTGAACTACGATTCGAGCACCAGCGCGCTGATCGAAAATGTCGGCTTGGTGGACTGCGTCATATCCTCGCCCTCGACAAGCGTTTGCGTCGGCGGCATTGTCGGTCAGGCGAGCTTTGCGGCAACTGTACGCCACTGCTACACCGAAAGAACAAGCATTTCCGGCGGCGGATACACAGGCGGCATCGCGGGTCAGGCATTTCCGACAGTGAGCTATACGGCACTGATCGAGCACTGCTACAACTCAGGTACGATCAACGGCAGCGGTTCGACCGCAGCCGGCGGCATCGTCGGCAATGCGGGAACGACCCTTACGATCCGCAGCTGCCACAGCGTAAGCACAATCTCCGGTGCCACATACAATGGCGGTATTCTCGGTGAAAAGCCGGCGGAAACGTCCGTTTCTTACTGTTACAGTATGATCACGCCCGTTGCCAAAACGGGCTATGCTTCGGGGATCGGCGACAACATCGACGATGCCACCGTCGGCGTGAAGTCGGCGGAGCAGTTCGCCTCCGGCGAGGTGGCGTATCTGCTCAACAGCGGTGTGACCGACGGGACGCAGGTTTGGTATCAGGATATCGACAACGAGGATACCGGCGCAACGCTCGATGCCTATCCTATCTTTTCCGGCGGCACGGTGTACGGCAAGACGAACTGCATGAGCGTCGCCGGCACTGCCGAAGCGTATTCCAACACGCCGTTCCCGCCCACCGCCGACATGCACAATTTCAATGAATACGGCTTCTGCACGAACAAAGACAGCACCGGTACGGTGACCTGCAACGCGTACGAACCGGCGACGGAAGTGACGGCGGAAAACTACGGCGCGCTCGGTGTGAGTGCCGACCACGTTGGATACCACGCCATCGCAAACCCGGGTCAGCTTTGGTGGTTTGCGTGCTATGTCAACGGCAACTCGCCCGACGGCGGCAGGTCTGCGATGGAGCAGCATCACATCACCCCCGGCGGCGTTTTAACGGCGGACATTGATATGAGCAAGGCGCCCGATGGTGTAAATTGGATCCCCATCGGCGGGAAAACGAGTGATGCCGAAACTGCGAATCATCGCGAATTGTTCTTCTTTGAGGGAACCTTCGACGGCGGCGGGCATACCATCAAAAATTTGACGCACACGCCGGAAGACGATTATGAACTGGGTGAATTTGACGGTGACTATCCCTTGTTCGGTATCGTCGGACTCCTCTCCGGTACCGGTTCTATGATCAAGGATCTGATCATAGAGAACTTTACTGTCACGACCGCCGCGACTAAGGCAGGCTTGATTTGCGCCGCTTTGAATGCCAACAACAGCATCATCAACTGCCACACGCTCAATTCCTCCCTTGAGATCACCACGTCAATCGATACCGGCATTCCTGCGGCCGGCGGCATTGTCGGATATTTTTGGGTCGACTATGGAGCGAGCACCGATAGCATACGCATTGAGCGGTGCAGCAACGATGCATCGATCACCAGCACAAACGCCGGCGGCGGCATCTTCGGCTACGGGCGTTTTGGTGTGGAGATGTTCATAGAGGAACAAGCGATCACCGTTTTGGACTGCTGCAACCGCGGTACGATCGTTTGCAGTGAAAGCATAGACGCAGGCGGAAAAGGAGATACGGTCCTCAACGCCGGCGGTCTTGTCGGGTATTATTACTTTGACGAGATCTTGGGCGGCGCACGACTGACTTTCACCAACTGTTATAACTACGGTACGCTCAACGGGGCGAACCCCACGGGTACGGCCGCAATGTATGGCGGAGGTGTTGCAACCGTCGAAAACTGCTACTACCTCGCCGATACCGGCGTGGAAGGCAGGTCGAGCACCATTCTTGCCAAGGATGCCGACCAGTTTGCAAGCGGCGAGGTGACGTGGCTTCTCAACAGCAGCGTGGTCGACGAGAAGATCGTCGGCGTGACCGACGGGTCGCAGGCGTGGTATCAGGATGTCGACAATAACGCAACGCCGCACGACCTGTATCCTGTCCATGAGCCTTTCGGTGCAACGCTGTACTACGGCTATAAGAATTGTCAGGCGTCGGAAATGAGCTACACCAACGACGAGGTCTCCGACACAAAGACACACAACTTCGATAACGGCTTCTGCACCAACGAGATCTCAGACGGCGTGCGCTGCGATATGTACGAGAGCGCAGCGCTTGTGACGGCAGAAAACCGTGAGGGTCTTGGCTTTACAGACGAGACGTACGACGGCTACTACGCCATCACCAACGCCGGTCAGCTCTACTGGATGAGTGAACACGTCATCGGCACGGCGGAAACAGGCAAAAGCGCGGTGTATGATGCAAGCGTCGATAATACCGACAACTTCGTGCTGGTCGATGACATCACCATCAACGAGGGACTTTCCGAAAGCGTCGACGGCGCAAGGACATGGGTGTACGACAGCAGCAACAGTGACGACGCCTTCTCCGGCATCCTCGACGGACAAAATCTTTCCATCATCGGCTTGTATATCAATGCAGTTGATACGGCAAGTTATCACGGTCTTTTCGGCAAGCTTAACGGCGGCACAGTGAAAAACCTCACGCTGCGCGAGTGCAACATCAACGTGTCGAGTGGCATCTACGTCGGCGCGCTCGCCGGCAGGGTCACGGGTGTGTCCTCCATCACCGGCATCACTGTCGCGGCAGATTGCTCCGTCACCAACGAAGGGACGGGATACATCGGCGGTATTGCAGGTGCTGTCTTCGGCGTGTCGGAGAGTGAGCGCACCACCATCACACGCAGCTATAACGCAGGCGCTGTCTCGGGTGCATATTATACTGCCGGTATCGCAGGTCTTTGCGGGAATCATTCCACGATTGAAAACTGCTACAATATCGGCAGCATCAGCGCCGTCGGTGTACTCCCCGGCGCCGCCGGCATTGCGGGTGAGCTTTATAACTCCGGTACGATCCGCTACTGCTACAGCACCGGCACCGTCGAGGCTGTCGGCGAGCTTATGGAATACAAGGGAGGTATCATCGCCACGACCTCGGAAGGCAGTGTATCCTACTGTTATTCGCTCATCAACACCAGCGAACATGGCATGATAGACACCTGCGAGATCAAGACTCCCGAGCAGTTCGCCTCCGGCGAGGTCGCGTGGCTGCTCAACAAAAAGCAGCCCGCAGGCGCGGATATCAACGGGCTTGACCTTGTCTGGCGGCAGGATGTCGACAACGCTGATACGGGCGCGACGCTTGACCCGTCACCGAACTTCACGGACGCGGTCGTCTATCCTATCGTCGGCTGCATGGGCAGCAGCACACCGGCCGACTACACGAACGATCCGGGCAATGCCATGTCGCACAACTTCGAAAACGGCTTCTGCATCAATGAGGACGGCGAGGGCAACGTGTGCGACAAGTACCAAAGCGCAACGCTCGTGACGGCGGACAACTACGGCACGTTCGCGCTTGACGAGAGCTATGTCGGCTATTACGCCATCGCCAACGCCGGACAGCTCTACTGGGCGATCGAACACATCAGCGGCGAGGCGGAAACGAGCGGCAGCTGCGCGGTGTATGACGAAAATGTCGACGAATACGGCAGCTTCGTGCTGGTCGATGACATCACCATCAACGAGGGGCTTTCCCAAAGCACGGACGGCGCGCGGCAGTGGGTGTACGACAGCGACAAAGATCTTTTTGGCATGTTTGACGGCGCGAACCATTCCATCACGGGTCTGTACATCAACACCGACTCGACGTACCACTATCAGGGTATGTTCTGGACCGTGTGGGGCACGGTGAAAAACCTCACGATGCGCGAGTCGATCGTCAACGCGCCGAACGCTTCCGATGTCGGCATAATTTCCGGATTTCTCGAGGACGAGAACAGTCTTCTCGAGAACATCACCGTTGACGAAGATTGCTCCGTTGTCGGCAGTATAAATATCGGCGGCATCGTTGGCTTTGGCAGCCGCGGAACGATCACCAACTGCACGAATGGTGCAGCTGTCAGCGCCAGCGGAACGGATGAACTTCCCTACGGCGGCGGCATCGTCGGATACAACTGCGACCCTGCGATCACGGGGTGCGTCAATACCGGAAGTGTGACCGCTGGTGAAGGCTGGGGCGGCGGGATCGTCGGCAATAGCGGAGGCGCTTCGATCGTAAGCTGCCGCAACGAGGGCAGGGTCTCCGCTGCTGTCGCCGCCGGGATCTCCGTGTGTCATACATATACATACAGTGTTGAGACCGTGATCTCGCGCTGCTCCAACCTCGGCGATATCATCTGCCCCGAGGGCGAATTTGAATTTCCAACCTACGCCGCAGGTATCGTGGCTCTCAACGGAGACATAGTCGAAGATTGCTACAATCTCGGCAGCCTTTCCGGTGAGTATGTCGGCGGTATCGCTGTCGAAAACGGCGGTCTTATTCGCAACTGCTACAATGCGGGCGAGCTTACCGCCGACTATATCGGCAGCATAGCGAACTACAACTATTATGATACGTGCTCGGTTGAAAACTGCTACGCACTCCCCGGTCCGGCTCTCGTTTACGACAATACGATAGGCGCCACGGTCACCGATGTTGAAACCAGGACCGCCGAGCAGTTCGCCTCCGGCGAGGTCGCGTGGCTTTTGAACGAGAAGCGCCCCACGGACGCAAACGACGAGGTTGCCGAGCTTATCTGGCGGCAGGACATCGACAATGGCGAGAAGCCGTACGACCCGTCGCCGAACTTCACGGACGACTTCGTCTATCCGGTCGAAAGCTGCATGGGCGGCGAGGACCCCGCTTTCTACACGAATGATCCCCTCAACGCCTTCGGCCCCGCGCATAACTTCAGCACGCACGGCTTCTGCGAAAACACGGACGGCGTCACGACGTGCCATGCGTATCAGCCGGCAAAGACCGGCGATGGGATGTACGTTTCGTACCAGATCGGGAACCTCGGCCAACTCTTCTGGTTCGCGGCGCACGTCAACAACGCCGATCCCACGACCGATGCGCACGTCGACGCGCTCACGGTGAATCACACCTTTGTCGGTTCTGCACCCGTGACGCTCACGACCGATCTCGACTTTACAAACGTGCCGGACGGCATCGAGTGGATCCCCATCGGTGCATTCGCGAACTACGACAACGCTGTTGCCGAGCGACCCTACCTCGGCACGTTTGACGGCGGACGCCACATCGTCAGCAATCTGGAAGTGAGCATCGGCCGCGAGGCAGGGTTCTTCGGTCGCGTAGGCAATGAGCAAACGCAGGCGACCATTCAAAACCTCGGCGTCGTCGGCACCGTCCATTCGACGAATGACCGCGCGGGCGTCTTTGCAGGTGAGCTGCATCACGCGACCGTCACCAACTGCTTTGCTGCCGGTACAGCGACGACTGGCGGTGTGGGCTGTCAAACCGGCGTTTTCGCCGGTGAGGCGGCGAACGCGACGATCTCCAACTGCCACGGCTATGACTCTGCAAGCAAGCTCGGCTTCCTCGGCGAAGGCGGCACAGCACCCGCGTCGATGGTCAACTGCTACTACCTTGCCGAAAGCGGCTCAACAGAAGGTCAGTCCGCGTCGACGATCCTTCCCAAGACCGCCGAGCAGTTTGCAAGCGGCGAGGTGGGGTGGCTTCTGAACAACAAGCGGCCCACGTCGGGAAGTGACAACATTGATATCCTCTCCCTCGTGTGGAAGCAGACGCTTGACAGCGACCTTTATCCCGTCTTCACCGGAAATCCCCCCATCTTCGATGATGGCGGCGGAGGCGGCGATGTCGACTACGTTCAGGTCGAAGTCTCGTGGACGGACATGACCTTCAATTACGGTCGGGTCTGGATCCCTGAGGAGCACGTCTATCTGAGTGAGTGGGGCACATCGTCTCAGGATGCCGGAGCGCTCACCATCCACAACAAGGGCAGCGCCTTGAAGGTGAACGTCATTATCGAAAAGGTCCTTCCGATCGCTTCGAGTCTTGACATCTACCGTGGCTACAGGGGTCTTAATACCTGGATGAAAAACGACGATGCCGCAAATATCGTAAGCGGCGACACCGTTGCACTTGCATCCGGCGATAAGATCATGAGCTCTATCAGTATCTACGGCGATCCTTCCGCTCCGCTGAGCGACGAGGCGATCGAGATCGCATCGATCAAGGTTTCTCTCCTCTCCAATTGATGCGGCGTCTCAAAAGCAAAAAGCTTCCGCAGGGCTTCCCCCCTGCGGAAGTTTTTTCCCTGTCAAAGGCGCGCAGTCGGCGAATAAGCTTCAAAATACGAAAAAAAACGCACCTTAGCCTTGACCGATCCACAGGAATATGAGAACATAAAAGAGAATCATCTTTATTGGGAGAATGACATGACGATTGAAAAAAATTTGAATGGAAAAACACTGGAGATAAAGCTCAGCGGATATTTGGACAGCGGCACGGCACCCGATCTGGAAGCCGTGCTCAGCGAGACCCTTGCCGGTCTTCAATCGCTTGTCCTCGACCTGGAGGAGCTGGAGTATGTCTCTTCTGCCGGACTGCGTGTGATCTTGAATGCACAAAAAGAAATGAGCGCGCAGGGGCAAATGAAGCTCATCCATGTTAATGAGACGATCATGGAAGTCTTTGACATTACCGGCTTTGTGGATATTCTGACCATCGAATAAGGGGCGTTTTTTGTTTTACGTCTGCGCACGGAGGTGAGATCTGTGGCTTTTATGAAAATGGCAGCTGCAGCTTTGGTTCCGGTGCTATGCACCCTCGCTTTTCATTTTGCGGAAAAGAAGACCCCGTTTCAAAAATTGAGCGATAAGAAAAAGCAGCTTGTGATTGGCATCTCTTTTGCTGCTCTTGCCATCCTCGCAACACAATTCGGCATCCCTGTAAACGGGGCTGTGATGAATGTGCGAAATGCCGCACCGCTCACCGCCGGACTTGTTTTCGGCTGGCCGGCAGGTATTCTTTCGGGTCTGATCGGCGGCATTGAACGTTGGTTTTCTCCTTCCGGCGACTATACACGTCTCGCCTGCAGCATCAGCACGATCATATCGGGCTTTTTGGGAGCTGCCGTGCGGCGGTTCATGATGGACAACAAAAAGGTCTCATGGTTCTATGGTCTGGTCGTGGGTGTGACCTCGGAAGTGCTGCATATGCTGATGGTCATTTTCACCAATGCTGCGGATATGCAGCGGGCGTTTCATGTTGTGCAGAGCATTGCCATCCCAATGATCGCTGCAAACGGTCTTTCTGTGATGCTGTCGATGCTTGTGACCTCCCGGTCGGAAAGCTCCGGTGCCGGGCAGACAAAAAAGGCTGAAAATATTTCTCAGACATTTCAGCGCTGGCTGCTTGCATGTGTGCTGCTCGCATTTGTCGCAACATCTATCTTCATTCACGGATTTCAAACGAGGCTTTCGGCGCAGGCGGCGGATATTGAGCTTGAAACCAATATCACGGATGTGAAAAACGACATCCACGACGCATCTGAGAGACTTCTCTTGGATATTACGCGCCAAATCAAGCGGGAGCTGCCCACAGAGGTGACGCAGGCGGACGTCTGCCGCCTTGCGGAAAAATTCGCTGCGGCAGAGATCAGTGTGGTCGGTCCGAACGGGAAAGTCTCCAGCAGCTCGGACCCTTCGCTTCTCGGATTTGATGTGGCGTCCAATGAACGCAGAGCGGAATTTCTTTTGCTTTTGAACGACGAGCAGGAGCTTGTGCAGGAATATAGCGGGGGCTTGGAGGAGCCGTCGGCTGAGCGGAAATATGCAGGCATCGCCTTAAGCAGCGGTTTTTTGCTGGTGGGTCATGATCTGTCCTACGTCCGGATGCAGGTCGATGCGCAGATCAAATACATGGCACGAAACCGCCATATCGGGCAAAACGGCTCCATCATCATCTGCGATCAGGACGGAGCGGTCGTCAGCGGTCGTGCTGACCACGCGGAAGAGTATATTCCGATCTTCGACAGCGCAAAAAGTCTTGGCGTGCAGGAGGGTGCGAGTTTTTCCGCGGAGATATACGGAGAAGAAAGCTATGTGATGTACACCAAAACAGAGGGGTATTACATCATCGGTGTTCTTCCGAAAAAAGAGGCGCACTTTGCAAGGGATGCATCCGTCTATATGCAGGCATTTATGGAAGTGCTCGTCTTTGCGGTGATGTTTGCCTTCATTTTCGTTCTGGTGAACAAGCTGGTGGTCGAAAATGTACGCAGGGTAAACGCATCGCTTGCGCAGATCAACAGCGGAAACCTTGATATCAAGGTGGAGGTGCGGG
The DNA here is from genome assembly GCA_017408525.1 of Oscillospiraceae bacterium. Classification (GTDB taxonomy): domain Bacteria; phylum Bacillota; class Clostridia; order Oscillospirales; family Oscillospiraceae; genus RGIG2163. Next base: position 24,668 of record JAFQUN010000049.1, read on the forward strand.
GCAGCGAGGAGTTCGCATCCCTCTCAGACGACATCAATGCCACCGTAAGCACCTTGAAGCACTACATCACCGAGGCAGCAGCGCGCATCGACAAGGAACTGGAGTTTGCCAAAAGGATCCAGCATTCCGCACTGCCGTCGGTATTCCCACCATACCCCAACCGCAAGGAATTCAGCATCTATGCTTCTATGGATACTGCCGCAGAGGTGGGCGGCGACTTTTATGATTTCTACCTCCTCGGCGAGGATAAACTGGCTTTTTTGGTCGCTGACGTATCGGGCAACGGCGTCCCTGCGGCTATGTTTATGATGCGGGCGAAAACGCTCATCAAGAGCTTTGCCGAAAGCGGCATGGATATCGGCGAAGTATTCGTCCAAACGAACAAAAATCTTTGTGAGGGCAACGATGCCGGAATGTTCGTCACGGCATGGATGGGGATATTGGACTTGAATACGGGGATCGTCAGCTATGCCAATGCAGGTCACAACCCACCGGCAATTTGCCGCAGCGGCGGCGAATACGAATACCTGAAAACCAAGGCAAATTTTGTTCTGGCAGGCATGAACGGCATACAGTACAGGAAAAATGAGCTGCAGCTCCGACCGGGTGACGCGATCTTCCTCTACACCGACGGTGTAACGGAAGCGCAAGACCCGGGCAAGCACTTTTTTGGCACTGCCCGCCTGCTGGAAAGTCTGAACGTGGCGCGCGGCAAAGCCGCAGAGGATATCTGCGGCAATGTGCTCGCCGATGTCAGCGCGTTCGCCGGCGAGAGCGATCAGTTTGACGACATCACGGTGCTCAGCGTAAAATTCAACGGCAAAGCGCAGCCGTCTACACTTCGCCTCGTCCCCGATATGAACGCCATCGGTCAAACCGCAGATTTCCTCGAGCGCGAACTGCAGGCGCTGGATGCCCCCGTAAAGGTTTCCCGCAAGATGAAGATCGCACTGGACGAGATCTATTCAAACATCGTCAAGTACAGCGGCGCAGACAGGGTGGAGATCCAATGCGGTGCCGAAAACGGTGTTCTGATGCTTCGCTTCAGAGACAACGGCATCCCCTATGACCCGCTGGAGGCGGAAATGCCGGACATCTCCCTTCCCGTGCAGGAGCGGGATGTCGGGGGCGTTGGCATATTCATGGTACGCAGGATGATGGACGGTATGGAATATATGTATAAAGACGGATGCAACATTCTGACATTGACACTGTCACTGCAGGAGGAAGCGTGAGCCAACACTTGCACCGCAGTCTTTGCAGGCGGCGCGGGCGATGAATAAAAAATGAAAGGCAGGAAGCAAACCATGGAAACGATCAATCGGGAAATTCAGACATACAAAAAAGGTGAGATCATTTTCAGTCAGGGCGACGAAGCAAAATGTATGTATGACGTTCACTGGGGTTCTGTCGGCATTTATGCCAATTACGGCACAAAACAGGAAAAGCTCCTCAAGCGGCTCGTGGGAAACGAATATTTTGGCGAGATGGGGCTTGTTGACAACGCACCCCGCAGTGCAACGGCAGTGGCACTTGAAAACGATACGATGCTGGAGGTCATCACCGGCGAGACGCTCAGCACCTATATCAAGGAAAGACCTGCAAAGGTCCTTGCGATCATGCAGAACATGAGCGTGCGCGTGCGCGAGCTGACGCGGGATTATATGAACGCCTGCAAAGCGATATCGGAGGCGATCGATCTGGAAGACTCCGGCGGAGAAAAAAGCGAAGAGCTGCAAAGCAAGCTCAAAAGATACAATGACATTTACCGCTCGTCCGTGAAAGGAGGCAACTGAAGATGCAGAAGATCTTGAAGAAGTTTTCAAAAGGTGAGGTTATTTTTGCCCATGGCGTGTATGAAGCCTTTATGTACGACCTGCAAAAAGGAAAGGTCGGTATTTACGCCGATTATGGAAAAAGCACGCAAAGCCTCCTCACCGATGTAAGTGCGGAAAACGGGAGCGCGATTTTTGGTGAAATGGGTCTGATCGAGGCAATGGCCCGAACCGCAACAGCCGTTGCGCTGGAGGATGTGGAAGCGTATGTTATCACACGGGACGACTTCGGCGACTATTTCAGAGAGAACCCTGCGGCGATCATTCAGCTTATGCAGAGTATGAGCAGACGCATCCGTGAGCTCACGCAGGATTATATGGATGCCTGTCAGGCTGCCAGCGAGATAATCGGCGGCAAGGAAAAGAGCGGTTGGTTTAAGAAGATCATCGAAAAGCTCGTCGAGGATTGCGCGAAGACAACAGAGATCCTTGAGCAAGGGAGCATTATTTTCTGACATATGAAAAAAATGGTTTTTCAAATTCAGCCGCAATACGCGCTCCGTGAACAGTGGAGCGCACTTGCCGAGCGGGAAGGTCTGCTCTACGAATCCATCGAATTTTTTATGCCGCACGTTTTAGCCGACCCCGCACTTGCAAAGACGGCGGAGACATGGTATCTGGAAAGCGGGCGCGTGCGCGCACTGCACGGGGCTTTTATCGACGTGAATCCGGCAAGCAACGATCCGCAGGTTCGGAGCGTATCACAAAGCCGCTGCCTGGAAAGCTGCGCTCTCGCCAGGAAATTGGGTGCGACCCATTTGGTGCTCCATTCGAGCTGCTTTCCTATTTTGCGCGGCGCATACCTTGATAATTGGTCGACACAATGTGCGGCGTTCTACACAAAGCTTGCCCGGGAGTATGATTTGATGATCTGCGTGGAAAACAGTCAGGATGTCGATCCAACACCGCTGCAGGCACTGATGAGTCATGTCACGGATGAACGCGTGCGTGTGTGTCTTGACATCGGACACGCGAATTGCTCCGACAGCCCGCTTGAGGAGTGGTTCGACAGGCTGGGTCCCTACATCGCATATCTGCACCTTTCGGACAATATGGGAAAATTTGACGACCACCTCCCTCTCGGCAGCGGCACCGTCAACTGGAATGCTGCGCATTCTCTGTGGTGCCAGCTTGATCGAACGATGCCCGCTACTTTGGAAGTCGGCGGCATCAAGGGTGTGGAAGAATCCCTTGCCTACCTTGGTAAGAACGGATACTTTGGATGGGGGGCGTGAAAGATGTCCGATAAGCACGCGGAATTCATATGGGAGAGCATCATGCGCGACATGTCCGAGGGCGTTATGGCGATCGGCATGGACGGCGAGATAAGTTATGTAAACCCCGCTGCCGAGCGCATCCTTGACCGAAGCATCGAAGAACTGACAGGGCAAAAGCTGATGCAGTGTTTTTTCGGTCAGGAAGGAACAGATGCCTTCATACAAACCATCCTGGATGCGATCTACGACACCACAACATCCCACCGCAGCATTGTGCCTTACGTTACCGAAAAGCATGCACGCCAGCTCCATGTCACCACCTCCTATCTGCGTGACGGCAGCGAGAAGATCGGCGTTGTCGTTGTGATCAGCGATATCAGCGAGCTGACGGAGCTGCGGGACACAGTCAAGGTCATGGAACAGATCAAAGCGCTCAACACCCAATTGGAGCTTCGCAACAAGCTGCTCAATGAGACATTCGGGCGTTTCCTCTCCGATGAGATCGTTCGACAGCTTCTGGAGACACCAAACGGGCTTGCTCTGGGCGGAAAGAAGCGGACGGTCACGATCCTGCTGAGTGACCTGCGAGGCTTTACCGCCATAAGTGAGCGTATGGAGGCGCAGGACATTATCGCCATGCTCAATCATTACCTTGGTGAAATGACGGAAGTCATCCGGCGCTATAAGGGTACTGTCATTGAGTTCATCGGCGACGGCATTATGGCGATCTTTGGGGCACCGCTTGCCTCTGACCGGCACGCCGCAGACGCCGTAGCGGCTGCGGTAGCGATGCAGGCAAGAATGGACTTTGTCAACGCGTGGAATGCCGAGCGCGGATATCCGCTTTTGGAAATGGGCATCGGCGTGAATACCGGTGAGGTCATTGTGGGCAACATCGGATCGGAAAGGCATACCAAGTACGGTGTGGTGGGCAGCCATGTAAATCTCGCCGGTCGGATCGAAAGCTACAGCGTGGGCGGGCAGGTGCTGGTGTCTCCGACAACAAGAGCGCTTATTTCCGAGCCGCTGGAAGTTGAGCAGGAGCAAACCGTGTTTCCGAAGGGTGTGCGGGAGCCGCTGGTTCTCTCACATATAACGGGGATCGGCGGAGAATATACCCTCTCCTGCAAACAGTACATCGAATCACCCGAACCGCTCGAGATACCACGGGATGTATTGTTCCTGGTGATCCGTGATAAGCACAACGATCTGAATCCAAGTGCAGGGCGGCTTACCGCTTTGTCAAAAGCAGGTGCCATCATGGAAACGGATGCGCCGATCGTGCGGTTTGATAATCTGCAGCTCGAAGCCGGAGGGGAGCTTTACTGCAAGGTTATGTCAAAGATGGACAATGGCTGGCTTCTGCGCTTTACTGCCGTCCCGCCAGGGTTTGACAGCTGGTGCAGAGGCGAGCGGTAAAAATAACTGTAGACCCACTAAAAGGAGCTTCCCGAAGGAACTCAAAAAAGGAACACGCCAACCTCCGGTTGGCGTGTTCCTTTTTTGGCGCAGCGGGTGGGATTCTACCCGCGGGCTAAAAAGCCTGCCACCGGCAGCCTTTTTGCGCGTCTGCGGACGCGCCGCCCTTTTTCTCATCTTCACCCGCTAAAGGCGCAAAAGAGCAGAACACCAACCTCCGGCTGGTGTTCTGCTCTTTTGGCGCAGCGGGTGGGATTCGAACCCACGTGGGATTGCTCCCAAACTGATTTCGAGTCGTTGGCAAAGACTTTCCTTTGTTGATTTTTGTGCGCATCTGTTAGCACCTGAAAACGCCGCAAACCCTTGCGCCATGCGGGTTTGCGGGTGCAACCCCT
>JAFQUN010000050.1 GCA_017408525.1 Oscillospiraceae bacterium
CCTTATAAAAAGAACACCCGTCGCAACAGGCCTGTTGCGACGGGTGTTCTTTTTATAAGGAAGAATTACTCGCCCTTCATTTCCCGATAGGCAAGGCCCACGGCAATGGCAAGCTGATCGGCACAGGAGGTCGGACGGCCGCCGCAGGTATTGCCGCGCAGCTTTTCCTCAATCATTTCTACCGTTGCGCCCTCAAGGAGCTTTGAAATCGCCTTCAGATTTCCGTTGCACCCACCCTCAAAGGTGATGTTACGAACGGTATTTCCCTCTATATCGAAGCGGATCGCCCGCGCACAGGTACTCCTCGTTTTGTATTCGTAATGCATAGCATGCCTCCGATTTTTGTTCTTTTGATTATTATAGCATGAGAGGGGGCAGGTGTCAAGCAAGCAGAAAAATTTACAAACCGTTCCTTTGCGTGCCACAAGTGTGTTGTATACTGAATACAGCTTTCAAAAACGGGAGGGGCTTATGAAATATCGGATCCAACGCTTTTTTATCGGCAGAAACGGGCTTGATGCGTGCGCCGGAGCCGTTCTGACATCCTCCTTTATCCTGATGCTGATCGGCACCTTCATCCCTCTTGTATGGCTCCGCTATACGTTTCTCTCACTTGCATGGATCGGCTTTTTCTATGCGTATTTTCGCATCTTGTCGCGGAATCTGTACAAGCGCCAAAGAGAAAACGCGCGCTTTGTTGAGCTTCTCAGAATAAAAAAGCTGCAATGGAAGGAACGCAAGCAGTACAAATATTTCCGTTGCCCATCCTGCAAGGCGTGGCAACGCGTACCGCGGGGCAAGGGGCGGATCGTTGTGCATTGTCGCGTCTGCAGAAGCCGTTTCGATAAAAAGACCTGAAAGGCACGCCGATAAAAAGGTGCGCCTTTCTTTTTTAAGGTGCTCTGCATATCAGGTGAAAAGCCTATTGACATTTGCACGGTTTTGCACTATAATGCACAGGTATGACAAAGCAGTGAAAACAGATGCGGAGGTTCGGGTATGAGATCAAAAACCGAAGAAATGTATGCCACCATGTCGCCGTGGCGTTTGTTTTTTATTGTGGCAATGCCGGGCATGATCAGTATGTTTGCCATGTCGGTATACAGCATCATCGAGGGCATCTTCATCGGCCAGATCCTGGGTGAGGGCGCTTTTGCGGCGGTGAACATTGCCATGCCGCTGGTCATGATCAACTTTTCGCTGGCCGATCTGATCGGCGTGGGTGCCTCCGCCCCTATCTCAATCGCGCTTGGAAAGAACGATCACAAGACCGCCTACAACGTCTTTTCTTCCTCGGTCGTGATGATCTTCTGCGTGTCTGTTATCATGGGAACGGTCATGTTTTTTGCGGCAGAGCCGCTCTCCCGTCTGATGGGCGCAGATGACCTCCTCCTTGACACCTCCGTGCGATATTTGCGCACCGCCGCGCTTTGCAGTCCGCTGGCCTCTCTCTTTTTTGCCATGGACAACTATCTGCGCATCAGCGGCTTTGTCAAAACGAGCATGGCGATCAACATCGGCTGTAATCTTCTGACGCTGGCGCTTCTCACGTTTTTCCTTCTCGTTTGCGGAATGGACGTTGTGGGTTCGGCGCTTGCGACCTCGCTCTCCATGTGCGTGGCCGCCCTGGTGGCGATGGCGCCGTTCGTCATGAAAAAAGCGCTTCTGCGCCTGACGCGACCGCGCTTTTCGCTGGCGATGGTCAAGCAGATCGCGGCCTGCGGCTCGCCTGTGTTTCTCAGCAATATTTCCGGCCGTGTCACCTCGATCTTAATGAATATTTCACTGATGACCGTTGGCGGCGAGTTGCTTGGCGAGGGCGGCGGCCAGACCGCCGTTGCCGTGTATGCCATTTTGATGTATGCGAGCGATCTTTGCTGGCCGCTTTTATACGGCATTGCCGATTCGCTCTCTCCCGCGCTCGGTTACAATTGGGGCGAGAAAAACTACGGCAGAGTGCAGCGCATTGCCGCCTGTGCCTACATGGGAACTGCCACGGTGGGGC
>JAFQUN010000051.1 GCA_017408525.1 Oscillospiraceae bacterium
GCGGCAAAGACGCTGTACGACACGGCGATCTTCGAGCGCACGGTAGGGCAGATCACTTTTGAATAAAGCAGGGAGAAAAATATGAACACTTCTTTTAACGGTACGCAAAATTACGTCGCGTCGGCGGAGCTGCTGGGCGCGGTCAACATTGCCATCGCGCTGCAAAAGCCGCTTCTCATTAAGGGTGAACCGGGTACGGGCAAGACCATACTCGCGCAGGCGGTCGCCGAGAGTCTCGGAAAAAAACTCATCATTTGGAGCGTGAAGTCGACGACCAAGGCGCAGGACGGTCTGTACGTTTATGACGTGGTGCAGCGTTTGTACGACAGCCAGTTCGGCAATGCCGGCGTTGACAACATCGCGCAGTATATCAAGCTCGGCAAGCTCGGTGAAGCGTTTTCCTCCGACGGGCAGGTCGTTTTGCTGATCGACGAGGTGGATAAGGCCGATCTGGAGTTTCCGAACGACCTTCTTTGGGAGCTTGACCGCATGGAGTTCTATATTTCCGAGACGAAGGAGACGATCCGTGCAAAGCACCGTCCCATCGTCATCATCACGTCGAACGCGGAAAAGGAGCTGCCGGACGCTTTCCTGCGCCGCTGCATTTTCCATTACATCGCCTTCCCGACGCGCGAGCAGATGGAGGCGATCGTGCGCGTCCACTTCGATTCGCTCGACGAAGCGCTGCTCGGTCAGGCACTCAATGCCTTCTATCGCCTTCGCGAGATGAGCGAGATCGAAAAGAAGCCGTCAACAAGCGAACTGGTCGACTGGATCCGCGCGCTGACGCTGTCCGGTATTGATGAAAAGCGCATTGTAAAGGAGATTCCCTTTGCGGGTGTTCTTCTCAAAAAGGACAAGGATGTTGCCGCGATGCAGCGCCGGATGCGGTGAGGGAACGCGATGTTTGTTGCTTTTTTCTATCTTCTCCGCACGCGTGGGCTGCACGTTTCACTCGGTGAGTGGATGTCGCTGATGGAGGCGCTTGCAAAGGGACTGCACGGGAGCAGCCTCACGGGATTCTACCATCTCTGCCGCACGGTGCTTGTGAAAAGTGAGGCGGATTTTGACCGTTTCGACCAGGTGTTCCTTGAATTTTTTAAGGATATCCCGTTTCCGGAGGAGGAACTGCCGCGTGAGCTTTTGGACTGGCTTGCAAATCCGCGCGAGGCGGCGGAGGAATTCGTCGCCTTCTTGCGCTCACAGGGCTACGACGACATTACGGTCGAGGACATCCTCAAAATGTTCGAAGAGCGCCTTGCCGAACAGACGGAAGAACACAACGGCGGGTCATATTGGATCGGCACGGGTGGGTATTCGACGTTCGGTCACAGCGGGCACGCGCCAAAGGGCATTCGTGTCGGCGGCGTGAGCCGCCACCGCCTTGCGTTTCAGGTCGCGGGGGAGCGGCGGTTCCGTGATTTTCGGCGCGACAATGTGCTTGATATCCGCCAGTTTCAGATGGCTTTCCGGCTTTTGCGGGAGTACTCGGCGCGAATGTCCGATGCGCCGTTGGAGTTCGATGTGGATGAAACCATCCGTGCAACGTGCGACAACGCGGGGCGGCTTGAAATTCGGAAAAAACGTCCGCGCAGGAATACGGTGAAGGTCTTGATGCTCATCGACTCGGGCGGATCGATGGAGTATTACGCGCGGCTTTGCAGTATGCTTTTCCAGGCGGCGACGAGCGCGAATCACTTCAAAGAGCTGCACGTTTACTACTTCCACAACTGCGTCTATTCGCGCGTTTTCACAGAGCCGACGATGTACTATTCGCAGGCTGTGGAGACGGAGTGGCTTTTGAAGAATTTTTCAAGCGAGTACAAGGTCATCTTCGTCGGTGATGCACTGATGGATATGTATGAGCTGCGCGGTCCGCAGTACGACTGGCGCACGCGCACGCAGATGCCATCGGGGCTTGACTGGCTGGAACGGTTCGCCGCACAGTATTCGCATCTTGTATGGCTCAACCCTGAGCCGAGACCAAGCGGTGGGTACTGGGGCGCAAGCTACGGTGTGATCGAAAAGGTCGTTGATATGTTTCCGCTGACGGTCGACGGGATCGAAGATGCGATGAAGAAGTTGATGGTGAAAAGATGATGAAAAGGCTGCAAACGTAGTTTGCAGCCTTTTTCGGCGGTGGTTCTATTTTGGATTTTTGTGGATACAGTACCTGCAAAAGGGGTTTTGTTTCGCCGCTCCGGCGGCGAGCTTCTTTTTTGCTCCCGCCCAAAAAGAAGCCAAAAAATGCGCCGTGGCATATATGGGCAGCAGTAGTATAGCTGAGGGATGTCCTTAGA